>NZ_JODF01000026.1:0-91091 GCF_000717945.1 Streptomyces sp. NRRL S-920
CCGGGCGCTTCCCTTCGGTGTTTCTTTTGTTCTTGCGTTTCCGACTCTATCAGACTCTTTCGTGTCCGATTTCCTCGGTGCCTTTCCGGTTCCCGCTCCGGCCTTTCGGCTTTCGCGTTTCCCTTTCCGGCGGTTCCGACTCTATCAGATCCTTGCGGGCCTGACTCCCAGTCGAATGGGGTTGTCCTCGCGGCTGTTGGGCCGTTCCGACGAGTGAGACTTTAGCGGAATCCTGGCTCCCGAGCTAATCGGGGGCGTCCTTTCGAACGCCGATTCCTCATTTCGCAAATACGCATGAAAGCGGGCCGAAGGCGAGTCCCAAGAGGGCGCACGACATCGATCGCTTGAAGGGTTCTTGCGGAATGGCCGCCCGGGGACCGACCAAGTGGTCGACGCTCACGTCGGGCAACTCGGAGAACACTACGTAGACCCCCAGGGAGTGTCAACTCCCTGACGCGCGGTCCCCCGGGGACTACTCTGGGCGGCATGACAACGCACGCGTACACCCAGCTGTGGTGGGCCGCCTGACGGCGGCCGTACATACGCGTGTACTCAAACGGCCGCCGCTTCGGCGGCCGTTCTCGTCTCTCCCCCTGGGGGACCCGGAACCCGGTCGTCGGGCCGGCGGTCCCGAGCAGGAGGCGGAGAGATGACGAGGATCTTCAGCGGGGTCAAGCCGACGGGGCACCTGACCCTGGGGAACTACCTGGGGGCCGTCCGGCAGTGGGCCGAGGTCGACCAGTACCGCGCCGAATCGCTGTTCAGCGTCGTGGACCTGCACGCCCTGACGGTGGAGCACGATCCCGGCCGGGTGCGCAGGCTCAGCAGGCAGGCGGCGACGCTGCTGCTCGCGTCGGGGATCGATCCCGAGCAGGCCACCGTGTTCGTACAGAGTCATGTCGACGAGCACGCGCGGCTCTCGTATCTGCTGGAGTGCGTCGCCACCGACGGTGAGATGCGGCGGATGATCCAGTACAAGGAGAAGTCCGTGCGGGAGCGGGCGCGGGGCGGGAGCGTGCGGCTGTCCCTGCTCACCTATCCCGTGCTGATGGCGGCGGACATCCTGGCGTACCGGGCCGACGAGGTGCCGGTCGGTGAGGATCAGACGCAGCACGTCGAGCTGACGCGGGATCTGGCGGTGCGGTTCAACCAGCGGTACGGACAGACGTTCGTAGTACCGCGGGCCACGCCGCCCAAGGTGGCGGCGCGGGTCATGGATCTCCAGGACCCGACGTCGAAGATGGGCAAGTCCCACGAGGCCGGGGGCGGGATCGTCTATCTGCTGGACGAGCCCGATGTCGTACGGAAGAAGATCCTGCGGGCGGTCACGGACAGCGGGAGCGAGGTCGTGTTCGACCGGGAGGCGAAGCCGGGGGTCTCGAATCTGCTGGAGATCCTCGCGGCTTGCCGGGGCGGGAACCCGGAAGCGCTGAGCGGGGCGTACGAGTCGTACGGCGCGCTGAAGAGCGAGACCGCCGAGGCCGTGGTGGAGCTGCTCAGGCCCGTGCAGGAGCGGCACAAGGAACTGATGGCGGACCCGGCGTATGTGGAGGAGGTGTTGCGGCGGGGGGCCGAGCGGGCCAGGGGGATGGCCAGGCCGACGGTGGACGGTGCCTATCGGGCGGTCGGGCTGCTGCCCCCGGCGTGACCTGCCCGCCCCCTCGCCGGGGTCGCGTCAGCTGGTGCCGGAGGCGAGTTCGCGGCTGCGGTCCCTGGCCGCCTCCAGGGCCGCGATGAGCGCCGCGCGGACGCCGTGGTTCTCCAGCTCGCGGATCGCGTTGATGGTCGTGCCGGCGGGAGACGTGACGTTCTCGCGGAGCTTCACCGGGTGCTCACCGCTGTCGCGGAGCATCACGGAGGCGCCGACCGCCGCCTGGACGATCAGGTCGTGGGCCTTGTCGCGGGGCAGGCCGAGCAGGATGCCCGCGTCGGTCATGGCCTCGACGAGGAAGTAGAAGTAGGCCGGGCCCGAGCCGGACAGGGCCGTGCAGGCGTCCTGCTGGGTCTCGGGGACCCGGAGCGTCTTGCCGACGGCGCCGAAGATGTCCTCGGCGTGGGCGAGCGCCTCGGCCGTGGCGTGGCTGCCCGCGGAGATGACGGACATGCCCTCGTCGACGAGGACGGGGGTGTTCGGCATGACGCGGACCACGGGGGTCCTGTCGGCCAGGCGCTCTTCGATGAAGGCGGTGGTGATGCCGGCGGCGGCGCTGATGACGAGGCGGTCGGCGGTGACGTGCGGGGCGAGTTCGTCGAGCAGCCTCGCCATGTCCTGGGGCTTGCAGGCGAGGATGAGGGTGTCGGCCTGCTTGGCGGCGTCGGCGTTGCTGACGGGGGTGACGCCGTAGCGGGTGCGGAGTTCCTCGGCGCGTTCCTGGCGGCGGGTGGTGACCAGGAGGTCGGCGGGCGCCCAGCCACCGCGGATCATGCCGCTGAGCAGGGCCTCGCCGATCTTTCCGGTGCCGAGGACTGCGACTTTCTGGCTCGTGGTGCGGCTCATGAGTGGGGCCCTCCGGGGTTGCGTCGTCCTGGGGGCCATCCTCGCATCGGGGTGTGCCGGGGAGGGGGCGCGTCCGGTGGGCGGACGGGGTGGTGGGGGCGCGGTTCGTCGGGTTCAGGCCGTGCGGCGGCGGAGGGTCGCCGCGCCCAGGCCGAGGACCAGCAGGGCGCAGGTCGCGACGGTGATGGCGTCGCGTACGAAGTCGCCGGTGATGTCGGGGTGGCGCCGGACCTCGTTCATGCCGTCGACGGCGTACGACATGGGGAGGACGTTGGAGATCCACTCCAGGACCGGCTGCATGGCGGCGCGAGGCGCGAAGAGACCGCAGAGCAGGAGCTGGGGGAAGACCACCGCCGGCATGAACTGGACGGCCTGGAACTCGGACGCGGCGAACGCCGAGACGAACAGGCCGAGGGCGGTGCCGAGCAGGGCGTCGAGCAGGGCGACCAGGAGCAGCAGCCAGGCGGAGCCGGTGACGTTCAGGCCGAGGGCCCATAGGGCGAGGCCGGTGGCGAGGGCGGACTGGACGACGGCGAGGGTGCCGAAGGCGAGGGCGTAGCCGGCGATGAGGTCGCCCTTGCCGAGGGGCATGGCGAGGAGGCGTTCGAGGGTGCCTGAGGTGCGTTCGCGGAGGGTGGCGATCGAGGTCACCAGGAACATCGTGATGAGGGGGAAGATGCCGAGGAGGGAGGCGCCGATGGAGTCGAAGGTGCGGGGGTCGCCGTCGAAGACGTAGCGCAGGAGGAGCAGCATCACGCAGGGGACGAGGATCATCAGCGCGATGGAGCGCGGGTCGTGGCGGAGCTGGCGCAGGACGCGGGCGGCGGTGGCGAAGGTGCGGTGCGGGTTCATTGGGGGCTCGCGGTGGGGGCCGGTGGGCGGGCCGTCGCCTCGTCCACGAGGTGGAGGAAGGCCGCTTCGACGGTGTCGGCGCGGGTGCGGGTGCGCAGCGCTTCGGGCGTGTCGTCCGCGAGGATCTCGCCCTCTCTCATGAGGAGGAGGCGGTGGCAGCGTTCGGCCTCGTCCATGACGTGGGAGGAGACGAGGATCGTGGCGCCGCGTTCGGCGGCGATGTCGTGGAAGAGGTTCCACAGGTCGCGGCGGAGTACGGGGTCGAGGCCTACGGTCGGCTCGTCGAGTACGAGGAGTTCGGGGGTGCCGAGGAGCGCGACCGCGAGGGATACGCGGCTGCGCTGGCCGCCGGAGAGGTTGCCGGCGAGGGAACCGGCGTGCGAGGCCAGGTCGACGTCGTCGATGGCGCGGGCCACGTGGTCGCGGCGGCGGGCCGCGGCGGGGCCCCGGCCGGGGTCGAGGACGGCGGCGAAGTACTCCAGGTTCTGGCGGACGGTCAGGTCGTCGTAGACGGAGGGGTCCTGGGTGACGTATCCGATGCGGGAGCGCAGGGCGGGGGCGCCCGCGGGGTGGTCGAGGACGCGCAGGGTGCCGGTGACGTTGGCCTGGGTTCCGACGATGGCGCGCATGAGGGTGGACTTGCCGCAGCCGGACGGGCCGAGGAGCCCGGTGATCCGGCCTCGCGGGACGGTGAAGTGGAGGCCCCGCAGGACGGTGCGGGGGCCGCGGACCGCGGTGAGGTCGGCGGCCAGGATGGCGGGGGGTGTTCTGCCGGTGCCGCTGGGAGGGGGCGTGGCGGGGGGGCCGAGGGCCGGGGGCTCTTTATTCATCATGTGATGAATAATCCTCCGGGGTGGCTCGGGCGTCAAGGTGCGACCGGGGCCGGGGCCGAAGTCCTCGGAGGCCCGGCGTGTCCCGCCACGCCCTAGGGCTTGCGCCTTTTGCGGGAAGGGTTGCCCGTTCGGCGCGACGTGCGCTTCGCGTGCTGGGCGCGGGCCGTCTCGTACTCCTCGCGGTGGAGTCGCTCTCCGGGGGCCTCCCGCAGGGAGCGGAAGAAGTAGGCCAGCAGGGCGCCGATGAAGCCGATGGTCAGCAGGCCGCGCAGCTGCGCCTGCGACGCCGGGTCGTGGCGCTTGGTGAACCCCTCCCACGTGCGGCGGAAGGCGATCGCGCTACAGATCGCGAACATCACGACCACGAGCAGGTTCACGAACGTGCCCACGTCCGCGATGGCCAGGCCCTCGTAGGCGAACCGCAGTACGAAGCAGCCCGCGGCCGCCGCGAGCAGCGAGCCGGCGGCGACACCGGCCCGGCGCACGCCGTAGCCGCCGTCGTGGGCGAGCCACGTCGTCCCGAAGAAGCGGATCGGTTCGGGCTGTGGACCGGGGGTGGTGGGTTCTTCGCTCACCGTTTGATTATCGCCGTGGCGAAAACCGGGCAGGGCGGCGCGCCCTATTCGTCCCCCTCCTTGTCCTGCCCCACCACCCGGCGGCTACTTTGGGCGGCGTACGGCGTCACGCGCGGAGCGTGAAGGCGTAGGGCCTGGCGGGCAATCACGGGGAGGTCGGGACAGTGTCACTCCGTGGAGGAGATCCGGAGGAGATCGGCGGTTATCCGCTGGAGGCGCGGCTCGGCTCGGGCGGCATGGGCACCGTCTTCCTGGCGCGTACGGCGTCGGGGCGGCCCGTCGCGATCAAGCTGATCCACCAGCAGTTCGCGGGCGACGAGGAGTTCCGGATCCGCTTCCGGCAGGAGGTGGCCGCGGCCCGGCGGGTCAGCGGTGCCTTCACCGCGGCCGTGATCGACGCCGACCCCGAGGCCGCGCACCCGTGGATGGCCACGACGTACATCGAGGGCCACACGCTCGCCCAGCGCATCGCCGAGCAGGGCCCGATCGGCGGCGCCGAGCTGCGTACGCTCGCCATCGGGCTCACGGAGGCGCTGCGCGACATCCACCGCGCGGGGGTCGTGCACCGGGACCTCAAGCCGTCCAACGTGGTCCTCTCCCCCGAGGGCCCGCGCGTCATCGACTTCGGCATCTCGCGCGCGGCGGACCAGCAGACGCTGACGATGACGGGGCGGGTGATCGGCACGCCGCCCTTCATGTCGCCGGAGCAGTTGCAGGCGCCGCGCGGGGTCGGGCCGCGCTCCGACGTGTTCTCGCTGGGCACGCTGCTCGTGTACGCGGCGACGGGGCAGGGGCCCTTCGACGCGGACAGTCCGTATATGACGGCGTATCAAGTGGTGCACGAGCCGCCCTCGCTGGGCTCGGTCCCGGCCGTGCTGCGGAAGGTCGTCGAGCCGTGTCTGGCGAAGGACCCCAAGGACCGGCCCTCGGCCGACGAACTCCTCGTCCGGCTGCGGGATCTGCCCACGGACCTTGGGGGCGCCGCGGCCGAGGGCGCCGCCGCGCGCCCCACGTGCGAGACGGACACGCAGCACCATCTGGCCGCGCAGGACACGCCCGCGCCGACCGTCCGGAAGCCTGCCGGTCCGGTGCGTCCCAAGCGCCGCCCCCGGCTGCGTCCCGTCCTCGCCGCCGCGGTCGCCGTCGCGGCGATCGGCGGTGGCGTCGCTCTGATGCGGACCGACGCCCCGGGCGAGCCGGGCGGCGCGGGGGACAAGGGCCGCAATGTGGCGGCGACCGGGGACCCGCTGCCGCGCGGGTTCGAGCCCTGGCGGAAGCAGGTGCGCGGTGGCCGGGCGGACATCCCGGACGAGCTGCGGTGCGAGGCGCGCGGGGACGCGCTGTTCTGCGGGGGCGGCGGTGTCGTGGCGTCCCGGCTGCGGATCGCCGACGGATCCCGCGTGTGGACCCGGAAGAGTCCGGGTGTGCCGGTCCAGGGCATGCACCTGGTGGGCGTCACCGGTGACACGGTTCTCGGCTACCGCTTCGCCGCCGAGGGCGCGCCCGACGGCGGCGCGACCGACGTGGTGGCGCTCGACGCCGACAAGGGCAAGGAGCTGTGGTCCGTGCGGTCCGGCTCCCAGTCGACGGCCGTGACGGGGCGGACGCAGGACGCCGTGGTGTCCGGCTCCCTCGTCGTGACGGTCGACGCCTCGAACTCCCGTTTGGAGGCCCGGCAGGCGCACAGCGGCCGCGTGGCCTGGACGACGCCCTTCCCCGCCGCCGCGGAGTGCGCCCCGCTCCCCGCGGAGGGACGGCTGTACGCGATGTGCGCGCCGCGCGCCGAGGTGGACGCCGGCGCGGTGCGCCACTCCGCGGTGTACGAGATCGGCCGCGGCTCGGGGAGGCTCGGCAGGGGTGTCCCCGTGCCGGGCCCCGTCCAACCGGTCGGCTCCGTCGACGGTGACGTCGTACTCCTGCGGCAGCGCGTGAAGGGTCCGGAGCTGCTCGGGTACGAGGGGGTGGCGCGGGTCGACACGGACGCGCGGAAGGTGTCGTACGCGCCGCTGCCGGCGCCGTACGAGGGGACTCCCGCGGTGGCGGGCGGCACCGTCTACATCACCGCGCGGACAGGTTTGGTCCGCGCGCTCGATCCGGCGACCGGCAAGCAGAAGTGGTCGCGGCATACGGGCCTCGAAGGGGCATCGGGTCCGGTCGCCGCGGACGGCACGCTGTACTTCAGCTCGGCCAGCGGTCGGGTGGCCGCCCTGCGCGAGCGCGGCGGGGCCAAGCTGTGGCACACCGATCCGCGGGCCGACGGCGTGTCCGGCGAGATGAACGCGAGTCCCCGGGTGACCGTCGCGGGCCGTGCGGCGGTCGTGACCGGCGCGGAGAACACGGTGTTCGCCTTCGACACGGCGAAGCCGCCGGAATCCGAGTGAGCCCGGCGGCTTCTGGGTGATCCCGGCAGCTCCGGAGGCCGTCAGCAGTGCGGGGCCACGTAACCGTCGCTGCCCGTGCGGACGTACGTATCGGAGATGTACCGCCCGCTGCCGATCCGGTCCCACAGCTTCGACGTGCCGGTCGGTCCTGTGACCGTCTCGCCCGGCTTCTGGCACTGGATGGTGACGCGGGCGCCCGCGCTGAGGCGGCCGACCTTGCGGTACGACGAGCCGGGACCGGAGCGGACGTTGACGTCCGCGGCGACCACGTAGGTTCTGCCGGCCAGCGCCTCGGCCTCGGTGCCTTCGGCGGTCTCCGGTGTGATGACGCTCTCGCTCATGGTGTCCCCCGTAACCGGCGGCGCGGGCCGCCCCTGGTGTGTTCCCCACCAAGGACGCGCCCGCGCCGCGAAAGGTTTCGGGTGTCAGCCGAACGCCTGATACCGGGTATCAGCCGAGCTTCGACACGTCGCGCACCGCGCCCTTGTCGGCGCTGGTCGCCATCGCCGCGTACGCGCGCAGGGCGGCCGAGACCTTGCGCTCACGGCCCTTGGGCTCGTACACACCACCGAGCGCGGCGCGGCGGCGGTCCAGCTCCGCGTCGTCGACGAGCAGCTCGATCGAGCGGTTCGGGATGTCGATGCGGATGCGGTCGCCGTCCTCGACGAGTGCGATCGTGCCGCCGGACGCCGCCTCGGGCGAGGCGTGGCCGATCGAGAGGCCCGACGTGCCTCCGGAGAAGCGGCCGTCGGTGACCAGGGCGCAGGCCTTGCCGAGACCGCGGCCCTTGAGGAAGGAGGTGGGGTAGAGCATCTCCTGCATGCCGGGGCCGCCCTTGGGGCCCTCGTAGCGGATGACGACCACGTCGCCTTCCTTCACGGCCTTGTTGAGGATCTTCTCGACGGCCTCTTCCTGCGACTCGCAGACGACCGCCGGGCCCTCGAACGTCCAGATCGACTCGTCGACGCCCGCGGTCTTCACCACGCAGCCGTCCACCGCGAGGTTGCCCTTGAGGACACCGAGGCCGCCGTCCTTGGAGTAGGCGTGGGCGACATCGCGGATGCAGCCGTTGGCGGCGTCCGTGTCGAGGGTGTCCCAGCGCTCGGACTGCGAGAAGGCCTCGGCGGAGCGCTTGCAGCCGGGTGCCGCGTGCCACAGCTCGACGGCCTCCTCGGCTGCGGAGCCCGAGCGGATGTCCCAGGTGTCCAGCCACTCCTTGATGGAGGGCGAGTGGACGGTGTGCACGTCCTCGTTGAGGAGGCCGCCGCGGTACAGCTCGCCGAGGAGGGCGGGGATGCCGCCGGCGCGGTGCACGTCCTCCATGTAGTACGTCGTCGTGGGCGCGGCGTTCGGCGCGACCTTGGCCAGGCAGGGGACGCGGCGCGAGACGGCGTCGATGTCGGTCAGGTCGTAGTCGACCTCGGCCTCGCGGGCGGCGGCGAGCAGGTGCAGGATCGTGTTCGTCGAGCCGCCCATGGCGATGTCCAGCGCCATGGCGTTCTCGAACGCGGCGTGCGTGGCGATGCTGCGCGGCAGGACGGAGGCGTCATCGCCGTCGTAGTACCGCTTGGTGATGTCGACGACCGTGGCGCCCGCGCGCTCGTACAGCTCCTTGCGGGCGGTGTGCGTGGCGAGGACCGAGCCGTTGCCCGGCAGGGAGAGGCCGATGGCCTCGGTCAGACAGTTCATGGAGTTGGCGGTGAACATGCCGGAACAGGAGCCGCAGGTCGGACAGGCGTTCTCCTCGATACGGAGGATGTCCTCGTCCGAGATGCTCTCGTCCACCGCGTCGCTGATCGCGTTGACCAGGTCGAGCTTGCGGACCGTGCCGTCGACGAGCGTGGTCTTGCCGGCCTCCATCGGGCCGCCGGAGACGAACACCGTCGGGATGTTGAGGCGCAGGGCGGCCATCAGCATGCCGGGGGTGATCTTGTCGCAGTTGGAGATGCAGATCAGGGCGTCGGCGCAGTGGGCCTCGACCATGTACTCCACGGAGTCGGCGATCAGGTCGCGCGAGGGCAGGGAGTACAGCATTCCGCCGTGGCCCATCGCGATGCCGTCGTCCACCGCGATGGTGTTGAACTCGCGGGGGATGCCGCCGGCCTCGCGGATCGCCTCGGAGACGATGCGGCCGACGGGCTGGAGGTGGGTGTGGCCGGGCACGAACTCCGTGAAGGAGTTGGCCACGGCGATGATCGGCTTCCGCCCGATGTCGGCCCCGGGTACACCGGAGGCGCGCATAAGGGCGCGGGCGCCCGCCATGTTGCGGCCGTGGGTGACTGTGCGGGACCTTAGCTCGGGCATCGTCGCTCGCTCCTCCGTAAGAGATGGGGCTGCTGTCGAGCGTACGCCGAGGCTCCAGGATCCGGACAGGGTGTCCGAATCGCGGGACGCCTGTCTCACGCTTCCGGGGCTTGCGGCTCACGCTTCCGGGGCTTGCGCCTCGGGCCCGCTCGACGGTGCGGGTCCCCTCGACTGTGCGGGCCGCCGGCTCACGCCCCCGTCAGATGCCCCTGCACCACCGGCGCCACCCGGGCCACGATCTGCTCCATGTCCGCCGAGGCCAGCGGCTCGACCTTGATCACGTAACGCAGCATGGCGATGCCGACCAGCTGCGCGGCCGCCAGTTCGGCGCGCAGTTCGGCGTCCGGCAGTTCGAGGCGGCGCGCGATGCGGCCGAGGAGCTGGGCGGCGATGAGGCGGCGGAAGACGGCGGCGGCCGTGTCGTTGTTCACCGCGGAGCGCACGATGGCGAGCAGCGGGGCGCGCGTGGCGGGGTTCTCCCAGACGCCGAGGACGAAGCGGGTCAGCCGCTCGCCCACGCCGTCGAGCGGGCCCTCCTCCACGGTGGCGGGCGCTTCCAGCGCGGGCGCGAAGGCGACCGTGATGGCCGCCTCGAACACCTGCTCCTTCGTACCGAAGTAGTGGTGCACGAGCGCCGGGTCCACCGCGGCGGCCTTGGCGATGCCGCGTACGGACGTCTTCTCGTATCCCCGTTCGGAGAATTCGTCGCGGGCTGCCTGGAGGATGCGGTCGCGCGTCGCGGGCCCGGTCTCCGACCGCGTACGGGACGGGCGGCCCCGGCGGCGTGGGGCGGCGGCCCCCGAGGGGGCGCCGGACGTCATGAGCGGGGCACCTTCACCGCCGACGCGAGGTGCAGCCGAGTGAAGGCGAGGGCCTCGGCGAGGTCGGCCTCGCGCTCGGCGCTGGACATCGCGCGCCGCGTATTGACCTCGATGACGACATGGCCGTCGAAGCCGGTGGCCGCGAGGCGTTCGAGCAGCTCGGCGCAGGGCTGGGTGCCGCGGCCGGGGACGAGGTGTTCGTCCTTGGCGGAGCCCTTGCCGTCGGCGAGGTGGACGTGGCCGAGCCGGTCGCCCATGCGGTCGATCATCTGCATCGCGTCCGTGCGGGCGGTCGCGGTGTGCGAGAGGTCGACGGTGAAGTGGCGGTAGTCGTCCTTGGTGACGTCCCAGTCGGGGGCGTACGCGAGCATCTCGCGGTCGCGGTAGCGCCAGGGGTACATGTTCTCGACGGCGAAGCGCACGTCCGTCTCCTCGGCCATCCGCCAGATTCCGTCGACGAAGTCGCGTGCGTAGCCCCGCTGCCAGCGGAACGGCGGGTGCACCACGACGGTGGTCGCGTCCAGCTTCTCGGCGGCGGCCCTGGCGCGCTGGAGCTTGACCCACGGGTCGGTGGACCAGACGCGCTGGGTGATCAGCAGGCAGGGCGCGTGGACGGCCAGGATCGGGATCTGGTGGTAGTCGCTCAGTCTGCGCAGGGCCTCGATGTCCTGGCTGACGGGGTCGGTCCACACCATGACCTCGACGCCGTCGTAGCCCAGACGCGCGGCGATCTCGAAGGCCGTCGCCGTCGACTCCGGATAGACCGAGGCCGTCGACAGGGCGACCTTCGCATCCGGGATGCGCACCACTGGTTCTGCCACGAGGGACAGGGTACGGGCCGTGCCCCGGCGCCGGGGAGGTGGCCTCGTGCGGCCCCGGTCACGGCGCCGGGGAGGTGGCCTCATGGGCCCCCGGTCACGGCGCCGGGGGCAGGTGGTCGAGCCGCCGCAGGATCACGCCCTCGCGCAGCGCCCAGGGGCAGATCTCCACGCTCTCGCACCCGAAGAGGTCCAGCGCGCCCTCCGCGACGAGCGCCCCGGCGAGCAGCTGTCCGGCCCGCCCCTCGGAGACGCCGGGCAGCTCGGCGCGCTCGCGCGTGGTCATCGCGGCGAGCCGTGGCACCCAGTCCTCCAGGGACTTGTGCTTCAGTTCGCGCTGGATGTGCGGGCCCTCCGCCGAGCGGGCCGCGCCGGCCAGGCGGGCGAGCTGCTTGAACGTCTTCGACGTCGCCACGATGTGGTCGGGGGTGCCGAAGCGGGCGAACTCCCCGACCGTGCGGGCGATCTGGGCGCGCACGTGCCGCCGCAGCGCCTTCACGTCCGCGGGGTCCGCCGGGTCGGAGGGCAGCCAGGCGGACGTGAGACGCCCGGCGCCGAGCGGCAGACTGACCGCGCAGTCCGGCTCCTCGTCCATGCCGTACGCGATCTCCAGCGACCCGCCGCCGATGTCCAGGACGAGCAGCTTGCCCGCGGACCAGCCGAACCAGCGCCGGGCGGCGAGGAACGTGAGCCTGGCCTCGTCCTCGCCGGACAGCACCTGGAGGTCGACGCCGGTCTCCTCTCTGACCCGGGCCAGCACCTCGTCGGCGTTGGTCGCCTCGCGCACCGCGGAGGTGGCGAACGGCAGCATCTCCTCCACGCCCTTGTCCTCGGCGGCCTCCGCCGCCTCGCGGACGGTGGCGACCAGCCGGTCGACGCCCTGGGGGCCGATCGCCCCGGCGGGGTCGAGGAGTTGGGCCAGGCGCAGGTCGGCCTTGTGGGAGTGCGCGGGCAGGGGGCACGCGCCGGGATGGGCGTCGACCACGAGCAGATGCACCGTGTTCGACCCCACGTCGAGGACACCGAGTCTCATGTACGGAACGCTACGCCGCATGGGGCGCTTGTCTGGCCTCGGGCGGCCCACCGCCCGCATACCCTGGAGATGTGCCAAAGACGAAAAAGACGAAGGCCGACAAATCGAAGAAGCCCGAGAAGCCCGAGAAGCCGGAAAGGGCGGCGAAGGCGGCGAAGGGCGGCAAGGCCGACAAAGCCGACAAGGTGCTGGGCAGGCCCGAGAAGAACGAGACGGTGGGCAAGTCCGGGAAGACCGCGAGGACCGGGAAGTCCGAGCCGGACGAGAAGGGTCTGGACTTCGCGCGCGCGTGGGTGGAGTTCCCCGACCCCGCGGACGACGAGCAGATCTTCCGCTGTGACCTGACCTGGCTGACCTCCCGCTGGAACTGCATCTTCGGCAGTGGCTGCCAGGGCATCCAGGCGGGCCGCGCCGACGACGGCTGCTGCACGCTGGGCGCGCACTTCTCGGATGACGACGACGAGAAGCGCGTCGCCGGGTACGTGGAGCGCCTGACGCCCGACATCTGGCAGCACCACGACGTGGGCCGGGAGACCGGATGGGTCTCGACGGACGAGGACGGCGACCGCCAGACCCGTCCGTACAACGGCTCGTGCATCTTCCAGAACCGCCCCGGTTTCGCGGGTGGCGCGGGCTGCTCGCTGCACATCCTGGCACTCAGGGAGGGCCGCGAGCCCCTGGAGACGAAGCCGGACGTCTGCTGGCAGCTGCCGGTGCGCCGTACGTACGACTGGATCGACCGGCCCGACGACACGCGGATCCTCCAGGTGTCGATCGGTGAGTACGACCGGCGGGGCTGGGGCCCCGGCGGCCATGACCTGCACTGGTGGTGCACGTCGGCGACGTCGGCGCACGGCGCGGGCGACCCGGTGTACGTCTCCTACCGCCCCGAGCTGATCGAGATGATGGGCAAGGAGGCGTACGACCGTCTGGTCGAGCTGTGCGAGGAGCGCCTCGGCGCCCAACTCCCGCTCCTGGCCCCGCATCCGGCGGATCCGGCGCGATAGAGGGGGCGCGCCGGGAGGCCCCGTCAGGGGCGCGGGGCTGTGACATGTGCGGCTCCGCCGCGTGGGCGCGCCCGGCCACGTCCGGCCGACGGATAACAAGCAACCCAACCCCCGGCGACGATCAGCCGGGATTCGGACCCTCACCGCCCGGCGGCGAGGACGGATCCCCCGGCCCGGGATCCGACGGCGTAGGGGCCGGATCCGTAGGCGTAGGCGTGGGATCGGGATCAGAAGGCCCAGGGTCGGAGGGCCCGGGATCGGACGGACCCGGGTCGGAGGGCCCGGGATCGGACGGGCCGGGATCAGAGGGCCCCGGGTCAGTGGGACGCGGCCCCGGCCCCGGCCGGCCCGGCGGCCGTCCGTCGCCGTACCCCTCGATGGAGATGGCCGCGCCCGATGGCGCGATGGCGACCCGGGCCCGCCAGTGCCCGGCGGGCTCCCGGGCATGGTCGACGTAGACCCGGACCGTGACCGACTCCCCCGGCGCGAGCGTCCCGGCGGAGCGGCTCAGGTAGAGCCAGGAGGCGCCCTCGCTCGCCGACCAGCGGACCGGCGAGCCACCCGTTGCCGTGAGCGTGATGAGTGTCGTGTCGCCACTGGGCCGCGCCGCTACGGTGAGGCGGCCGGGGCCCGTCGCCGAGCCATCGCTGATGACCTCCACGGAGACGTGGGGTGAGCGGCTGCCCGCGGTGAAGCGGGGCTCGGGGCCCTTGCGGGCGTTGCCCGCGTTCTCGTAGTCCCGCGCGTGGTCGCTGCCGAGGCCGTGGGGACCGTCGCCCTCGCTGGCGGTGACCGAACTGCCGTCGTGGCCCTCTCCGGTGAGCGGCGCCCCGCGGTACGCGGCCCAGAGGGCGAGCACCGGGGCGGCCACGACGGTGGCGACGACGGTCGTCGTGACGGCACGCGCGCGCAGGCGGTCGCGGCGGGCGGCGTGGTCCTTGGGGTCCATCGGGAAACCACGCCGGTCGTAGCGGGGGTGGGCACCCCGCGCGCGTGGGACGTGCGCCGCCGTGGCGAGGGCGTCCCGGGGGGCCTCGACGACGGGGAGCCTCGCGGGGCTGACGGCCGTGCCGGGCCAGGCGCCCGCGCCGGCGCGCTCGGCGGTGCGGCGGCAGCGCGGGCAGTCGTCGACGTGCCGGACCAGCTCGCGGCGCAGGGCCGTGCCGAGCAGCACCTGATTGTCGCCGGTGAGGCGGGCGACGATGGGGCAGCTGCCGGTCTCCACGACGGCGAGCGCGGCGCGGGTGCGCTCCACCTCGCAGGCGGCGGAGGCGAGCAGGGCGCGGGCCTTGGCGAGATCCATGCCGAGGACGGCGGCGACCTCGGCCGGGGTGAGCTGGTGGCGCACGGCCAGTTCGAGGGCCTCACGCTGCTCGGGGGTGGTGCCGGCGGCCTCGGGCCAGGCGAGCTGGGCCAGTTCGCGGTGCCGCTGGCGCTCGGTCTCCTCGGGGGCGGTCGGAGCGGCCCGGGCGGCGGGGTCGGTCCCGGCGGCCTGGGCGGTCCCGGCGGCTTGGGCGGCGGGGTCGGTCCCGGGGGCGGGGTCGGTCCCGGCGGCCTGGGCGGCGGGGTCGGTCGGAGTCGCCGGGTCGGTCGGGGCCCCGGTCTTCGAGGCGCGGGTGGCGGCGCTCGCGTCCCTCGCGGCGCCGCCGGCTCTGCCCCTGCCTCTTCCCGCGCCTCTGCGGCCCCCCGCTCCCCTGGCCGCGTGCGCGCCCTGGCGGGTCCGTTTGGCCTCGGCCAAACGGCGCAGGCAGACCCAGCGGGCGAGGGCGTAGAGCCAGGGGCGCAGCTCGCCGTCGGCTTCGGGGCCGCGCGAGCCCCGGCGCTCGGCGAGGTGGAGCACGTCCCCCAGCGCCGCGGTCGCCGCGTCGTGATCGCACAGGACGGACAGGCAGTACGTGAACAGGCCGTCCAGACACGGTTCGTAGCGCGCGGGCGGAGTCGTCCGGGGCGCCGGGCGGGGCACCACACGCTGGCGCGCGTCACGGTGCGCCCGGTGTGCGCCGGTTGCGTTCGCGGGAGTTTCCGGCCTGCTGCTCATCACCCGTGCGAAGTTAGGCGGATGATGCAGGCTCCTTCCGCCCTCTTGCGCACATTTAATCCTTACGGGTGAACAGATCCCTCGAAAGGGGACAGGAACCCATCATTCCGGGGCCTTGACTCGCGCGCGGGGCGGGCGCGGGGCGTACGTCAGGAGCGGACGGGGCCACAGCGCGCGGCGCTGCCGTCGGGCTTGCGGGCCTGCGGGCCGCGATCGCCAGCGGACTCAGGCCGCGACCGTCAGCGGACTCAGGCCGCATCTATCCGCGGGCTCGGACCGCGTTGTCAGTGGGCTCGGTTACCGTTCCGAGCATGGCTGCCCGTACGAAATCCACCAAGGACCGTCCGTCCTACCGCTGCACCGAGTGTGGCTGGCAGACGGCCAAGTGGCTCGGCCGCTGCCCCGAATGCCAGGCCTGGGGCACGGTCGAGGAGTACGGCGCGCCCGCGGTCCGCACCACCGCCCCCGGCCGGGTCACCTCCTCCGCCGTCCCGATCGGCGAGGTCGACGGCCGCCAGGCCACCGCGCGCTCCACCGGCGTGCCCGAGCTGGACCGCGTGCTCGGCGGCGGCCTCGTCCCCGGCGCCGTGGTGCTGCTCGCGGGCGAGCCGGGCGTCGGCAAGTCGACGCTGCTGCTCGACGTCTCGGCGAAGGCGGCGAGCGAGCAGCACCGCACGCTCTATGTGACCGGTGAGGAGTCGGCGAGCCAGGTCAGACTGCGCGCCGACCGCATCGGCGCCATCGACGACCACCTCTACCTGGCGGCGGAGACCGATCTGTCCGCCGTCCTCGGCCACTTGGACGCGGTCAAGCCCTCGCTCCTGGTCCTCGACTCGGTGCAGACGGTCGCCTCGCCCGAGATCGACGGCGCGCCCGGCGGCATGGCGCAGGTCCGCGAGGTCGCGGGCGCCCTGATCCGCGCCTCCAAGGAGCGGGGCATGTCCACGCTCCTGGTCGGTCACGTCACCAAGGACGGCGCGATCGCGGGCCCGCGTCTCCTGGAGCATCTCGTCGACGTGGTCCTCCAGTTCGAGGGCGATCGGCACGCGCGCCTGCGCCTGGTGCGCGGCGTCAAGAACCGGTACGGCACGACGGACGAGGTCGGCTGCTTCGAGCTGCACGACGAGGGCATCACCGGCCTCGCCGACCCCAGCGGCCTCTTCCTCACCCGCCGTGCCGAGCCCGTCCCCGGCACCTGTCTGACCGTCACCCTGGAGGGCCGCCGCCCCCTGGTCGCCGAGGTCCAGGCGCTCACGGTCGACTCCCAGATCCCCAGCCCCCGGCGCACCACCTCCGGCCTGGAGACCTCCCGGGTCTCGATGATGCTGGCCGTCCTGGAGCAGCGCGGCCGGATCACCGCCCTCGGCAAGCGGGACATCTACAGCGCGACGGTCGGCGGCGTGAAGCTCTCCGAGCCCGCCGCGGACCTCGCCGTCGCCCTCGCCCTGGCCAGCGCGGCGAGCGACACCCCGCTGCCGAAGAATCTCGTAGCGATCGGTGAAGTGGGCCTGGCGGGCGAGGTCAGACGGGTCACGGGCGTCCAGCGCAGGCTGGCCGAGGCGCACCGCCTCGGCTTCACCCACGCGCTCGTGCCGTCCGATCCCGGCAGGATCCCCGCCGGTATGAAGGTCATCGAAGTCGCCGACATGGGTGACGCGCTGCGTGTCCTTCCGCGGTCCCGTCGCCGGGAGGCCCCACGGGAGGAGGAAGAGCGCCGGTAGACTTTGCCCTGGTCTCGCCCATCCGTACGAAGACAGACGTACGGCAGAGGCTTGGAACCTGCGACCGAGGGAGTGCAGTGGCAGCCAACGACCGGGCAGCGAATCCCGGCAAGCCCGGCGGAAGCTCCGCTGCCGATGTGCTGATGCGCGCCTCCCTGAGCGCCGTCGCACCCGGCACGGCCCTGCGCGACGGCCTCGAGCGCATCCTGCGCGGCAACACCGGCGGTCTGATCGTCCTCGGCTGGGACAAGACCGTCGAGTCGATGTGCACGGGCGGCTTCATCCTGGACGTCGAGTTCACCGCGACGCGCCTGCGCGAGCTGTGCAAGCTCGACGGCGGCATCGTCCTCGACAAGGACATCACCAAAATCCTGCGCGCCGGTGTGCAGCTGGTGCCGGACCCGAAGATCCCCACCGAGGAGACGGGCACGCGGCACCGCACGGCGGACCGCGTCTCCAAGCAGGTCGGCTTCCCGGTCGTCTCCGTCTCCCAGTCGATGCGCCTGATCGCGCTGTACGTGGACGGGCAGCGCCGGGTCCTCGAGGACTCGGCGGCGATCCTCTCCCGCGCCAACCAGGCCCTCGCGACCCTGGAGCGGTACAAGCTGCGCCTCGACGAGGTCGCCGGCACGCTCTCCGCCCTGGAGATCGAGGACCTGGTGACGGTGCGGGACGTCACGGCGGTCGCCCAGCGTCTGGAGATGGTGCGCCGCATCGCCACGGAGATCGCCGAGTACGTGGTGGAGCTGGGCACGGACGGCCGTCTTCTCGCCCTCCAGCTGGACGAGTTGATCGCGGGCGTCGAGCCCGAGCGCGAGCTGGTCGTCAGGGACTACGTGCCCGAGCCGACCGCCAAGCGCTCCCGCACGGTCGACGAGGCGCTCCAGGAGCTGGACGCCCTCACCCACGCGGAGCTTCTCGAACTGCCCACCGTGGCGCGCGCCTTGGGCTACACCGGCTCCCCGGAGGCCCTGGACTCGGCGGTCTCACCGCGCGGCTTCCGCCTCCTCGCCAAGGTCCCCCGGCTCCCCGGCGCCATCATCGACCGCCTCGTCGAGCACTTCGGCGGCCTCCAGAAGCTGCTCGCCGCCAGCGTGGACGACCTCCAGACGGTGGACGGCGTGGGCGAGGCCCGGGCCCGCAGCGTCCGCGAGGGCCTCTCGCGCCTGGCGGAGTCCTCGATCCTGGAGCGGTACGTCTAGCGGTACGCCCCGCGTTCGCCCAGCAGCACGCCCCGCGTTACGCCCAGCGGTCCGCGGGGGTCAGCCCTTCTCCAGGACGAACGAGGCGCGAGCCGTCCCGA
This sequence comes from Streptomyces sp. NRRL S-920, assembly GCF_000717945.1. Taxonomy (NCBI): domain Bacteria; kingdom Bacillati; phylum Actinomycetota; class Actinomycetes; order Kitasatosporales; family Streptomycetaceae; genus Streptomyces; species Streptomyces sp. NRRL S-920. The sequence continues at coordinate 18,184 of NZ_JODF01000026.1, forward strand.
GCCCGGGTGCCTTCGCCTCGACGAGGTACGTACCGGGCGCCGCGGATCCCGCCGAAGGCGTCGCGCACTTCGGCTCGCTCCCCCGCCGGTCCCACTGCACGGTGTGCGTGATCCGCCCGTCGGCCGGCACGCGCAGCAGCAGGCTGCCGCTCCCGGAGGGACAGTCGGCCGAGGACCAGAACTCGTCGTCGCCGTCGGCCTGAGTGATCGTCAGGACCGTTCCCTTGCCGCCCATATCGATCTTGCAGGCCTTGCCGCCGCGGTTCTCGGCGATCAGCTCGAACTTCGGCTTCTCGCCGATCTCGTACTCGTTCCGAACGCTGCGCACCTTCAACTTCACCGCACCGCTGGTGCAGTCGGGCACGCGCGTGCCGGCCGGGAGCCGGTCGCCCGAGCCGCCGCCGCCCTTGGCGTCGCCGCCCGAGCCGTTGGAACCGCCGGAACCGCCGGAACCAGATCCGTCCGAGCCGTCCGATCCGCCCGATCCACCGGAGCCGCCCGAGCCACCCGATCCGCCCGAGCCGGAACCGGAGTCCGAGCCCTCCTCCGACTCGTCCCGCCCGCCCGGGTGTTCACTGATCGCGGGACCGGAATCGCCGGGCCCGGGAGTGATGGACGTGGCGGGGCCGTTGCCGCTCGGGCCGTCGGCGCCGTTGTTCCCGCCTCCGCCACCGGAGGTCGCGATCCATACGGCGAGTAGCACCAGCAGGCCGAACACGGACAGCAGAACGGCCCTCCGACGCCAGTAGATGGTGGAGGGAAGCGGCCCGACCGGATTGCGCAGAGATCCCACGCCCAAACCTTACGAGAGATCCGGCGCGCGTCCCGCCCCACCCGCCGCCCTGAGCAACAAAGTTTGCGGATCATCATTCCGCAGAAGCCGCCGAAGCCCGTAAAGTCCCCAAAGCCCCTGATGCCCTCCCGACCCTGTCCATCGTCAGGGTCCGCACGGGACGATCGCCAGATGTGACGATTCGGACCCACTCCGTACCGTCCGTAATCATGGACACCATGGACGACGATCTCTACCGCGACATCACCGACTTCGCCCACGACACCCCGTCGTGGTTCCAGCACCTCGCCGAGGTGTGGACGGAGCTGGGACTGCTTCTCTTCGGCGTGCTCTTCATCGTCGCCTGGTGGCGTGCCCGGCGCGGTGACCCGCGCGCGCTGGCGATCGCGGTGCTCGCTCCCCTGGCCACCGCGGTGGCGTACGTGTGCAGTGAGTTGCTCAAGTCCGTGATCGACGAGGAGCGCCCCTGCCGGGCGGTGTCCGGCGCGCTGAAGCCGCTCGTCGAGTGCCCGGCCTACGGAGACTGGTCCTTCCCCAGCAACCACTCGACGATCGCGGGCGCCGCCGCCATCGGCCTCGCGCTCGCCTGGCCGCGCATCGCGGCCCTGACGGTTCCGATGGCCGTACTCATGGCCTTCTCGCGGGTCTTCGTCGGCGTGCACTACCCGCACGACGTGGTGGTGGGTCTCGTCTTCGGCGCGGTGATCACGTACGTGGTCGTACGGCTCACCACGCGTCCCGTGGCGCGGATCGGGCAGGCGATGCGGGGGTCCTCGACGGGCGTCGTGAAGTGGTTCGCGGGCCCGGGTCCCGCCCTCGCCCCGTCGCCCGCGACGGATCCGGCGGCGTACGACACCCCGACGATGACGTTCCGCCGCCACGACGGGCAGCACGGGGACGCGCAGTACGGCGACTCTCAGTACGGCGACACGCAGTACGGAGACGCACGTCACCAGGACCCGCGGCACTACGACCCGCGGCCCGGTGGCTCGCACCGCCGCGACTCCCACCGCCGCCGCTGACCGCGCGGGGCTGACCGATCGATCGCGACTGGCCGGGCGGGGCTCAGTCCGGATCCGCGACGAGCCCCGCTTCGTACGCGACGATCGCCGCCCGTACGCGGTTCTTGACCCCGAGCCGGTCGAGGACCGCGCTCACATACGCCTTGACCGTGCCCTCCACGAGATGGAGCCGGGCGGCGATCTCCGGGTTGGACAGGCCCGCGCCGACCAGGCCGAGTACCTGGCGTTCGCGCGGGGTGAGGGCCTCGACGCGGGCGCGGGCCTCGACGCCGCGGCCCATGCGGCGGGCGCCGAAGCCGTCGATGACGTGCCGGGCCACCTTGGGCGAGAGGAAGGCGGCGCCGCCCGCCACCGCCCTGACGCCCGCGATGAGTTCGTGCGGATCTCCGGACTTCAGCAGGAATCCGGTGGCTCCCCCGCCCAGCGCCCTTGCCACGTACGCGTCTTCGGAGAACGTCGTCAGCATGGCGACCGCGGTGCCCGGCACCGTACGAACGATCTCCTCCCCCGCGGCGAGGCCGTCGAGGCGCGGCATACGAACGTCCAGCAGCGCCACATCGGGCCGGTGGGCCTGCGCCAGAGAGACGGCCTCGCGCCCGTCCCCCGCCTCCGCGACGACTTCGATGCCCCCGCCCGCCGCGAGGATGGCGCGGACGCCCGCGCGGATCATGGCCTCGTCGTCGGCCAACAGGACCCGGATGACGTCGTTCACCGCGTTCACCGCACACGCTCCTTGTTCATCGCGTCAGCCGTGGGGATCACGGTCTTGTCCACGAGACGGGCACCGCCCTTGCCGACGTCGAAGCAGATCCTGAAGTAGGGGACGGCGGTGAAGAGTTCACCGCTCGCGCGGTAGTACGCGCAGTCGGCGCCCTCGGGCGGCGGGGTCGGCGCGCGTTCGACCGGTGGGTCGGAGGCGGCCTGGTCCGGCAGGACGCGTTCGGCCTCGGCGCGCGGCTCGCCGACGCGCAGCCGCGCGAAGTCGGCGGGGTCGAGGACGGAGTGGGTCCGGGAGTACGCGTACCAGGCGAAGGTCCCTCCGACGAGCAGCACGCCCGTGGTGACGGCGGCGCCGAAGGCCAGGACGGTGCGGCGGCGCGCGTGCGCGAGGTGGGCGCCGGGGTGCGGGGGCGCGGGGGCGATGCCTTCGGCGGGCAGGCGCGCGGTGACCCGGAAGCCGTCGCCGTGCGGGCCCGCGTCGAAGGTGCCGCCGAGGTCGGTGACGCGGGCGCGCAGGCCGCGCAGGCCGGTACCGCCGTCGGAGGGCGAACCGTGGTGCTCGGGGCGGCCGTTGGTGACGGTGACCGTCGTGGTGGCGTCGCCGCGTGCCACCGTGACGGTGACGGGGGCGCCGGGCGCGTGCTTGGCGGCGTTGGTCAGGGCTTCTTGGACGACGCGGTGGAGGGTGCGTTCGACCGGCCCGCCGTCGGCGAGGCCACTCCCCGCTCCCGTTCCGGCGTACGGGTCATCGGCGTACGGGTCATCGTCGTACCGGTCATCGGCGTACGTGATCTCAAGGCCGGACTCCTTGGCGCGGGCGACGAGTTCGGCGACGCTCTCGCCGGTCGGGGCGAGCGGGGCACTCTCGTCGTCGTCCTCGCGGAGCAGACCGATGATGGCGTGCAGTCGGTCGGTGGCCTGCGAGGCGGCCGCGCGGAGGTCGGCGGCGGCCGCGCGGTGCGGACTCGGCAGGTCGGGGGCGACCTGGAGGGCGCCCGCGCGAACGGCGATCAGGCTCAGTTCGTGGCCCAGGGAGTCGTGCATGTCCTGGGCGATACGGGCCCGTTCGCGCAGCCGCGCCCGGTCGGCGACGATGCGCTGCTCGCGCTCCAGCTGGTCGGCGCGCGCCCAGCCCGCGGCGGCCAGTTCGCGGCCCTGGCGCCAGTAGCGGCCCGCCAGCCAGGGGAAGACCGTGCCGAACACGAGCGTCCCCATGAGGACGAGCCACTCGACCACGGGGTCGACGTCCCGTGCGGCGATCTTCACCGTGCCGGCGACGGCGATGGCCGCGAAGGCGAGCAGGGCGCCGCGGGCCCGGACCGCGCGGCGGCCGAGGAGTACGGCGAAGGCGGCGAGGGCCGGACCGTAGGAGAGGGTGAAGAGGGAGGGGGCGGTGCCGAGGCCGAGGGCGGCCACGAGGAGGAACGCGAGCAGGGGGCGGGTCCGGCGGACGCCGATGGCGCAGGCGAGGGTGGCGAGTGCGGCGAGGTGCTGGGGTGTCGTGCGGGGGGTGTCCAGCCCCAGCCACTCGACCGCCCCGGCGGGCAACGCGAGCCCCGCCCCCAACGCCACCCCCCGCATACGCCTGTCCACGCCCTCGACGCTACGTGCCCTCCGCACCCTCGCGCCCCTGCCGATCGTCAGGTCTCCCTCCCGACGGCGCTGCGCAGAGCACCGCCCAGTGGTGTGTAGCGCGGGGCAAACGGGCTGGTGGGTGGGGGAGAAACCACGCGGAGCGCGGAAAGACGCCACCGGGCCGCAGGCGAGCAACAACACCCCGCCCCCACAACCCCGTAGAACCGCCGAGGCCATGGCAGGATCGACCCTGCCATGACTGCTCCCACGAAGCCCCTGCCGCACAGCCCGGCCGCCGACCCGGGGGACTCCCCCGAGCGCACCGGGGACGCCCTCCACACCCCCGTCATCGCCTGGTTCGACGCACACGCCCGTGATCTTCCGTGGCGGCGCGAGGACGCCGGGCCGTGGGGCGTGATGGTCAGTGAGTTCATGCTCCAGCAGACGCCCGTCAGCCGCGTCCTGCCCGTGTACGAGCAGTGGCTGGCCCGCTGGCCCCGCCCCGCCGACCTCGCCGAGGAGGCGCCCGGCGAGGCCGTCCGCGCCTGGGGGCGGCTCGGGTATCCGCGCCGTGCCCTGCGGCTGCACGGCGCGGCCGTCGCCATAACGGAGCGGCACGGCGGCGACGTACCCAAGCTCCACGCCCAGCTGCTCGCCCTGCCCGGCATCGGGGAGTACACCGCGGCCGCCGTGGCGTCCTTCGCGTACGGGCAGCGGCACGCGGTCCTCGACACGAACGTGCGCCGGGTCTTCGCGCGGGCCGTGACCGGCGTGCAGTACCCGCCGAACGCGACGACCGCCGCCGAGCGCAAGCTCGCCCGCGCCCTGCTCCCCGAGGACGAGCGCACCGCGTCGCGCTGGGCCGCCGCCTCGATGGAGCTGGGCGCCCTGGTGTGCACCGCGAAGAACGAGAACTGCGCCCGGTGCCCGATCGCCGCCCAGTGCGCCTGGCGCGCGGCGGGGAAGCCGGCGCACGAGGGTCCGGCCCGCCGCGGCCAGACGTACGCGGGCACGGACCGCCAGGTGCGGGGCAAGCTGCTCGCCGTGCTCCGTGAGGCCGTGACGCCCGTGCCGCAGGCGACGCTGGACCGGGTGTGGGACGAGCCGGTGCAGCGCGCCCGCGCGCTGGACGGGCTGGTCGCGGACGGGCTCGTCGAGCCCCTGTCGGGCGGTATGTACCGTCTGCCGATGACCTGACCCACAGGCGTTTACGCGCGTCCTACTTCTGTTACACAACCTACGCACAGCCGTGCGCCCGCCGCTGGCTGCTCCGCACAACCCCGTGACACGGCCTCCGTAGCTTCTTACCTGTACCGCACAGGCAGGGGCCGCGGTCGGCAATGGGGATGGAACGGAGGCGGTTTGATATGGCGCACGGCGAGGTGCTCGAGTTCGAAGAGTACGTCCGCACTCGGCAGGATGCCCTGCTGCGCAGTGCCCGGCGCCTGGTTCCGGACCCCGTGGACGCCCAGGACCTGCTCCAGACCGCACTCGTACGCACGTACGGCCGTTGGGACGGCATAGCCGACAAGCGGCTCGCGGACGCCTATCTGCGCCGCGTCATGATCAATACGCGTACGGAGTGGTGGCGGGCGCGCAAGCTCGAAGAGGTGCCTACCGAGCAGCTGCCCGACGCGAGCGTGGAAGACTCCACCGAACAGCACGCGGACCGCGCTCTGCTCATGGACATCATGAAGGTGCTCGCACCCAAGCAGCGCAGCGTCGTCGTGCTGCGACACTGGGAGCAGATGTCCACAGAGGAGACGGCCGCCGCACTCGGCATGTCGGCAGGAACGGTCAAGAGCACGCTGCACCGGGCGCTCGCCCGCCTCCGCCAGGAGCTGGAGAGCCGGGACCGCGAGGAACTGGTCGCACGCGCGCTCGAACGTGAGGAGCGGGAGCGTTGCGCGGCCTAGGCCCTCGGGCCACGAGAAGCATGCGGGCGGCGAGTACGGCGGTGGCCGGACTCGCCGCCGTCGGCCTTTTGCTCTCCGCCTGTTCGACGGGCGGTTCCGGCGCGCGGGTCGAGGGACCGGCCCGCAGCGAGCGCGTGGTGTCCTCCTCGCCCTCCCCGTCGTCCTCGGTCCCCGTGCCGAAGAAGATCGACGCGGTGCGGCTCGTCAAGGAGGACCCGAAGGTCAGCCCGGCCGTGAAGCGGGATCTGAAGCCCTGCGCGGGCAAGACGTACCCGGTCGACGTGTCGTACGGGAACCTGACCGGCGGATCCGCCGCCGATGTCGTGGTGAACGTACTGACCTGCGCGGACGCCGTCGGCATCGGCAGCTATGTGTATCGCGCCCAGGGCGGCAGGTACGAGAATGTCTTCACGGCCGAGGAACCGGCTTCCGTCTACACCGAGATCGACCGGGGCGAACTGGTCGTGACCAAACAGCTGTACGAGGAGGGCGACTCTGTGGACTACCCCTCCGGCGAGGAAGTGATCTCGTACCGCTGGTCGTCGAACCGCTTCACCGAGACGGGCCGCACGCGCAACGACTTCAGCAACGCGGTGGGCGGCGAGGAGCCCGCGCCTGCGGCCGGTTGACGGCCGGGCCTCCAGGACACACGAGTACTGAGCACAGCAACAAGCACTGCGGAACAACGCAACGAGCACTGCGGAACAAAGCACCGCGCACGACGTACGACGCACCGAGAAGGACTGAGAGCATCCGATGGCAGAGCAGACCCATGTCCTGTTCGTCGAGGACGACGACGTCATCCGTGAGGCCACCCAGCTCGCCCTGGAGCGCGACGGCTTCGCGGTGACGGCCATGCCCGACGGTCTGGCGGGCCTGGAGGCGTTCCGCGCGAACCAGCCGGACATCGCGCTGCTCGACGTGATGGTGCCGGGCCTGGACGGTGTCTCGCTGTGCCGCCGCATCCGTGACGAGTCGACCGTCCCGGTGATCATGCTGTCGGCGCGCGCCGACTCCATCGACGTGGTGCTGGGTCTGGAGGCGGGCGCCGACGACTACGTGACCAAGCCGTTCGACGGGGCCGTCCTGGTCGCCCGCATCCGCGCGGTCCTGCGCCGCTTCGGACATGCGAGCGGCCCCGCCTCGGCCTCGAACAGCGCGGACGAGCGCGCGTCGGCGGACGGCGGCGTGCTGCACTTCGGCGATCTGGAGATCGACACGGAGGGCATGGAGGTCCGCAGGGGCGGCGCCCCCGTCGCGCTGACGCCGACCGAGATGCGCCTGCTCCTGGAGTTCTCGTCCGCGCCCGGCACGGTCCTGTCCCGCGACAAGCTCCTCGAGCGGGTCTGGGACTACGGCTGGGGCGGCGACACCCGCGTCGTCGACGTCCATGTGCAGCGGCTGCGTACGAAGGTGGGTCAGGACCGCATCGAGACGGTCCGCGGCTTCGGATACAAGCTCAAGGCGTGAGCGGGCGCGTGACGAACGGTGTACGGCGCCGCCTCAGGGGCCGCGAACGCGAGGGACGTATATGAACGGGGGCAGGAACGGCGGCCCCGGCGTGGTCGGCCGTGCCCGCCGGGTGCTGCGGTCCGGCCTGCGCACGGGTGTGCGCTGGAAGATCAGCGCGGCGATCGCGCTGGTCGGCGCGCTGGTCGCGGTGGTGCTGAGCCTGGTCGTGCACAACGCCGCGCGGGTCTCGATGCTCGACAACGCGCGCGATGTGCAGGACGAGCGCATCCAGTTCGCCCTGCGGCTCTACTCCGCCTCCCAGCGGCAGACCCTCCAGTTCGGTACGAAGGTCGACGACCCGGCGCTCCCGGAGGAGCTGCGGGAGACGGTCCTCAAGGGCCGCCGCGCGACCTATGTGGAGGACAAGCCCGACGGGGTGCCGGACATCTGGGCGGCCGTGCCGCTCGCCGACGGGCACGTCCTTTCGCTGCACTCCCGTTTCACCGACCGCAGCGCCACCGTGATGAAGGATCTCGACCAGGCCCTGGTCATCGGCTCGATCGCGGTCGTCTTCGGCGGCTGCGCGCTCGGTGTGCTGATCGGCGGGCAGCTGTCGCGGCGGCTGCGCAAGGCGGCGACGGCGGCGAGCGAGGTCGCCCAGGGGCATACGGACGTCAGTGTCCGCGCCGCCATCGGCGGTGTCGTGAAGGACGAGACCGACGATCTGGCGAGCGCCGTGGATGCCATGGCCGACGCGCTCAAGCAGCGGCTCGAGGCCGAGCGGCGGGTCACCGCGGACATCGCGCACGAGCTGCGCACCCCGGTGACCGGGCTGCTCACGGCCGCCGAGCTGCTGCCACCCGGCCGACCGAGCGAGCTGGTCAAGGATCGCGCGCAGGCCATGCGCACGCTCGTCGAGGACGTCCTCGAAGTGGCCCGTCTCGACTCCGCGGCGGAGCGGGCCGAGTTGCAGGACATCACGCTCGGCGAGTTCGTGACCCGGCGGATGGCGACCCTGACCGCGGACGTGACGGTGACGGTGGTGCACGAGTCGGAGGTCACCACCGACCCGCGCCGCCTGGAGCGCATCCTCGGCAACCTCGTCGCCAACGCGGCCAAGCACGGCAAGCCGCCGATCGAGGTCAGCGTCGAGGGCCGCGTGGTGCGGGTGCGCGACCACGGGCCCGGCTTCCCCGAGGCGCTCCTGGACGAGGGGCCGAGCCGCTTCCGCACCGGCAGCACGGACCGGGCGGGGCACGGCCACGGCCTGGGCCTGACGATCGCCGCGGGCCAGGCGCGGGTGCTCGGCGCGCGGCTCACCTTCCGCAACGTACGCCCGGCGGGGGTGGCGCCCGGTGAGCCCTCCGAGGGGGCGGTCGCCGTGCTGTGGCTGCCGGAACACGCGCCCACGAACACGGGGAGCTTCCCGATCCTTCAGCTGCCGGACAACCTCTGACGCACCGCCACCGCCGTCGTCAGCAGGACCAGTCCTTGTCGAGGTCCAGGCCGCCCTCGCGGCGCTGCGTGAACGAGAACCAGTTCCCGGAGTCGTCGCGGAAGAGCGCCTCGATGCCGTAGGGGCGCTCCTGCGGCTCCTGGAGGAACTCGACGCCGCGCGCCTTCAGCTTCTCGTAGTCCCCGTGGACGTCGTCGGTGACCAGGACGCCGGCGCCGAGGACGCCCTTGGCGACCAGCTTCTTCATGGCCTCGGCCGACTCGGCGTCCAGGGAAGGCGGGCCCGGCACCATGAGCGTCAGCTCCACATCGGGCTGGTCCTTGGCGCCGACCGTGAGCCAGCGCATGCCGCCGTCGCCCATCGTCATGTCCGTACGGACTTCGAGGCCCAGCTTCTCGGTGTAGAACGCCTTGGCCCGGTCCTGGTCGAGGACCCAGACGGTGGAGATGGCGAGTCCCTTGATCATGGTCTGCTCCCAACAGCCGTCACGGCGTCATGGCGTCACATCTTCTGGTTCATACGTCGATGCTGGCACGCGGCACTGACAATGGCTCGTCCGCGGGCTTCTGCTCGGCGGGGCCCGAGCCCCGCAGCGGGGTCTCCTTCACGAAGAGCGAGGCGAGCAGCGCGGCGACGCCGACGGCCGCGCCGAGCAGGAACGCCGAGTGCGTGCCGGAGGACACCGCGAACTTGTACGCGTCGCTCACCTGTTCCGGCAGCTTCGCGAGGCTCGCCGCATCGAGCTGCGCCGACTTCTCGGTCACCTTGCCGCCCAGTTCACCGGCGCGCTCGGCCATCACGTCCTGGACGCGATGATTGAAGAGCGCGCCCATGATCGCGACGCCGAAGGAGGAGCCGAGCGTACGGAAGAGCGTGGCCGAGGAGGAGGCGACGCCCATGTCCTTCAGCTCGACGCTGTTCTGGGCGACCAGCATGGTGACCTGCATCAGGAAGCCCATGCCCGCGCCGAGCACCGCCATGTAGAGGCCCGAGGTGAGCCGCGAGGTCCCGGTGTCCATCTGGGCCAGTAGCAAGAACCCCACGACCATCAGTACGGTGCCGACGATCGGGAACGCCTTGTACTTGCCGGTGGCGGTCATGGACCGGCCGGCGAACAGGGAGACGACCATCATCGAGAGCAGCAGCGGAAGCAGCAGCAGCCCGGAATTGGTGGCCGAGGCGCCCTGTACCGACTGCTGGTAGAGCGGCAGGAAGAGCATCGCGCCGAACATCACGAAGCCGGTGATGAAGCCGATCACGGCCATCAGGGAGAAGTTGCGGCTGCGGAAGATGTGCAGCGGCATGATCGGCTCGGCGGCCCTCTTCTGTACGAAGAGGAAGCCCACGAGCGAGGCCACGCCGATCGCGATCAGCTCCATGATCACGGACGAGGTCCAGGCGTACTCCGTGCCGCCCCAGGTGGTGACGAGCACCAGCGCGCTGATGCCGACGGTGAGCAGGGCCGCGCCGAGGTAGTCGATGCGCCCCTCGGCCTTCTTCTTGGGCAGGTGCAGGACGGCGGTGACCATGGCGAGAGCCACGGCACCCAGCGGCAGGTTGATGTAGAAGGCCCAGCGCCAGCCGAGGTGGTCGGTGATGGTGCCGCCGACGAGCGGGCCGCCGATCATCGCGACGGCCATGACGCCGGTCATCATGCCCATGTACTTGCCGCGCTCCCGCGGCGGGATCAGGTCGCCGATGATCGCCATGACACCGACCATCAGGCCGCCCGCGCCGAGCCCCTGGATCGCGCGGAAGCCGATCAGCTGCCCCATGTCCTGTGCCATGCCGCTCAGCACAGAGCCCACGAGGAAGATCACTATGGCGGTGAGGAAGGAGCCCTTGCGCCCGTACATGTCGCCGACCTTGCCCCAGATCGGGGTGGAGGCGGCGGTGGCCAGGGTGTATCCGGTGACGACCCACGACAGGTGCTCAAGGCCGCCGAGGTCGCCGACGATCGTCGGCATCGCGGGGCTCACGATCATGTTGTCGAGCATCGCGAGCAGCATCGTGATCATCAGCGCCATCAGCACGACGCGCACACTGCGCGGCTGCTGATCCGCTTTGTCCGGTTTCTGCTCGGCTACCGCCGTGGTCTTGTCCGCCATGTTCCCCACTCCCCGCGCCCGGGCGCCTTACTTGCCGCCCGGCTAGTTGACTACACTGAGGGAAGGTAGACCCCCAACTAGCCGGGCGTCAAGTAAGTTAATGGAGCCGAGGAGCACCCCGATGGGCACGGGCACAGGCAAGCAGCAGCGCCGCGGGAACACCCGCCAGCGCATCCAGGACGTGGCCCTCGAACTCTTCGCCGAACAGGGGTACGAGAAGACGTCGCTGCGTGAGATCGCCGAGCGCCTCGACGTCACGAAGGCGGCGCTCTACTACCACTTCAAGACCAAGGAAGACATTCTCACCAGCATCTTCGACGACAGCACCAGGCCCATCGACGAGCTGATCGCCTGGGGTCACGAGCAGCCGCAGCCGCCGTCCCTCGACGCCCGCAAGCAGGTCCTGAGCCGCTACAGCGAGATCCTGGTCGGCGCGGCGCCGCTCTTCCGCTTCATGCAGGAGAACCAGGCCACGGTGCGGGACCTGAAGATCGGCGAGAGCTTCAAGGACCGCATGCTCGGGCTCTACGACATCCTCAAGGACCCGGGCGCGCCGATGACCGACCAGGTGCGGTGCTTCAGTGCCCTGTTCACCATGCACGGCGGGATGTTCGTCCTCAAAGACATCGATGGCGACCCCGAGGAGAAGCGGAAGGCCATCCTCGAAGTCGCCATCGATCTGGTCACGCAGGCGCACTCGGGCGACTGAGTCGCGGCGCGCGCCGGTACGGGATCGAGCCCCGCGGTCTAGAGCTTCACGCCCACCGAGCGCAGGAAGGCGGCGGGGTCGACGGCCGTGCCGTAGTTGGGCGTCGTACGGATCTCGAAGTGCAGGTGGGGCCCGCTGGAGTTGCCCGTGTTGCCGGAGAGGGCGACCCGCTGGCCGGTGGTGACGTTCTGGCCCACCCGGACGTCGACCTTCGAGAGGTGCGCGTACTGCGAGTACGTGCCGTTGCTGTGCTTGATCACGAGGGCGTTGCCGTACGCGGGGCCGTCACCGGCGCCGTTCGGGCCCGCCTTGACGACCGTACCGCCGTGCACGGCGGCGACCGGCGTGCCGACCGAGACGGCGAAGTCCTGACCGGAGTGCTTGTGGGACCACATGCTGCCGCCGAGGCCGAAGCTCGCGGAGAGCGTGTAGCGCTCGACCGGGTGGACCCAGCCGACGGCCTTCGCGGCGGCCTTCTTGATGCCCGCGGCCTTCTTGGCCGCGTCCTGCTGCGCCTTCTCGGCGGCCTTGGCCTGGGCGGCGGCCTGTGCCTGAACGGAGTTCACGGCGACGGCGGGCAGGACACCGCCGCTCTTGGCGCTGTCCGCAGCGACCGAGACCCCGGCCCCGAACAGCGTCGACGCTCCGATGCCCGCGGCGATGACGGCCGCCCGCGTACGGAGCATGGACGGGCGGGGCTGGTGGTTCTCGGTGCGCTTCGGCATGGGGACGTCCTTCGCAGTTTGGGACTGAACTGAGGGGGGCGTGAGGAGACCCGGCGGGGCGGGTGCGGGTGAGGTCCCGCGGAGCACGCTTCGCCGGGTCGGCCATCCCTTGGTAACCCGCGCTCCGACCAACCCCCAAAACGCCCATCTACTACCCAAAGCCGTAGCCGGGCGTCGGCATTTCGCCCTCTTGACACCATCAAATCCGGACAATTACCCCGCGCTCTCGCCATGGAATCCGAGGCCGATCCGATGGTTTAGCCCCACGTCGGACCGCCCCCGGACGCCCGCTCCCCACGGGCCCGCACCCCTGACCCCCCGACGCGGCGAAGGTCCCGGAGGTTGCGGGACCAAAGTCCCTCACCCTTCGGACCCCCGGCCCACTATTCCGCCTAGTAACGGACAAAACCCCTGTGCGCCATGTCACCGGACCCGAAGATCCACCCCGCGGGCGATGTGACGCCCACTACGCTCACGCCCATGGATCCCGCGGTCATCGGCACCCGTCTGGCGTCGAGCGCCATAGCCCCGCTGATCAAGAAACTGTTCGTCCGGGAGGGCCCGGGGGCGGGCCTCGTGGAGCGGCCCGTGCGGGTCTCCCGGCTCGTCTCCTTCCGGGGCGAGAAGCGGACCCTGTACGGCGCGGACGTGCGCCGTATCGCCGAGCGGCTGGTGTCCCGGTCCCTGGCCTCGCCCGGTGAGCGGCCCTTCCCGCCCGACGAGACCGCCGCGGTCACCGACGCCCTGGCCCGCACACTCCTCGCCCTCGGCGACCTCGGCATGGACGACGTCCAGGCGGTCCGCCTCGGCCCCCGGAAACTGGCCCGCACGCTCCTCCACAACGCCTCCGCCACCGGGCACCCCGTCACCGCCGAACTCTCCGCGGACGCGTCCTTCTACCTCGACTCCGTCACCGAGTGGGCCTGCCTGCACATCCTTCAGTTCTTCACGCAGCGCTCCACGTTCGTGGCGGCGACGCTGGTCGCACAGAGCCGGGACCAGGACGAACTCATCGGCAAGGTGGACGAGCTGATCGCCCGCAGCCCCCTCCCCGGCGCGCGGGACGCGGCCTTCGAGGAGCGCTACCTCGCGTACGTCGCGAAGAAGCACGGCAAGCTGACGATCTTCGGCATCGACCTGACCGACACCCCGGGGAAATGGCCCCTGGACGTCGCCTACATGTCCCTGGAGGCCACGGCCCTCTCCAGCACGGACGCGGAGGCCGCACTGCGCCCCGGCGACGACTGGGTGGCCACCCTGAAGGAACTGACCGCCGCCCGCCCCGCCGACCAGGCCCTCACCACCCACGACCGAGTCCTCCTGCGCGGCGAGGCGGGCTCCGGCAAGACCACACTCGTGCAGTGGCTCGCGGTGAGCACCACCCGCCAGGAACTCGCCGAGGGCCCCATGGCCTACCTCGACGACCGCGTCCCGTACGTCCTCCCGCTGCGCACCCTGACCCGCCACGGCGAGCGCCTGCCCGCCCCCGCGGACTTCCTCGCGGCGGTCGGCTGCCCGCTCGCCGGCACCCAGCCCGAGGGCTGGGAGGGGCGCGTATTGACGGCGGGCCGCGCCCTGGTCCTGATCGACGGCATCGACGAGATCCCGGACGCCGAACGCGCCGCCACGCGCGCGTGGCTCACCGATCTCATCGACGCCTTCCCCGGCAACCGCTGGCTGGTCACCTCGCGCCCCTCGGCGGTGCGCACGGACTGGCTCGCCGACGAGGGCTTCGCGGAGCTGACGCTCTCCGCCATGGGCGAGAGGGAGGTGGCCGCGTTCATCGAGCGCTGGCACGCCGCGGCGGCCACGGGCGCACCCGACGAGGACGCGGCCCTCGCCGCGTACGAGAGTCAGCTCCTGGCGGCGGTCAGAGCCAAGCCGGACCTGGGGCTCCTGGCCACCAACCCCCTGATGTGCGGCCTGATCTGCGCCCTGCACCGCGACCGCAGAGGCTTCCTGCCCCTGGGCCGCAAGGACCTCTACACGGCCGCCCTCTCCATGCTCCTGGTCCGCAGGGACCGCGAACGCCACATGGCCGTACCGGAGTTGCGCGAGGAGCCGCAGCTCCAGCTGCTCCAGCGCCTCGCGTACTGGCTGATCCGCAACGGCCGCACCGTCCTCGACCGTTCACGGGCCGAGGCGATCATCGCGGACGCGCTGCCGTCCGTACCGGAGCTGTCCGCGCTCGGCGACGCGCACGCCGTCTACACCCACTTCCTGCACCGCAGCGGCCTGCTGCGCGAACCGGGCCCCGACACCGTCGAATTCGTCCACCGCACCTTCCAGGACTTCCTGGGCGCACGCGCGGCGGTCGACGAGGGCGACTTCGGTTTCCTCGCCCGGCACGCGGCGGACGACCAGTGGGAGGACGTCATCCGCATGGCGGTGGCGCAGGCGAGGCCGCGGGAGCGGACCGAACTCCTGCGTGACGTGATGGCGTACGGAGACACACACCCCGACCCGCGCGCCCGGAAGCGCATGCACCTCCTGGCCGCCGCCTGCCTCGAACACGCGGCGGAACTGGCCCCGGCGGTACGGGAGGAGGTGGAGCGCCGGACGGCCGGGCTCATCCCGCCGCGCGACGCCGAGGACGCCCGCGCCCTCGCGCAGGTCGGCCCCATGGTGCTCGACCTGCTCCCTGGCCCCGACGGCCTGAGCGACGAAGAGGCCCGCCTGGTGGCGATCACCGCGACCCACGTACGGTCCGACGCGGCGATCCCGTTCCTGGCCCGCTTCGCCCGGCACCCCAGCATCATGGTCGGCAGCCAGCTGATGTGGGGGTGGCACCGCTACGACTGCCGCGCGTACGCGGAAGAGGTCATCGCCCACCTCGACACCACCGCCCTCCACTTCACGCTCCGCGACGACGAACAGATCGCGGAGCTGGAGCGGCTGGGGCTGTTCCCCAAGCGGCTGGACATGCGGGTCGGCGTCTCCCCCGAGGTCGCCTCCCGCTTCCTGGCCGCCTGCGAGCCGACCTTCCTGCTGCTCGCCTACTCCCCGGCCCACCTCACGCCCGAGGCCCTGGCGGCCCTGCGCGGCCTGGACGGGCTCAACCTCTTCAGCGTCAGCGACACCGCAGAGCCCTGGAGCCTGACGCTGTTCCCCGCCGAGGCCCCGCTGATGTTCCTCGGGCTCGCGGGGTCCCGTTCCTCCGTGCGGGACCTGGAGCTGCTGCCCCGCTGGCCGCTCCTCGCGCGCATCACCTTCCAGGAGGACGGCCCGGACTCGGCTGCCGACTGGGAGACGCTCGCCCGCCTGCCCCGTCTCACGCGGCTGCACTGCGGCTCCCACAGCCTCCCGCACGCGCCCGAGGGGCTGAGCCTGCCGGGCCTCACCGAACTCCAGCTCTCCCCCGACGGCCACTGGGAGGCAGCGATGGCCCGCATCGGCACCCTGATGCCGGGACTGCGACACCTCTACGTGGAGAACCGCACCGGTGTGGGAGCGGCCGAGGCGAGGCAACGGCTGGACGTCTCCGCCCTGCCCGACCACATCGACGTGCGGGTGTACGGGCCGTCCAAATTCTGAGTGCGCCCCCCGTACGAAAAAGGGGCTGCCCCGGACCGTACGAAACGGTCCGGGGCAGCCCCTCTAAGCGCACCCTGAAAGGGCTACGCCTCCTTGCTCAGGTTCGGGCCCGCGCCGCCACCGGCGGCCGACTCGATCGGCGGCACGTCGGGCAGCGCCGCCTTCTCCTCGCCGCGGAAGGTGAAGGTCTTGGTCTCGCCCTCGCCCTCCGTGTCGACGACCACGATGTGGCCGGGGCGCAGCTCGCCGAAGAGGATCTTCTCGGAAAGGGTGTCCTCGACCTCGCGCTGGATCGTGCGCCGCAGCGGACGCGCGCCGAGCACCGGGTCGTAACCCTTCTTCGCGAGCAGTTCCTTCGCGGACTGGGAGAGTTCGAGACCCATGTCCCGGTCCTTGAGGCGCTCGTCCACCTTGGTGATCATCAGGTCGACGATCTGGAGGATGTCGTCCTGGCTGAGCTGCGGGAAGACGACGACGTCATCCACGCGGTTCAGGAACTCCGGGCGGAAGTGCTGCTTCAGCTCGTCGCTGACCTTGTTCTTCATCCGCTCGTAGTTGGACTTCGTGTCGCCCTGGGCCGCGAAGCCGAGGTTGAAGCCCTTCGAGATGTCACGGGTTCCAAGGTTGGTCGTCATGATGATGACCGTGTTCTTGAAGTCCACGACACGACCCTGGGAGTCGGTCAGACGACCGTCCTCCAGAATCTGGAGGAGCGAGTTGAAGATGTCCGGGTGGGCCTTCTCGACCTCGTCGAAAAGGACGACGGAGAACGGCTTGCGGCGGACCTTCTCGGTCAGCTGGCCGCCCTCTTCGTAACCCACGTAACCGGGAGGCGAACCGAAGAGACGCGAAACCGTGTGCTTCTCGCTGAACTCCGACATGTCGAGGGAGATCAGCGCGTCCTCGTCACCGAAGAGGAATTCGGCGAGCGCCTTGGACAGCTCGGTCTTACCGACACCGGACGGACCGGCGAAGATGAACGAGCCACCGGGACGCTTCGGGTCCTTGAGCCCCGCACGCGTACGCCGGATCGCCTTCGAGAGCGCCTTGACGGCGTCCTTCTGGCCGATGACGCGCTTGTGCAGCTCGTCCTCCATGCGCAGCAGGCGGGAGGACTCCTCCTCCGTGAGCTTGAAGACCGGAATGCCGGTGGCCGTGGCCAGGACCTCGGCGATCAGCTCGCCGTCGACCTCGGCGACGACGTCCATGTCGCCGGCCTTCCACTCCTTCTCGCGCTTCGCCTTCGCGGCCAGGAGCTGCTTCTCCTTGTCGCGCAGGGAGGCGGCCTTCTCGAAGTCCTGCGAGTCGATCGCGGACTCCTTGTCCCGGCGCACGCCCGCGATCTTCTCGTCGAACTCGCGGAGGTCCGGCGGCGCGGTCATCCGGCGGATGCGCATCCGGGAACCGGCCTCGTCGATCAGGTCGATCGCCTTGTCCGGCAGGAAGCGGTCCGAGATGTACCGGTCGGCCAGGGTGGCGGCCTGCACCAGCGCCTCGTCGGTGATCGAGACGCGGTGGTGCGCCTCGTACCGGTCGCGCAGACCCTTGAGGATCTCGATGGTGTGCGGCAGCGACGGCTCGGCGACCTGGATGGGCTGGAAGCGGCGCTCCAGCGCGGCGTCCTTCTCCAGGTGCTTGCGGTACTCGTCGAGCGTGGTGGCACCGATGGTCTGGAGCTCACCGCGGGCCAGCATCGGCTTCAGGATCGAAGCGGCGTCGATGGCGCCCTCGGCGGCACCCGCACCGACCAGCGTGTGCAGCTCGTCGATGAACAGGATGATGTCGCCGCGGGTGCGGATCTCCTTGAGGACCTTCTTCAGGCGCTCCTCGAAGTCACCGCGGTAGCGGGAGCCGGCGACCAGCGCGCCGAGGTCCAGGGTGTAGAGGTGCTTGTCCTTGAGGGTCTCGGGCACCTCGCCCTTGACGATGGCCTGGGCGAGGCCCTCGACGACGGCGGTCTTGCCGACGCCGGGCTCACCGATGAGCACCGGGTTGTTCTTCGTACGGCGGGACAGGACCTGCATGACCCGCTCGATCTCCTTCTCGCGCCCGATGACCGGGTCGAGCTTGGACTCACGAGCGGCCTGGGTCAGATTCCGGCCGAACTGGTCGAGCACCAGGGACGTGGAGGGCGTGCCCTCGGCAGGACCGCCGGCGGTGGCGGTCTCCTTGCCCTGGTAACCGGAGAGCAGCTGGATGACCTGCTGCCGCACCCGGTTGAGATCGGCGCCCAGCTTGACCAGGACCTGGGCGGCGACGCCCTCGCCCTCGCGGATCAGGCCGAGCAGGATGTGCTCCGTGCCGATGTAGTTGTGGCCCAGCTGAAGGGCCTCGCGGAGCGACAGCTCCAGGACCTTCTTGGCACGGGGGGTGAAGGGGATGTGCCCGGACGGGGCCTGCTGGCCCTGGCCGATGATCTCCTCCACCTGCTGGCGGACCGCCTCGAGCGAAATCCCGAGGCTCTCCAGGGCCTTAGCGGCGACACCCTCGCCCTCGTGGATCAAGCCCAGGAGGATGTGCTCGGTGCCGATGTAGTTGTGGTTGAGCATCCGGGCTTCTTCCTGAGCCAGGACGACAACCCGCCGCGCGCGGTCGGTGAACCTCTCGAACATCGTTAATCGCTCCTCAGAGCGGTCAGGCAGTAAGGGGTCGGTCCCCTCCCTGTCCTTCCGCAGCTTAGTCCCGCAAGCGGGGACCGCTCATTCCAACTGCCGACACCCGGCCCCCTTCCCAGGGGAAGTCCTGACCTCGAACGCCGACAACTGCTCCAACCCGATGGTGCGAGACGATGTTCCCGCAGGCCAGGCAGTTACCCCCACCATCACTACGCCGATGGCGAACGTGAGACGCCCAGAACCGCGTGTCGCCCCTCCCCACTAGGGATGTCTTACCCGCAAGGACTCTCACTCCATGCGGCGCGCGCCGGTTCCCTCCGCTACGGGCGAACACTCTTGCACCGCCGAACACGCCCTTGCGCACTTTTTCCGGCCACCGTACGCATCCGAGTCGAGACGCTGCGTAACCCGGAGGGCCTTCCGGCTGTTGCTGGAACATGGCCCCCACAGTTCCTCAGCCCCGCACGCCGGTCGAGCAGAGCGACCCGGTGCGGCAGTGGTACGAGAACGAGCTGGGCTGGGCGACCTCCCCCGGCCCCGGCCCGGTGCATCTGCTGACGGGGCTGCGCTTCGACGTCCTCGAACTTCCCGCGGAAGCGGGCTTCGCGGCGCTGCGCCACCTCGGGCCCAAGGCGCCGGTGGCGCTGCGCGGGGAAACGATGCGGCTGCTGGTGGGCGCGGGGAGCGCGGACGAGCTGCCGGGGCTGCTCGACTGGCTGGAGTGGGGGGACATCCCCCTCGGCCTCACCGCCGTCGGGGCGGGCGGACGGATCGACGCGCCCACGCCTCCGGGGTGGTCCGGCTCGCGGGGGGCCGCCGTCTGGCTGCGACCCCCGGAGCCCGGGTGCGAGGTGGAGCCGACGCTGCCGGCGCTCGTGTCCCTGCCCACGGTGGGGGGTGGCGGGACCGCGCACCACAGCGACCCCGCCGCGGGCTCCGATCTCGTACGGCTCGTGGACACGGCGGCCACACAGTGCCACCGGGTCAGGCTGCGGCGCCGCAGCCGTCAGCCGTTGGCCTTCTCGTAGGCCTCGCGAATCGACGCCGGAACGCGGCCGCGGTCGTTGACCTCGAAGCCGTTCTCCTTCGCCCAGGCACGGATCGCGGCGGTGTCCTGACCACCGCTCGTCGCCGCCGCGCGCGCCTTGCCGCGGCCGCTCGAACCACGGCCGCCGGTGCGCCGGCCGGCCTTGACGAAGTCTTCCAGGGCGCCACGGAGCTTGTCCGCGTTGGCCGTGGTGAGGTCGATCTCGTAGGACTTGCCGTCCAACGCGAACGTCACGGTCTCGTCCGCCTCGCCGCCGTCGAGGTCATCGACAAGAAGGACCTGAACCTTCTGTGCCACTGGATTTCCTTTCATCGATAACTTCGAGGCCGGCCCCGGCGGCGTACGCCACCGATTCACCGGCCCCTGTTATATGCAGTACTGCGTACGTCGGAAAGCAAACCGCCTTTGCCGGAAAAACACAAACCCCTGGGAGAGACCGGGGCCTCCGAGAAGCCTGGAAACGTGCGCGTTTCGGACATAGGGCACCGGGGCAGCACGCTGCCCGGAATACCACAGAGGCGATCACAGATGCAGAAGCATCCGACTGTTGCCCAAGGTGTTCGGTTTCACTCGTTCGAGGCCGAGGAACTCCGCGACGCCCTCGTCATAGGAACGCAGCAGCTCGCTGTAGACATCTCCGTCGACCGGAGTCTCGCCGATCTCCACGAAGCCGTGCTTCGCGAAGAAGTCGACTTCGAAGGTCAGACAGAAAACCTTCCGCACACCGAGCCAGCGGGCGGTCTGGAGCAACTTCCCGAGCAGCTGATGCCCCACCCCGGCACCCTTGACCTTCGGATTCACCGCGAGGGTGCGTACTTCCGCGAGGTCTTCCCACATCACGTGCAGGGCCCCGCAGCCCACCAACTCGGCGTTGTCGTCCCGTTCCGCCACCCAGAACTCCTGGATGTCCTCGTAAAGCGTCACGGTCGCTTTGTCCAGGAGGATGCGCTCGCGGACGTACGAGTCGAGGAGCCCCCGCACGGCCGGTACATCGGAGGTGCGCGCCCTGCGGACGGAGACCGCTTTTGCGCTGAGTTCGCTGAGTTCGGGGACCTCTGCTGCCATGAGCGGACGCTATCGCTCTGCGCCGCGCTCCGCGGAGCCGGGGTTCTCCGGGCCTTGGACGATACGCATGGCGTCGTTCAGCGCTTCCCGCTGTTCCTCCGACATCATGCCGAAGAAGGCGACGAGCGCGGCGGCCGGGTTGTCGCTCTGCGACCAGGCTTCGTTCATCAGTGCGGCAGCGTAGGCGGCGCGAGTGGAGACCGCCTCATATCGATAGGCGCGACCTTCCGCTTCGCGGCGCACCCAGCCCTTCTGATGGAGATTGTCCAAAACGGTCATCACGGTGGTGTAGGCGATGGACCGTTCCTGCTGAAGGTCTTCCAGGACTTCTCGAACGGTCACGGGGCGGTTCCACTTCCACACCCGTGTCATGACGGAGTCTTCGAGTTCTCCCAATGGACGAGGCACAGTTGAACAATAGTGGGAGACGTCACTATTGGTGTGATGCGTGAGCGACGTGGCGTACGCCTAATTACGCGACATTGCACAACAAAAAGGGCGCACGACGCCGCGGGCAGCGAGTCGTACGCCCTGGGGGGCGGGCGGCGCGAGACTCAGGCGCCGCCGGCCTTCGGGGCCTGGCGGACGGCTTCGGCCCGGGTGATCGCGGCGTCCACGGCCGCGTCCTCCTTGGCCTTGTTGGCACCGCCCTGGGTCTTCACGATCGTCACGATGAGACCGCCGAAGAACACGGCCATCACTACGGGGGGCACGAGCGCGGAAACGTAGTCCATGCCCCCAGAGTAGCTAGCCCGCGACGAGCTGGTGCGGGGGGTCCGCGGGGACGGGGGCGGGAGCGGGAGCGGGGGGTGCGGGCTCCTGGGGGGCGGGAGGCGTGGGGCGTTTGGGCGGGAAGACCTCGGCCGGGGTGGGGACCGGGCGGGGCGGTTCCTGCCCGGCGGCGTCCAGGCCGCCCGGCAGGGCGAGCAGGCGGGTGCGGGGCGCGGGCATGCGGGCGCGTCCCGGCGCGGGGACGGCGCGGCCCGCGAGACGGGCCCGGACGGACCGCTCGGCGAGGGTGCGGCAGCGGTCGAGCAGGGCGGCCGCGGCGGGGTTGCCGCGCAGGGCGCGCAGGGCCGCGAGGTCGTCGGGGCCGGGTTGGTAGCCGGTGCTGAGTACGTCTTCCAGGAGGGCGAGGTAGCCGGAGGCGGTGCCGGGCAGGGCGCCTCGGTAGCGGGCGAGGTCGGCCACCAGGAAGGCGCGGAGCCGGGCACCCTCGCGCGCCGCCTCGTCCAGCGACTCGGCGAGGCGGAGACAGTCCTGGAGGTCCTCGTCGCGGGCGGGGCTGCGGACGGGGCTGGGATGCAGGGCCAGGGCCAGGGCGCGACGGAGCACACGCAGCTCCTCCGCGCTGAAGGCCATGCCGCCGCGGGATCCGTAGGGCGTGGGCATAGGGTGACGATACGCGCTTAACGGACAAAATCGGGTTATCTGCGGGTTCTGGCGGGGCGCCTTGGCTGGCCGGGGCGCCTTCAGGGGGGTGGCGCGTCCCGCCGCCTGCCACGTGCGTGCCGCTGACCGCTCCGCGGGGGAGTTCCCCACCCACCCGCTCCCCCACCCGCGTGGTGCGGGGCCCGGACGCCCCTACGGCACGCCGCTCGA
Organism: Streptomyces sp. NRRL S-920; assembly: GCF_000717945.1. Classification (NCBI taxonomy): domain Bacteria; kingdom Bacillati; phylum Actinomycetota; class Actinomycetes; order Kitasatosporales; family Streptomycetaceae; genus Streptomyces; species Streptomyces sp. NRRL S-920. Next base: position 40,524 of record NZ_JODF01000026.1, read on the forward strand.
TGCGGCGGGACGGGAGGTGGGTGGGGAGCATCCGGCGCGGAGCGCAGGGACTGGGTCGCCGCGGCGGTGGGGAAGGGGCGAGACCCCCGTCCGCGGGGCTGGGGCTCAGGCCCGGGACACGTTCCGTTCGTAGACCAGGCGGAGGCCGATGAGGGTGAGCCACGGCTCGTGTTCGTCGATGACCGCGGCCTCGCCGAGGACCATCGGCGCGAGCCCGCCCGTCGCGATCACCGTTACGTCCTCGGGGTCGCCGCCCGCGCCCACCAGCTCGCGCGCCATGCGGTTCACTACGCCGTCGACCTGGCCCGCGAAGCCGTACAGGATGCCCGCCTGCATGGCCTCTACGGTGTTCTTGCCGATGACGCTGCGCGGGCGCGCGAGTTCGATCTTGCGGAGCTGTGCGCCTCGTACTCCGAGGGCCTCCACGGAGATCTCGATACCGGGGGCGATGACCCCGCCCGCGTACTCCCCGCGCGCGGAGACCGCGTCGAACGTCGTGGCCGTGCCGAAGTCGACGACGATCGCCGGGCCGCCGTACAGCTCGACCGCCGCGACCGCGTTGATGATGCGGTCGGCGCCGACCTCCTTGGGGTTGTCCATGAGGATCGGGACGCCCGTCTTGATGCCGGGTTCCACGAGGACGGCCGGCACGTCTCCGTAGTAGCGGCGCGTCACCTCGCGCAGCTCGTGCAGGACCGAGGGGACCGTGGAGCAGATCGCGATGCCGTCGATGCCGTCACCCAGCTCCTCGCCGAGCAGCGGATGCATGCCCATCAGGCCGTTGAGCAGGACGGCCAGTTCGTCCGCGGTGCGGCGGGCGTCGGTGGAGATGCGCCAGTGCTCGACGATGTCCTCGCCGTCGAAGAGGCCGAGGACGGTGTGGGTGTTTCCTACGTCGATCGTCAGCAGCATCAGTCACGCACCGCTTCCCGCAGATCGAGGCCGATGTCGAGGATCGGGGAGGAGTGGGTCAGGGCGCCGACCGCGAGGTAGTCGACGCCCGTGGTGGCGTACGCGCGGGCGTTCTCCAGGGTGAGGCGGCCCGAGGACTCCAGGAACGCGCGGCCGCCGACGATGGCCACGGCCTCCGCGGTCTCGCCCGGCGTGAAGTTGTCCAGGAGGATCAGGTCGGCGCCCGCGTCCACGACCTCGCGCAGCTGGTGGAGCGTGTCGACCTCGACCTCGATCGGCACGTCCGGGAACCGCTCGCGCACGGCCTTGAAGGCCTGCGCCACGCCGCCCGCGGCGACCACGTGGTTGTCCTTGACGAGTGCCGCGTCGGAGAGGGACATGCGGTGGTTGACGCCGCCGCCCATGCGCACGGCGTACTTCTCCAGGGCGCGGTAGCCGGGCGTGGTCTTGCGGGTGTCGCGGACCTTCGCCTTCGTGCCGTCCAGTACGTCCGCCCACGCGCGCGTGGCGGTCGCGATGCCGGAGAGGCGGCACAGGATGTTCAGGGCGCTGCGCTCGGCGGTGAGCAGGTCGCGGGTGCGGGTGGTGACGCTCAGCAGCGTGTCGCCCGCCTCGACGCGGTCACCGTCCTCCACATGCCGCTCGACCTCGAACTCCTCTTCGCATACGACGGACATGACGGCCTCGGCGACGCGCAGCCCGGCGACGGTGCCCGCCTCGCGGGCGGTGAAGTCGGCGGTGGCGACGGCGTCCTCGGGGATGGTGGCGACCGTGGTGACGTCCACGCCGCCCGCCAGGTCCTCCTCGATGGCCATGTGGGCGATGTCCTCGATCTGGAGGGGGTCGAGGCCCGCCTCCGCGAGGAGCCGCGCGAGAGCGGGGTCGAGGCCGCACTCCAGGGGGTCGAACGCGTCGTCCCCGCCGCAGCCGCAGGCATCGCCGCAGCCGCCGCCGGTCGGCGCGAGGGGGAGGTCGTCGGGGGTGCTCACGGTCACTGCTCCTGGGGACTGGGGCGGGTCGGGGGGAAGTCGGGGGTCGCGGTGGTGTGCGCGGCGAGGGTCCTGTCCGGATTCAGGCGTACGACGATGTGGCGCCGCCAGGCCTCGTCGTCGCGGTCGGCGTGGTCCTCGCGCCAGTGGCAGCCGCGGGTCTCCTCGCGGCGCTGGGCGGCGGCCACCAGGACGCGGGCGACGCACAGGAGGTTGGTGGTCTCCCAGGTGTCGACGCCCGGCTCGGCGGTCTTGCCGTCCTCGGCGAGCGCGCCCGCGGCCTCGGCGTGGATGCGGGCCAGCCGGGCCGCGGCCTCCGTGAGGGACGCGGCGGAGCGGAGCACGCCGGCGCCCTCGGTCATGACGCGCTGGATGGCGAAGCGGGCCTCGGGCGGGAGCAGCGGGTGGGTCGGGATCTCCGGCTGCGCGACGGGGTGCGGCACGCGCGCGTGGAGGGCGTTCTCCGCGTGGCGGGAGGCGATGTCGGCGGCGATGCGCTCGGCGTAGACCAGGCCTTCCAGCAGGGAGTTGGAGGCGAGGCGGTTGGCGCCGTGCACGCCGGTGCAGGCGACCTCTCCGCAGGCGTACAGGCCCGGGACGGTGGTGCGGCCGTGCGGGTCGGTGCGGACGCCTCCGGAGGCGTAGTGCGCGGCCGGGGCGACGGGGATGGGCTCGGTGACCGGGTCGATGCCGTGGGCGCGGCAGGCGGCGAGGATCGTGGGGAAGCGCTTCTCCCACATCTCGGCGCCGAAGTGCCGGGCGTCCAGGTACATGTGTTCGGCGCCCTGTTCCTGCATGCGGCGCATGATGCCCTTGGCGACGATGTCGCGGGGCGCCAGCTCGGCCAGTTCGTGCTGTCCGGCCATGAAGCGCACGCCGTCGGCGTCCACGAGGTGCGCGCCCTCGCCCCGCACCGCCTCGGAGACCAGCGGCTGCTGGCCCTCGGCGTCGGCGCCGAGGAAGAGCACGGTGGGGTGGAACTGCACGAATTCGAGGTCGGAGACCTCGGCGCCCGCGCGCAGGGCGAGCGCGACGCCGTCGCCCGTGGACACGGACGGGTTGGTGGTCGCGGAGAAGACCTGGCCCATGCCGCCGGTGGCGAGGACCACCGCGGGGGCGTGGACGGCGCCCACGCCGTCGTGCTGGCCCTCTCCCATGACGTGCAGGGACACACCGGCGGTGCGGCCGTCGGCATCCGTGAGGAGGTCGAGCACCAAGGCGTTCTCGACGGTCGGTACGCCTCGCGCGCGGACCGCTTCGACGAGGGCGCGGGAGATCTCCGCGCCGGTCGCGTCACCGCCCGCGTGCGCGATGCGGCGGCGGTGGTGGCCGCCCTCGCGGGTCAGCTCGATGGTGCCCTTGGGCCCGGTGTCGAAGGTGGCGCCGGTCTCGATGAGGCGGCGTACGGCGTCGGGGCCCTCGGTGACGAGGATGCGTACGGCCTCCTCGTCGCACAGGCCGGCGCCCGCCACGAGCGTGTCGTCCTGGTGCTGTTCGGGGGTGTCGCCCTCGCCGAGCGCCGCGGCGATGCCGCCCTGGGCCCAGCGTGTGGAGCCGTCGTCCAGGCGGGCCTTGGTCACCACGACCGTCTTCAGGCCGGCGGCCGAGCAGCGCAGCGCCGCGGTCAGTCCGGCCACCCCGGAGCCGACGACGACGACGTCGGCGTCCAGGGACCAGCCCGGTGCGGGGGCGTGCAGCCGTATTCCGGTGGCACTCATACGGCGGCTCCGAAGGTCAGCGGGAGGTTGTCGATCAGCCGGGTCGAGCCGACCTTGGCGGCCACGGCGAGGACGGCGTCTCCGGTGTGGCCGGGGCGGACCTCGGTGAAGTCGGCGGGGTCCACCAGCGCCACGTAGTCCAGCTCCAGCGGGGGGCTCAGGCGCGCGGCCTCGTCGAGGACCTGCCGGGCCGCCGCGACGACGGCGGCGGGACCGCCGGGCGTGGAGGGCGCCGCGGAGTGCGCCACGGCGTGGGCGTCGGCGGCCGCGCGGGACTCGCCGATGGCGTTGAGGGCGTCGGCACGCGCGCGGGTGGCGGGGGCGCTCGCGGCACGCGCGCGCAGCGCCTCCTGTGCGGCATGCCGGTCGCGGCCCGCGAAGAGCGCCCGGGAGAGGCAGAGCGCGGTGCGCCGCTCGTCCGGTGAGAGGTAACGGTTGCGGCTGGAGAGGGCCAGGCCGTCGTCCTCGCGCACGGTGGGGACGCCGACGATCTCCACGTCGAAGTTCAGATCGCGGGTCATGCGGCGGATCAGGGCGAGCTGCTGGGCGTCCTTCTGCCCGAACAGCGCCACGTCGGGCCGGGTGAGGTGCAGCAGTTTGGCGACGACGGTGAGCATGCCGTCGAAGTGTCCGGGGCGCGTGGCTCCTTCGAGGACCGTGCCCATGGGCCCGGCGCTCACCCGGACCTGGGGCTCGCCGCCGGGGTAGACCTCGTCGACACCGGGGGCGAACACGACGTTTGCGCCCGCCTGCTCGGCGATCTTGATGTCGGCGTCGAGGGTGCGGGGGTAGCGGTCCAGGTCCTCGCCCGCCCCGAACTGGAGGGGGTTCACGAAGACGGTGACGACGACCTCGCCCTCAGGGCCCGCGATGCGGCGGGCCGCACGGATCAGCGAGGCGTGGCCGTCGTGCAGGGCGCCCATGGTCATGACGACGGCTCGGCGGCCCGCACGCGCGCGCGTGCGCAGGGAGTCGGCGGTGTGCAGGAGGGCGGTGGTCATCGACTGCCTCCTTCGGCTCCGCCGGTCCCGCCGGCGCCATTGGCGAGTACGCCGAGGAGGTCCTCGGCCAGTTCCGGCTTGAGCAGTCCGTGGGCGAGGGCGCGGTCGGCGGTGGCGCGGGCCATCGCGAGATAGCCGGCGACGGTCTGCGGGGCGTGCTTGCGCAACTCGGCGACGTGGGCGGCGACCGTCCCGGCGTCTCCGCGCGCGACGGGGCCGGTGAGGGCGGCGTCGCCGGAACGCAGGGCGTTGTCCAGGGCGGCGCCGAGCAGGGGGCCGAGCATCCGGTCGGGGGCCTCCACGCCCGCGTCGCGCAGCAGCTCCATCGACTCGGCGACCAGCGTGACCAGGTGGTTCGCGCCGAGGGCGAGCGCCGCGTGGTACAGCGGGCGGTTCTCCTCGGCGATCCACTCGGGCTCGCCGCCCATCTCGATGACCAGCGCCTCGGCGGCGAGCCGCAGCTCCTCGGGCGCGGTCACCCCGAAGGAGCACCCGGCAAGGCGCTGCACGTCGACGGGGGTGCCGGTGAACGTCATGGCGGGGTGCAGCGCGAGCGGCAGGGCGCCGGCCCGCAGGGCGGGTTCGAGGACCTTGGTGCCGTACCGCCCGGAGGTGTGGACGAGCAGCTGGCCCGGGCGCACCGCGCCGGTCTCGGCGAGGCCCTCGACCAGGCCGGGCAGGGCGTCGTCGGGCACGGTCAGGAGCACCAGATCGGCCCGTTCGAGCACCTCGGCGGGGGGTACGAGGGGGACGTCAGGCAGCATGGCGGCGGCGCGGCGCACAGAGGTGTCGGACACCCCGGAGGCGGCCACCGGGCGGTGCCCGGCGAGCTGGAGCGCCGCGGCGAGCGCGGGGCCGACGCGGCCCGCTCCCACGACTCCCACCGTGAGCCTCGCGGGGCGCTCCCGCGGGTCCGGCTGATGCGATGCGTTCACGCGATGACGCCTTCCGTTCCAGTCCGCTCGGGGTACCGGACGATTTCTCGTCATGCTAACGCGATTGCTCGCTGCCGCGTCTTCCGCTGTCCACAGGCTGCGGCTATTCATATGACTGGCGTCGGCGGACCGGTCATCCTCGGGGGATGACTGCGAACGAAGTGGAACAGGACAGCCGTGCCAGGCGCTCGGCCGCGGCCCGTGGCGCCGCCCGCGTCCTGCACCGCTCCCCTCTGCACATCCCGCTCGCCGAACGCCTCTCCGCGCTCGCGGCGGCCGCTCCCGAGGTCGTCGGCGCGGACGAGGCCACCGACATCTACGGGGACGGCGTCGTCGCCACCCTGGAGGAGGAGGTGGCGCGTCTGCTCGGCAAGGAGGCGGCTGTCTTCTTCCCGACCGGCACCATGGCCCAGCAGGTCGCCCTGCGCTGCTGGGCGGGTCGCACCGGGAACGCGACGGTGGCACTGCACCCCAAGGCGCACCCCGAACTCCACGAAGGCGGCGCGTTCACCACGGTCAGCGGGCTGCGCACGGTGCACCCGACGGACGAGCCGCGTCTGCCCACGGCAGGCGAGGTGCGGGAGTTTCCCGAGCCCTTCGGGGCGCTGATGCTCGAACTACCGCTGCGGGACGCCGGTTTCGTCCTGCCGTCCTGGGAGGAGCTGGCCGCGGTCGTGGAGGCGGCGCGCGAACGGGACGCGGTCGTGCATATCGACGGCGCGCGCCTGTGGGAGTGCACGCCGCACTTCGGCCGTCCCCTCGGGGAGATCGCGGGGCTCGCGGACACCGTGTACGTGTCGTTCTACAAGTCCCTGGAGGGGCTGAGCGGGGCGGCGCTCGCCGGGCCGCTCACGCTCGTCGAGGAGGCGCGGGTGTGGCGCCATCGGTACGGAGGACAGCTGTTCCAGCAGTTCCCGGCCGCGGTCTCGGCCCTGCTGGGCCTGAAGCACGTCCTGCCACGGCTGCCCGCTTACGTCGCCCACGCGCGCGTGGTGGCCGAGGCGCTGCGCGAGGGGTTCGCGGCCGCCGGGCTGCCCTGGTCGCGCGTACATCCGGAGCGGCCGCACACCCACCAGTTCCAGGTGTGGCTGCCGTACGCGTCCGAGGTGCTGGACGAGGCCTCGCTGAGGCAGGCCGAGGAGACGAGGACCTCTCTGTTCGGCCGCTGGTTCGCGGACGGGCCGCCCGGCCTCTCGGTCACGGAGGTCACCGTGACCGAGGAGGGCCTCGGGTGGACGGCCGACGACGTCAAGGAAGCGGTCGCGGAGTTCGTACGGCGGCTCCCCCGCTGAGGCGGCTGCCCCGGGCGAGGCGGGCCAGCGCGGCGCGGATCCTGCCGCGGGCGGGGCGTTCTCGCACGACCGCGCGGAAGCGGCCGTAGTCGCGCACCTCCCGGACGGCCTGCCAGTCGTGGTGGCCGGGGGCGGGCGGCGCCGCTTCGCCGTGCTGGGCGGCGCGGTAGGTGTCGAGCAGGTACTGCTGGGTGACGTTCATGACGTATCGCCTCTCGGGATAAATGGTACTTATCGGGCACAACTCGGTCGCGCTGTCCCATGGGTGGAGGAAGGAGGGAAGGAGGGGGCCGGAGGCTTCGGTGGCTCCGGGCGATGACCTCAGACTGCTCCCGCGAACCCGTCCCCGTCGCGTCGATTGACGGCGGCCGTCAATCGACGGCCGCGCTGTCAGTGGCGCGGTGCACCATGAGGGCATGAGCGTGAGCATCGACATCAGCGGGCTGTCCCACGAGCGGATCCATGTCGTGCCCTCGCCCCTGGCCGAGCTGGGCATGGCGCTGCACGCGCTCTCCGAGCCGGGCCACCACCCGGGGCTCCAGGGCTGGGCGACGGCCGTCTCGGCGCGTCTGGACCCGTGCCTGGCGGACCGCCTGTGCGAGGCCGACTTCCTGTGGCGCTCGACGTTCTCGGACGTGTTCGCGCCCTTCGCCGGCCTCCCGGGGCGCAGCACGCTCCCCGGGGCCACGCTCGCCGAGGAGCTGGACCAGCTGGACAAGCTGACGGACGAGCAGTTCGTGGACGCCGCCCTGGAGTTCACCTGTCAGTCGACGTATTCGGAGTCGGACAGCAATCTGCTGGCCGACCCCGCCGTGCAGCGGCGCGCGCTGGACCTCGCCGCCGCCCGCGGCCCGCAGCAGGTGAAGTTCACCCAGCGCCTCCTGGACGAGCCGCCGGTCGTGCGCGCGTGGCTGCGCAAGCTCCTGGAGGACTGCGACGAGGCGTTCTTCGCCGACACCTGGGCCCGCCTGAGCCATCAACTGGCCGCGGACGCCCGCCTCAAGACCGACCTCCTGCGGCGCAAAGGCCTCGCGGAGGCCCTGAAGGCGCTCTCCGGGGCGGTGTCCCTGGACGAGAGCGAGCAGCTCATCACCGTCGACAAGATCACCACGGGGCGTACGACCACGGGCTCCGGAGGTCTGGTGCTCGTGCCGACCAGTCTCGGCTGGCCGCACGTGATGGTGCTGCACCGAAAGGGCTGGCAGGCCTGCATCACGTACCCCATCAGCGCCCCCGGTCTCACCACCCCGCCCACTGTGGAGCAGCTGACCCGCCGTATGGCCGCGCTCGCCCACCCGGTGCGGATGCGCCTGTGTCGCCACCTCGCGCGCGGGTCGTACACCACGAGCGAGCTGGCGGACGCGCACGGCATGACGGCACCGGAGATATCCCGGCACCTGAGCGTCCTGAAGAAGGCCGACCTGATCACCACGCGGCGGCGGGGCCGCTATGTGCAGCACCAGTTGGACATCAGCGTGGTGTCACGGCTGGGCAGCGACTTCATCGAGGGCGTCCTGCGCTAGGCCGATGCCGGCCCGCCACGGGCAGGCGCTAGGAGTTGCCCCCGGCCCGCACGAGCCCCGTCTCGTACGCGAGGACCACGACCTGCACCCGGTCCCGCAGATCCAGCTTGGTCAGGATGCGGCCGACGTGCGTCTTCACGGTGGCCTCCGAGAGGACGAGGCGCGCGGCGATCTCGCCGTTCGACAGACCCTGCGCGACGAGGATCATCACCTCGCGCTCACGGGCCGTCAGCCGCTCCAGCTCCTTGTGCTGCGGCTGCCCGCCCGCGTTCGGCAGCATCGGCGCGAAGCGGTCGAGCAGGCGCCGCGTGGTGGACGGCGCGACGACCGCGTCACCGCTGTGCACGGAGCGGATCGCGGCGAGCAGCTCCTCCGGAGGCACGTCCTTGAGCATGAACCCGGAGGCGCCCGCCTTCAGCCCCGAGAAGGCGTACTCGTCGAGGTCGAAGGTGGTCAGGATCAGCACCTTCGGCGGGTTCGGGCCCTGGCAGACGCGCCGGGTCGTCTCGACGCCGTCCAGTTTCGGCATGCGTACGTCCATCAGCACCACGTCGACCTTGGTCGAACGCAGCACCTCCAGGGCCTCCACGCCGTCACCCGCCTCGGCGACGACCTCCATGTCCGGCTGTGCGGCCAGCACCATCCGGAACCCGGTGCGCAGCAGCGCCTGGTCGTCGACGAGCAACACGCGGATGGACATCTAGGAGTCCCTTCGAGGGGGGCGGGGGAGGGAGGCGACAGAGAGGAGGCGGGGAATGGGTCGGTCGGTCGGACGGGGCCACGTTCAGTGTGCTGGTTTGAGCGGCAGCAGCGCGCTGATCCGGAAGCCGCCGCCGGGGCGCGGTCCCGCGTCCAGGGTGCCGCCGACCATGCCGACGCGCTCGCGCATGCCGATCAGGCCGTGCCCGCGGCCGTCGGCGCCGCCGTCCTCGTACAGCTCGTGCGGGGCGCCCCTGCCGTCGTCCTCGACGAGCAGCCCCAGGCCGTCGTCGAAGTAGACCAGGCGCACGCTCGCGCCCGCGTTCTCGCCGCCGTGCTTGCGCGTGTTCGTGAGCGCCTCCTGCACGATGCGGTACGCGGTGAGTTCCACGCCGCTGGGCAGGGGGCGCGGGGTGCCCTCGACCTTGTAGTCGACGGGCAGACCGGCCGTGCGCACCTGTTCGATCAGCTCGTCGAGCTGCTGGACATCGGGCTGCGGGACGTACTCGGAACCCTCCTCGGGCTCACCCGTGCGCAGCACGCCCAGCAGGCGGCGCATCTCGGCGAGGGCCTGGCGGCCGGTGCCCGAGATGGTCTCCAGAGCCTTCTTGGCCTGGTCGGGTGCGGTGTCCATGACGTACGCGGCGCCGTCGGCCTGGACCACCATCACCGAGACGTTGTGCGCGACGACGTCGTGCAGCTCACGCGCGATGCGGGCCCGTTCGGCGGCCACCGCGACCTTCGACTGCGCCTCCCGCTCCTTCTCCAGCCGGGCGGCGCGCTCCTCCAGCTGGGCCAGATAGGCGCGGCGGGTGCGGATGGAGTCGCCGAGGACCCACGCGAGCGCGAAGGGAACTATCTGGAAGATCGTGAAGAGGACGCTGCCGACGACGGTGACGCCCTCCCCGGGCCAGCGCATCGACGCGAGCGGAGCCGCGCACAGGCCGCCCACCAGCGCGAACCGCGAGGCCCACCGCGCCCCGTCGGCGGCCGCGGTGTAGATGATCACCAGCATGGCGAAGTCCGCCGGCATCACCCTCACATCGAGGACGAGCTGGCAGACGCCGAGGACCGCGGCGAGCACGAGCATCCGCTCGGTCGCCCTCCGTCGCAGCGCGAGCACCAGGCTCATTCCGAGGACGACCGGGATCACCGCGATTCCCGCCACGGGGCCGTTCACGTCGGCCATGGACACCAGACCGAGCCCGGAGATCCCGAGCAGGACGAGGGCCCAGAAGCCGTCGACCCCTGTCGGGTGTCTGCGGAGGAAGTCATAGAGGCGGTGCACGTAACCCAGCGTAGGCAGCCCGAAGGCACCCCGGGGTCAACCGGAGGTGCGATCCATATCGAGCACGTGTACTCCCCAAGGTGGAGGCCCGCTTAGCCTGCGCCCTGTGACGTATGAAGACAACGGCGGCGGGGCGGACGCCCCGCGCGGCTGGCGCGAGGCCATGGAGGCGGCCCTGTACGGCCCTGACGGCTTCTACCGCCGCCCTGAGGGACCCGCGGGACACTTCCGTACCTCCGTGCACGCCTCGCCCCTCTACGCGGCCGCGGTGGCCCGGCTGCTGTGCCGGGTCGACGAGGTGCTGGGCCACCCGGAAGAGATCGCCTTCGTGGACATGGGCGCGGGCCGCGGCGAGCTGACCGCGGGTGTGCTCGCCGCGCTCCCCGCCGATGTGGCGGCACGCGTGCGCGCGTACGCGGTGGAGCGCGCGGAGCGCCCCCCCGGACTTGATCCGCGCATCATCTGGCGGGCCGGTCCGCCGACCGGCGTGACGGGCCTGCTCTTCGCCAACGAGTGGCTCGACAACGTCCCTGTGGACATCGCCGAGGTGGCCGCCGACGGAACGGCGCGCCGGTTGCTCGTACGCGACGACGGCACCGAGTCGCTGGGCGGCCCCGTGGCGGGGCCGGACGCCGCGTGGCTGGCGCGCTGGTGGCCCCTTGGGGCCGAGCCCGGCCTGCGCGCGGAGATCGGCCGCCCCCGGGACGAGGCGTGGGCCGCGGCGGTGGCGGGTCTGGAGCGCGGCCTCGCGGTCGCCGTCGACTACGCGCACGACCGGCAGGGGCGCCCGCCCTTCGGGACGCTCACGGGCTTCAGGGAGGGCCGCGAGACGGCTCCCGTGCCGGACGGCAGCTGCGACATCACCGCGCACGTGGCGCTGGACGCGTGCGCGATGGAGGGGGCCGTGCTGCTCACCCAGCGGGCGGCGCTCGGCGCGCTCGGGGTGAGCGGCGGCCGTCCCCCACTGTGGCTGGCCTCCGAGGACCCGGCGGCGTACGTACGCGCTCTCGCGCGCGGGGGGCAGGCCGCCGAGCTGACGGCTCCCGGCGGGCTAGGGGACTTCGGATGGCTGGTGCAGCCCGTCGGCATGCCCGCCGGCGCCGCGCTACTTGTCGATGTCGCCGACCACGAAGAAGAGTGACCCCAGGATCGCCACCATGTCCGCGACCAGCTGCCCCGGAAGCAGTTCGGCGAGCGCCTGGATGTTGTTGTACGACGCCGAGCGCAGCTTCAGGCGGTACGGGGTCTTCTCGCCCTTGGAGACCAGGTAGTAACCGTTGATGCCGAGGGGGTTCTCGGTCCACGCGTACGTGTGGCCCTCGGGGGCCTTGAGGACCTTCGGCAGACGCTGGTTGATCGGCCCCCGCGGGAGTTCCGCGATCCGGTCCAGGCAGGCGTCGGCGAGGTCGAGGGCGTTGTGGGTCTGCTCCAGGAGGCACTCGAAGCGGGCCAGGCAGTCGCCCTCCTGGCGCGTGACGACCTTCAGGGTGTCCTGGAGTTCGGCGTACGCGAGGTAGGGCTCGTCGCGGCGCAGGTCGAAGTCCACCCCCGAGGCACGGGCGATGGGCCCGCTCACTCCGTAGGCGTGCACCGCCTCGGGGCTGAGGACGCCGACACCGCGCGTGCGGCCCCGGAAGATTTCGTTGCCGAGCACCAGACGGTCGTACACGTCCATGCGCGAACGCACCGAAGCGACCGCCTCACGCGCGCGGGAAGTCCATCCGGCGGGCAGGTCCTCCTTGAGGCCGCCCACGCGGTTGAACATGTAGTGCATGCGTCCGCCGGAGATCTCCTCCATCACGTTCTGGAGTTCCTCGCGCTCACGGAACGCGTGGAACACCGGGGTGATCCCGCCCAGTTCGAGGGGGTAGGACCCCAGGAACATCAGGTGGTTGAGCACGCGGTTCAGCTCGGCGAGCAGCGTGCGGGTCCACACCGCGCGCTCGGGGACCTCCATGCCGAGCATCCGCTCGACGGCCAGCACCACGCCGAGTTCGTTCGAGAACGCCGACAGCCAGTCGTGGCGGTTGGCCAGCATCACGATCTGCCGGTAGTCCCGGGCCTCGAAGAGCTTCTCCGCGCCGCGGTGCATATAGCCGATGACCGGCTCCGCGTGCTGGATGCGCTCGCCGTCCAGGACGAGGCGCAGACGGAGCACGCCGTGCGTGGACGGGTGCTGGGGGCCGATGTTGAGCACCATGTCGGTGCTCTCGGCCGCGCCGCCGATGCCGAGCGTGGTCTGCGTGGTGGTCTCCGCCGTGGGACTCATGCGGACAGTCTCTCGCACGCGCCGGCCCGAGGGGCGGCCTACTCGGCCTACGCCGTCGACGTACGGCCTACGCGGTTGTCGGAGGCCGTACGTAGGCTGGGGGCATGGAAACGGGGACGGCAGGGGCCGCGGGCCCCGCGGGGGCGCGGACCGAGCCGGTGTGGACGGGGCTGCCACGAGGTCTGCTGAGGATGCGGCGGCTGCTGCTCGTGGTCTGGCTGGTGCCGATCGCCGCGGCGGTCGGCGTGCTGCTCGGCCTGTTCGCGGGCCCGGCCTGGGCGGCCTTCGCGCTGCTGCCGCTCGCCCTCGTGGCGTGGGGCTGGCCGATGCTCGGGCGCAACTGGCTCTCGTGGCGGTACGCCGAGCGCGAGGACGACCTGCTCATCAGCAGGGGCGTGCTCTGGCGCGAGGAGACCGTCGTGCCGTACGGCAGGATGCAGCTCGTCGAGGTGACCTCGGGCCCTGTGGAGCGGCACTTCGGCCTGGCGAGCGTGCAGCTGCACACCGCCGCCGCCGCCACCGACGCGCGCATCCCGGGGCTGCTCCCCGAGGAGGCCGAGCGGCTGCGCGACCGGCTGACGGAGCTGGGCGAAGCACGATCGGCGGGGCTGTGAGCGGCGGCGGAGCCGTGGACGACACGCGCATAGCCGCGGCCGAGGGCGCAGCCGTGGTGAGTGAGCGGCGACTGCATCCCGTGACGCCGCTGAGGCGTGCCTGGGCGCCCTTCGCGGTCCTGGTGGGCTGGGCCGTCCACGACCCGAACGGCACACAGCAGCGCCTTTCCGAACTGACGGCCACCACCTTGCTGCTGGGGAGCGCGGCGGTGCTCCTCGGCGGCGCCGCGTACGGCTTCCTGAGCTGGTGGTTCACTCACTTCGCGGTCACCGACACCGAACTGCGCATCCGCACCGGGCTGTTCTTCCGGCGCACCGCCCACATCCGGCTCGACCGCCTCCAGGCCGTCGACGTGACGCGGCCGCTGCTCGCCCGTATCGCGGGGGTCGCCAAGCTGAAGCTGGATGTCGTCGGCGCCGACAAGAAGGACGAACTCGCCTACCTCGGCGAGCGCGACGCCGCCGAACTGCGGGCCGAGCTTCTCGCGCGGGCCGCCGGTTTCGCCCCCGAGAAGGCGCGCGAGGTCGGCGAGGCGCCGGTGCGCGCCCTGCTGCACGTACAGCCGCGCATGCTCGCCCTCTCCCTGATGCTGACCGGCGCGCCCTGGGTGATGCTCGTCGCCGCGACCGTCGTCCCGACGGGCCTGTGGTTCGCCACGCACAACCTGTGGACGGTCCTCGCCACCGGACTGCCCATGCTGGGCGGCGCGTTCGCGAGCAGCGGCGGGCGCTTCATCAAGGAGTACGACTGGACGGTGGGCGAGTCCCCGGACGGCCTGCGCATCGACCACGGGCTCCTCGACAAGGCCCACGAGACCGTGCCGCCGGGCCGCGTGCAGACCGTGCACATCGTCCAGCCCCTGCTGTGGCGGCGGTACGGCTGGGTGCGGGTGGAGCTGGACGTGGCGGGCTCGGCCAACACCGTGCTGGTGCCGGTGGCCCCGCGTGAGCTGGCAGAGGCGGTGATCGCCCGCGTCCTGCCGGGCGCACGCGTGCCGGAGCCCGCCGAGCTGTCCAGGCCTCCCGCGCGCGCGGCGTGGTGCGTGCCGCTCTGGTGGAAGGGGCAGGGCCTCACGGTCACCGACGCGGTGTTCGCGGCGCGGCACGGCCTGCTCAAGCGCCGCCTGTCGCTGGTGCCGCACGCCAAGGTGCAGAGCGTGCGGCTCTCGCAGGGGCCCTGGGAGCGGTACAAGGGCGTGGCCGACGTACGAGTGGACACGGGCGCCAACAAGACGGTGACGGCCCGCCTGCGCCCCGCGGACGAGGCGGCCGCGCTCCTCCAGTCCCAGGCGGACCGCTCCCGTACCGGCCGCATCGAGGCGCGCCCGGATCGCTGGATGGCGTGAGGTAGGGCCTGTGTCCCCCGGGTGGGGACGCGGGGAATTGCGTTACGCCCCGTCAGGCGAGCGGAAACCGTGTGCCGCCCCGACACGGGCACGGAGACCACGTCCCCGCCACGTCAGAGACGCGGAGAACCGCCGTCCCGCCCCCTCAGGCGCGCGAAGACCGTGTGCCGCCCCGACACGGGCGCGGAGACCACGTCCCCGCCACGTCAGAGACGCGGAGAACCGCCGTCCCGCTCCCTCAGGCGCGAGGAACCGCGCGACCAGCCACCCACCACCCGCGGAAGAACTCCACCGCGCCCCGACCGGCGGAAACCGTCACGCCCGCAGGGCCGTCCGCAGCTCCGCGATGTCGATCTGTTCCGTCTCGTCGTGCGCGGTCAGGTCGATGACCTGGCCCACGCCGCGTGCCGCGTCGCCCGCCTCACCCGCGGCCGGCGCGTCCTTGAAGTCCGCCTCGGCCTCCGCCTTGTGGACCGCGAGGGCCTCCTCGCCCACCACGTCGGCGAGGTCCTCGTTCTGCACGGACTCCAGCGCGGCCGGAGCCGCGCCCTTCGTACCGAAGAAGTCGAACCCGCCCCGGGGCGCCTGGCGCCGCGCCTTGACGGGCGGCGCGACGGCGACCGCGCGCTCGTGCCCGCCGAATCCGTCGGCCGCCCCGGACTTCCCCCGGCGGTCACCCCGCGGCTCGTCCTCCGCCTGGCGGGGCGCCTCGGGCGCGACCGGCACCGGCGGGGTCAGACGGTCGAGCGCCGCGTTGGCCCGCAGGAAGAGCGAGGAGGTGAGGCCCGCGCCCGCCCCGAGGGACGGTGTGGCGCCACCTTCGCCCCGCGCGGCAGGACCCGCGACGGAGTCCTCCTTGCGCGACGCCGGCACCGGCGCCCCGGCCCGCACCGCGGGCACCAACTCCGAGGCCCCCGTGCCAGATCCCGTGCCGGACCCCGCCGCCAGCTCGGGCGTCGACGAGGTCGCCTCGATGGCGAGCAGACGCCGCCCCTCCAGGGCACTGGCCCGCTCGGTCTCCGCGGTCGCGTACCGCCGCAGCAGCGCGGCGTGTTCGTTGCGCAGCGCGGCCAGCTCGGAACGCTTGGCGCGCAGCTTGGTCTCCAGCTTGCCGCGCAGCTCGCGGGACTCCTCGAGGTCGGACTCGGCCTCGGCTATCCGCTCCTCGTGACGCCACTCGTCGCTCGCTCGCGCGCGCGTGAGTTCGGCGACGCGCTTACCGGCCGCCAGGTCCCAGCGCCGCATGACGACCGAGCCGACGACCGCGGCGGCCGCCGCCGCGGCGACGAGCCCGCGGAGCACGATCGGTTCCGCGAACATCCAGGCTCCGCCGGCGCAGAGAACAGAGACGCCTGCGACCGTCGAAGGGGGAAGCAGCCTGTGCAGGGGTGGGGAATGGCGGTGACGTCCACGTGGCATGGCCAGAAACTTACCGCGCGTAGGCGAAGTGTGGAGCCCTGCCCGGCAAAAAGCAGGTGCCACATCCATAACTCGTCACAACTCCCCACCCCTCCTCCGCTTTGCTCCGGCGATCAACTTCCGATCAGGTGCTTCGACTCCAGATACTCCTTGGCGACATCCGCTTCCTTCTGACGCTCCTCGTCGACCTTCCGGTTGAGTTCGATGAGGTCTTCCGTCGTGAGCGTCTTGGTGAGCTTCGCGAGCGCGTCGGCTATCTCCTTGCCGCCCGCTTCCTTGGCGTTGACCACGGGAAGGATGTTGTCCGCGTTCTGGAGCTTCTTGTCGTCCTCGAGGATCACGAGGTCGTAGTTCTTCAGCGTCGCGTCGGTCGTCGTGGTCAGCACCAACTGATCCGTGCCGTTCTTGACGGCCT
This sequence comes from Streptomyces sp. NRRL S-920, assembly GCF_000717945.1. NCBI lineage: Bacteria > Bacillati > Actinomycetota > Actinomycetes > Kitasatosporales > Streptomycetaceae > Streptomyces > Streptomyces sp. NRRL S-920. The sequence continues at coordinate 56,944 of NZ_JODF01000026.1, forward strand.
GCTTGGACGGCGTGGTGCCGACGCCCTTGGGGTCGATTGCGGCGACATCGATCCCGTACTTCTTCTTCAGGCCGGGTGCGCAGAACGGCCGGGTCTCGCATTCGTCGCCCGCCGCGATCCGCACCTTCTCCCCCGACTTGCCGAGATCCGAGAGCGTCTTGAGCTTGTGCTTCTCGGCGTATTCCTTGGAGACCGCGAACGCGTTCTGGTCGACCGCGTCGCCCGCCGGGAGCACCTTCAGACCCTGCGGCTTCGCGAGCTTCTCCAGCGCGCTCACCGTGGCGTCGAGATCGCTGGAGGCGACGGTCTTGGCCTTGGGGCCGTTCTTCTCGAGGTTGAGGAATTCCGTGAGCGTCGCCGCGTATTCGGGCGCGATGTCGATCGTGCCCTTCTTCAGTTCGGGCTTGTAGATCTCGCGGTTCTGCACGGTCTTGACCTGCGCGTCATATCCGGCCTCCTCAAGAACGCCCACGTACAGCTCGGCGAGGACCTTCTGCTCGGTGAAGCGTGCCGAGCCCACCACGAGCGAGCCCTTCTTGCCGTCGCCCGCCTTGTCCGACCCCTTGCCGTCGTCCTCCAGGCTGTCCCCGCCGCACGCGGCGAGCCCCGCGGTCAGCGCCACGGCGACCGCGGCCGCCCCTGCCATCCGTCGCGCGCGACGCGTTGTGCTGTTCATCGGTGAACCACCATTTCGAAAAGGAGAGAAGACAAAACTCAGTGGGTCGTCCCGCCGGACCGCCGCATCGGGTCGAAGACGCGCCCGGCCACCACCAGGACCCCCTCCACCAGGAGCGCGAGCAGCGCCACCAGGACGGCGCCCGCCACCACTTGGGGGGTGTTCTGCAAGTTGAACCCGGCGGTGATGATCCGGCCGAGGCCGCCCTCACCCGCCATCGCGGCGAGGGTGGCGGTCGCGACGACCTGCACCCCGGCGGAGCGGATCCCGGTCATGATCAGTGGATACGCCAGCGGCAGCTCGACCCGCGCGAACAACTGCCCGCCGCTCATGCCCATCCCTCGCGCCGCCTCCACCACCGCCCGGTCGACCTCGCGCATCCCGAGGTAGGCGTTGGTCAGCAGCGGCGGCACGGCGAAGAGGACCAGCGCGATCAGCGTCGGGGCGTCGCCGTGCTCACCGAGCGGGGTGAGCGTGAGCAGGATCAGCAGGGCCAGCGTGGGCACCGCGCGGCCGACGTTGGAGATGTTGACCGCGAGGGCGCCGCCCTTGCCGATGTGGCCGAGGTACAGCGCGAGGGGCAGCGCGATCAGGCAGGCGACGGCGAGGCAGACACCGCTGAAGTACAGGTGCTCGGCCAGGCGGTGCCACACCCCCTTCTCGCCCTGCCAGTTGGCGCCCGTGGTCAGCCAGTCGTACGCACCGGTGATCGCGTTCATGCAGGTTCAGCCACCTTGGCCACGGCCGCCTTGCGCGCGGCTCGGCTCGTCCGTATTCGATGGGCCCTCGTCCAGGGCGTCAGCCACCGCTGGAGAGCGAGCAGCAGCAGGTCGGCGGCGACGGCGAGCAGCAGGCAGAGCACGGACGCCGTGAGCACCTGCGCCTTGAAGGTCGTGTCGAGTCCGTCGAGGATCAGGGTGCCGAGGCCGCCGTAGTCGACGATGGCGCCGACGGTCGTCAGCGCGACCGTGGAGACCGTGGTGATGCGCACGCCGGCCAGCAACGCGGGCAGCGCGAGCGGCAGCTCCACCTCCCACAGGAGCCTCAGCGGGCCGTACCCCATCCCCTTGGCGGCGTCCCGCGCCTCTTCGGGGACGGCCCGCAGGCCCGCGAGGATGTTCCGCACGAGGACCGTGAGGGAGTACAGCACCAGGCCGGTGACGACCAGTGAGGCCGAGAGGCCGAAGAACGGCAGGAGCAGCGAGAACATCGCGAGCGAGGGGACCGAGTACAGCACGGTCGTCACGCCGAGGATCGGCCCGGCGAGGAAGCGCCACCGCCGGGCGAGGAGGGCGAGCGGCAGGGACACGGCGAGGCCTATCGCCACCGAGGCGAGCGTGATCCCGACGTGCTGAAGGGTCGCGTCGGTCAACTCCTGGCTGCGCGTGCGGAGATATTCCCCGCAGATCCAGTCGTTCGTCACCAGACAGTTCTGCTCGGCCACGCGCCCCACCTCCCCCGAATTCCCGGACGTATGCCGCACACACGTCCCCCCGTGTCTGGCGACCCTAACGCGCGGCACTGACAATCGCCGAGACTCGTCGTACGGCCGCAACACGGCCGTCACGCACAGCCCGCCTCCGCCCGCCACAATGGGGAAACATGATCCGGTTCGAGCACGTCACCAAGCGATACGCGGACGGCACCACCGCCGTCGACGATCTGTCCTTCGAGGTCGCCGAGGGTGAACTGGTCACGCTCGTCGGCCCGTCGGGCTGCGGCAAGACGACCACGATGAAGATGGTGAACCGGCTCATCGAGCCGAGCGAGGGGCGGATATTCGTCGACGGGGACGACATATCCGCCATCGATCCCGTTCAGCTGAGACGCCGCATCGGCTACGTCATCCAGCAGGTCGGCCTCTTCCCGCACAAGACGGTCCTGGAGAACACGGCGACCGTCCCGCACCTCCTCGGCGTCAAGCGCGGCAAGGCCCGTGAGCGCGCGGCCGAACTCCTCGACCTGGTCGGCCTCGACCCCGCCGTCTTCGGCGGCCGCTACCCCGAGCAGCTCTCCGGGGGCCAGCGCCAGCGCGTCGGCGTGGCCCGCGCGCTGGCGGCCGATCCGCCCGTCCTCCTCATGGACGAGCCGTTCGGCGCGGTCGACCCGGTGGTGCGCGAGCACCTTCAGAACGAGTTCCTGCGCCTTCAGCAGTCCGTGCGCAAGACCGTGCTCTTCGTCACGCACGACATCGAGGAGGCCGTCCGCCTCGGCGACCGCATCGCCGTCTACGGCGAGGGCCGCATCGAGCAGTTCGACACCCCGTCCACCGTGCTCGGCGCCCCCGCCAACGCGTACGTGGCCGACTTCGTCGGCGCGGACCGCGGGCTGAAGCGTCTCTCCGTGACGCCGATCGAGGAGGGCGACCTGGAGCAGCCCCCCGTGGTGCACCTGGACGACCCGCTCCCCCGGGAGCTGGACGCCCGCTGGGCGGTCGTCCTGGACGGCGACAACAACCTGCACGGCTGGATCTCCGCAGAGCACGCGCGCGTGGGCACCGGCACGGTCCGCGAGCACGCCCGCCGCATGGAGGCGTGGCTCCCGGTGGGCGCGAGTCTGAAGCAGGCGTTCGCGACGATGCTCCAGCACGACGCGGGCTGGATCGCGGTCATCGACAAGGAGAGCGAGGGCCGTTTCCTGGGCGTCCTGACGCCGGCCCGGCTGCATGAGGCGCTGCGCCGCTCGACGGCGGCGGACGCCCGTGACATCGCGCGGGCGGAGGTCGAACTGGAGACGATCGCGGCGATCGGCGCCGACTGACGGGGAGACGGGCGGCGATGGACGTCGGCTGACCGTCGGTCATCCGGGCCGCGGGCGCTGTCAGTTGTCGTTGAGGCGGCCGCTCATCCACTGGAGGGTGGCGGGGATCTCCCTGCGCCAGGTGTTGAAGTTGTGCCCACCGCTGTCGAGCGTGATCGAGGACACGCGCGTGGGCGCCTTCACCTTGTCGATGAACCTCAGGGTGTCCCGGTAGTTGTCCTCGCCCTTCTTGCTGCTGGTCACGAGGAGGGACGTCTTGGGCGCCGGCTTGTGGTCGAGGTACCACATGAGGTTGGCCTCGCGCTCCAGTTGCTCGTCACCGTGGAAGAGGTCGCCGGTGGTGACGTCGATGGGCGCCTTGTAGTAGGCCGACAGGCCCGCGGCGGCGCCGTACTTGTCGGGGTGGTGCATGGCGAGCTTCAGGGCGCAGTAGCCGCCCGTGGAGTCGCCGACGACGCCCCAGTTCCGGGCCTTGGTGCCCACCCTGTAGTGCTGCGAGATCGCGTCGGGGAGGTCCTTGGCGAAGAACGTCTCGGCCTGCGGGCCGCCGGGGATGTCCACGCACTCCGTGTCGCGCGGCGGCGCCACGGTCGGCCGCATCATGATCAGGATCATCGGCTGCATCTTGCCCTCGGAGGCCAGCCGGTGGGCGGTCTGGGGGTAGTGCAGCCCTTTGATGAGCGCCTCGGCGGTGCCGGGGTATCCGGTCAGGGCCACGGCCACGGGGAACGTGCGGTTGCGGTACTGCGGCTGGAAGTACTCGGGCGGCAGGTAGACGTAGGCGGGGCTGCCTATTTTCGACTCCTTGCCGCCGACCTCGATCTTCTGGATCTGGCCTCCGGTGACGGGCCGGTCGCCGCCGGGCACGCTCACGCTCTGGGTGTCGACGACCTTGACGGGCCCTGAACCCCCTTTGGCCGGATCGTGGTCCACCACTATCCCCGGGCTCGTCTCCTGGCCGAAGAGGTCGGCCCACGTGGCGTAGAAACCGAAGGCCTGGTTGGCCGCGAGACCCACCGCGGCGAAGATCGCGAGCTGGGTGGCCAGGAGCAGCCCGACGCGGCCCGTGACGGCCTTCCAGGAGCGGCGGGCGAGCCGTGGCCAGAGCCAGATGGTGCCGAAGAAGAGCAGTACGGCCAGCAAGACCGCAAGGGCGAGGACCTTGTTGCTCGTGAGACCCATGGCGTGTTCCTGCCTGCGCTTTCTACTACCGTTGCTTCGGTGTTCCCGCCGCCCGCCAGGGCCGGGGACCTGTGCCCGAGCCTTTCCAGCGGTTTCCGGACGAGAATGAACCCGTTCCCCAGAAGGACCGTCCTAGAGGGCGCAAAGGTGCCGGATGCCGCTTTGGCACCGGATTCAAGCTCTCTCGCAGAACTACGGGATGCGATGTCTGTCAGGATAGATGGCGAAATGTCGGGTGGGGTTCCGGGCGGTGACGACCGCCACCGCGACGGCCGCCTCCACCGGATTCTGCGCGGTCCGCGCCCCGAGGCCGTGCCGACCCTCGTCGCCAGAGCCTGCACGCTCGTGGGCCTGCTCAACGTCGCCGCGGGTGTCTTCCCCCGCTTCCGGCGCAGCCGCATGCACGCCATCGCGGAGGTCCTGCCCGGCGCGCTCGGCCCGTTCGCGGCCGCGCTCGCGCTCAGCTCCGGCATCCTGCTGCTCCTGCTCGCCCACGGCCTGCGGCGCCACAAGCGGCGGGCCTGGCGGGCCGCCGTGGTGCTGCTGCCCGCGGGCGCGGTGGCGCAGTTCATGTACCGGCACTCGGTGATCGGCGTCCTGATCTCGCTCGCGCTCCTCGCGCTGCTGTTGCGCCACCGGAGTGAGTTCACGGCCCTGCCCGACCCGCGCAGCCGCTGGCGGGCGCTGGCCAACTTCGTCCTCCTCGGAGCCGGTTCGATTCTGCTGGGGCTGGTGATCGTAAGCGTCCACCCCGGCAGGGTCATCGGGGACCCCAGTATCACCGACCGCCTGGAGCACGTCCTCTACGGACTCTTCGGCTTCGAGGGCCCCGTCGGCTACACCGGCAATACCTCCTGGACCGTCGGCTTCTCCCTCGGCGCCCTCGGCATGCTCACCGCCCTCACCACCATCTACCTGGCCTTCCGCCCCGAGCACCCGGCCGCGCGCCTCACCGAGGACGACGAGACGAAGCTGCGCGCCCTGCTCGACCGGCACGGCGCCCGCGACTCCCTCGGCCACTTCGCGCTCCGCCGCGACAAGGGCGTCGTCTTCTCCCCCAGCGGCAAGGCCGCCGTCACCTACCGCGTCGTCTCCGGAGTGATGCTCGCCAGCGGCGACCCCATCGGCGACGTCGAGGCCTGGCCCGGCGCCATCGAGCGCTTCATGGACGAGGCGAAGGCCCACTCCTGGACGCCCGCCGTCATGGGCTGCTCCGAGACGGGCGGCGAGGTCTGGACCCGCGAGACCGGCCTCGACGCCCTCGAACTGGGCGACGAGGCGGTGGTGGACGTCGCGGATTTCTCCCTGTCCGGGCGTGCGATGCGCAACGTACGCCAGATGGTCAAGCGGATCGAGCGCAATGGCTACGAGACGCGCGTACGGCGCATCCGTGACCTCGGCGAGCAGGAGCTGGCCAGGATCCAGCGCGCCGCCGACGACTGGCGCGGCACCGACACCGAGCGCGGCTTCTCCATGGCGCTCGGCCGCATCGGCGACCCGAACGACGGTGACTGTCTGATCGCCACCGCCCACAAGGCCGACGAGAACCCGGGCTCCTACGGCGACCTGAAGGCCATCCTGCACTTCGTCCCGTGGGGCAAGGACGGCGTCTCCCTGGACCTCATGCGCCGCGACCGCTCCGCCGACCCCGGCATGAACGAGCTGCTCATCGTGGCCGCCCTCCAGGCCGCCCCGAAGCTCGGCATCGCGCGCGTGTCCCTCAACTTCGCGATGTTCCGCGCCGCCCTCGCCCGCGGCGAGAAGATCGGCGCGGGCCCCGTCCTGCGCGCCTGGCGGGGCCTGCTGGTCTTCCTGTCCCGCTGGTTCCAGATCGAGTCCCTGTACAAGTTCAACGCGAAGTTCCGCCCCCGCTGGGAGCCCCGCTTCGTCGTCTACCGCTCCAGCAAGGACCTGCCCCGCATCGGCTTCGCCGCCATGCAGGCCGAGGGCTTCGTCACCCTCGCGCTGCCCCGGTTCCTGCGCAGGGCCACCGCGCAGCGCCGCCCCTGCCCCCACCGGAGCACGGAACGCGAGATGCAAGCGGCGTAACCCGTCCCCGTCCGGGCCTACGCTGGAGGCATGAGTACGTTGCGCGGGCGGGGAACGGTCCAGGGGCTGCCCAAGTGGGACCGCTGTGCGGTCATGGGCGTCGTGAATGTCACGCCCGACTCCTTCTCCGACGGCGGCCGCTGGTTCGACACCACGGCCGCGGTCAAGCACGGCGTCGACCTGGTCACCCAAGGCGCCGACCTCGTCGACGTCGGCGGCGAGTCCACCCGTCCCGGCGCGACCCGCGTGGACGAGGAGGAGGAACTGAAGCGCGTCGTCCCCGTGGTCAGGGGCCTGACCGCCGAAGGCGTCACCGTCTCCGTGGACACCATGCGCGCCACCGTCGCCGAGCAGGCGCTCGCCGCGGGCGCCGTACTCGTCAACGACGTCAGCGGCGGCCTCGCCGATCCGCGCATGGTCCCCGCGGTCGCCGCCGCCGGAGCCCCCTTCGTGGTCATGCACTGGCGGGGCTTCCTCACCGACATCCACGCCAAGCCCGTCTACGAGGACGTGGTCGGCGAAGTCGTCGCCGAGCTGCACGCGCGCGTGGAGGCCGCCATCGAGGGCGGCATCGCCCCCGAGCGCATCGTCGTCGACCCCGGCCTCGGCTTCTCCAAGGAGGCCGAGCACGACCTGGCCCTGCTGGCCCGCCTGGACCGGCTGCGCGGCCTCGGCCACCCCATCCTGGTGGCCGCCTCCCGCAAGCGGTTCCTCGGCCGGGTCCTTGCGGGCCCCGAGGGCGCCCCGCCACCGGCCCGGGAACGGGACGCCGCCACCGCCGCGGTCTCCGCCATCGCCGCCCACCAGGGCGCCTGGGCGGTCCGTGTGCACGAGGTGCGGGCCACGGCGGACGCCGTGCGCGTCGCCCAGGCCGTGACGGACGCGGGCGGCCACCTGTGACCGGGACGGCCCGTACCGATGTCGAACAGGTCGAGCTGGCCAACACCGCCTTCTACGAAGCACTGGAGCGCGGCGACTTCGACAAGGTCTCCGAGCTGTGGCTGGACTCCGCCCCCGACTCCGGGGCCGACGCCCCCACGGCCGACGACATCGCCGACGAGAGCGCGGACGACGGGGACGGGGACGCGGTCTCCTGCGTCCACCCCGGCTGGCCGGTTCTCACCGGCCGCGGCGAGGTCCTCAGGTCGTACGCGCTGATCATGGCGAACACGGAGTACATCCAGTTCTTCCTCACCGACCTGAAGGTCGGCGTGGCCGGTGACACCGCCCTGGTCACCTGCACCGAGAACATCCTCAGCGGCGGCCCGCCCCCGGAGGGCGGCGGCGAGCTGGGCCCTCTCGTAGGGCAGCTCGTGGTCGCCACGAACGTGTTCCGCCGCACACCCGACGGCTGGAAACTCTGGTCGCACCACGCCTCACCCGTCCTGGCCGAAACCGACGACGAAGAGGGTGACGAGACCCCCTCCTGAGTGGGTAGGGGCCAAGGAACAGTGGGGCTCGCGGGGCCGACGGGCCCCCTCGGAAGGCCCCTCGGGCGAGCACTGTCGGTGCTCGCAGGTAGATTCGATCGAGGCTGGTGTGCCGACCGCACTCGGCGCAGGCCTGCCGATACCGACGATTGCAGGAGTGATTCGCGTGGATCGTGTCGCGCTGCGCGGCCTCAAGGCCCGCGGGCACCACGGTGTCTATCCGCGGGAGCGCGAAGAGGGCCAGACCTTCATCGTGGACCTGGTTCTCGGCCTGGACACGCGAGCGGCCGCGGCCGACGACGACCTGGCGAAGACCGTGCACTACGGCGTGGTGGCCGAGGAGGTCGTGGCCGTCGTCGAGGGCGAGCCGGTCGATCTCATCGAGACCCTCGCCGAGCGCATCGCCCAGACGTGTCTGAAGCACGACGGAGTCCTGGAGGTCGAGGTGTGCGTGCACAAGCCGGACGCCCCGATCACCGTGCCCTTCGACGATGTGACCGTCACCATCACCCGGAGCCGAGTATGACTGCGCCCTTCAAAGCGGGTCAGAGCGACCCGACCGTCCAGCCGGTGCCCACCTCCGTGGTCGAGCAGGTGGACGCGGCGGACAGCACCCTGTCCAACCCCAACCGTGCCGTGATCTCCCTCGGCAGCAACCTCGGCAACCGCCTGGAGACGCTCCAGGGCGCCGTCGACGCCCTGGAGGACACCCCCGGACTGCGGGTCAAGGCGGTCTCCCCGGTGTACGAGACGGAGCCGTGGGGCGTGGCCCCCGGCACCCAGCCCTCGTACTTCAACGCCGTCGTCGTGGTGAAGACGACCCTGCCGCCCTCCTCGCTCCTGGAGCGCGCCCAGGCCGTCGAGGAGGCCTTCCACCGCGTCCGTGACGAGCGCTGGGGCCCGCGCACGATCGACGTGGACATCGTGGCGTACGCCGACGTGGTCTCCGACGACCCGGCGCTCACCCTGCCCCACCCGCGCGCGCACGAGCGTGCCTTCGTCCTCGCCCCCTGGCACGACGTCGAGCCCGATGCCCAGCTGGCCGGTCACGGCCCGGTCGCCGAGCTGCTCGCCGGCGTCACTCGCGACGGTGTCGCGCCGCGCGCCGACCTGGAACTCCGGCTGCCGGAATAGTCGTTAGGGTCTACAAGATCCTCCGCGGGATCCGTACGACGACACAGGCACGACGATGAAGGCAATGAAGGGTCACCCGTGAAGCAACTGCGCATCAGGACACTGGCCGGCCTCTTCGTCGTGGCCGGAGTGCTGTCCTGGTCGGGCGCCCGCCTGTGGGACTCCGTCGGCACCCTGCCCCGGGTCCCGCTGGCCGCGCCCGTCGTGCTCGCGGTGATCGCGGTCGTACTCCTGTCGACGGCGCTCTCGCTGCGCTCGCGCCTGCGCGCCCAGCGTGAGCGCCGCCCCGGCGCGAAGGGCGTCGAGCCCATGATGGCCGCCCGCGCGGTCGTCTTCGGCCAGGCCAGCGCCCTGGTAGCGGCGCTCGTCGCGGGGATGTACGGCGGCGCGGGCGCGTTCCTGCTCGAATTCCTCGACGTCCCGCCCCGCCGCGACCAGGCGATCTACGCCGGGCTCTCGGTCCTGATGGGCATCGCGGTGATAGCGGCCGCGCTGTTCCTGGAGCGGGTCTGCAAGATCCCCGAGGACGACGACGAGAACGGCCAGGCGGCACCGGCGGCCTAGCTCCGACGTCCGTACGGACCGGCTAGCGAGCCATGATCAGGCTCATCGCCTCGTTGCGCGTGGCGGGGTCCCTCAGCTGACCGCGGACCGCGGACGTGATCGTCTTGGCGCCGGGCTTGCGCACCCCGCGCATCGTCATGCACATGTGCTCGCACTCGACGACCACGATCACACCGCGCGGCTCCAGTATCTCCATCAGGGAGTCCGCGATCTGGGTGGTCAGACGCTCCTGCACCTGCGGACGGCGGGCGTAGACGTCGACGAGGCGGGCGAGCTTCGACAGACCGGTGATCTTGCCGTCGGTGGACGGGATGTACCCGACGTGGGCGACCCCGACGAAGGGCACCAGGTGATGCTCACAGGAACTCATGACCTCGATGTCCTTCACCAGGACCATCTCGTCATGACCGAGGTCGAACGTCGTCGTCAGGACGTCCTCCGCCTTCTGCCGCAGCCCGGAGAATATCTCCCGGTACGCCCGCGCGACGCGCGCCGGGGTCTCCAGGAGGCCCTCGCGGTCGGGGTCCTCCCCCACGGCGATCAGAAGCTCACGCACGGCGTTCTCGGCCCGCTTCTCGTCGAACTCGCCGATCGAGTGCTCGCCGTCCAGCGTCACCGGGTCGGTCATGTTGTGCCTCGTTCCTGTGCGTCTCACGCGGGCGTACCAAAAATGCCGCGCCCCCCAGGCTAGAACCTGGGGGGCGCGGCATTCATTCCGGGCCTGCTGAGGCGGGCGGGATCAGCTCTCGGGGCGGTCCTCCGGGGCCACCTCGAGGTGCTTGTCCGGGCTGCCCGAGGTCACCGCGGGGGTGGCGCCGTTCGCACCGTTCGTCAGCGACAGCTCCTTGGGGGAGAGCACCGGCGGGCGGGTCGAGGGCGTACGCCGCGAGGAGCCGGTCCACGCCGGGCGGGCCGGGCGCTTCACGATCCCGGCGAAGACCTCGGCGATCTGCTCCTTGCCGAGGGTCTCCTTCTCCAGGAGCTGGAGGACCAGGTTGTCGAGGATGTCGCGGTTCTCGACGAGGATCTCCCACGCTTCGTTGTGCGCGGTCTCGATGAGCTTCTTGACCTCTTCGTCGACCAGCGCGGCGACCTCTTCGGAGTAGTCCCGCTGGTGCGCCATCTCGCGTCCGAGGAACGGCTCGGTGTTGTCCCCGCCGAACTTGATCGCGCCGAGACGCTCGGTCATGCCGTACTGCGTGACCATCGCGCGTGCGGTGGCCGTGGCCTTCTCGATGTCGTTCGCCGCGCCCGTCGTCGGGTCGTGGAAGACCAGCTCCTCGGCGGCGCGCCCGCCCAGCATGTAGGCCAGCTGGTCGAGCATTTCGTTGCGCGTGGTGGAGTACTTGTCCTCTTCGGGCAAGACCATGGTGTAACCCAGGGCCCGGCCGCGGGACAGGATCGTGATCTTGTGGACCGGGTCCGAGTTCGGGGAAGCCGCCGCGACCAGGGCGTGTCCGCCCTCGTGGTACGCGGTGATCTTCTTTTCCTTGTCGGACATGATCCGGGTCCGCTTCTGCGGGCCCGCCACGACGCGGTCGATCGCCTCGTCCAGCGAGTGGTTGTCGATCAGCTTCTTGTCGCTGCGCGCCGTCAGGAGCGCCGCTTCGTTCAGCACGTTCGACAGGTCGGCGCCCGTGAAGCCCGGCGTGCGACGGGCCACCGCGCCGAGGTCCACGTCCGGGGCGACCGGCTTGCCCTTCTGGTGGACCTTGAGGATCTCCAGGCGGCCCTGCATGTCCGGGCGGTCGACGGCGATCTGCCGGTCGAAGCGGCCGGGGCGCAGGAGCGCCGGGTCGAGGATGTCGGGGCGGTTCGTGGCGGCGATCAGGATGACGCCGCCCTTCACGTCGAAGCCGTCCATCTCGACGAGCAGCTGGTTCAGCGTCTGCTCGCGCTCGTCGTGGCCACCGCCGAGGCCGGCGCCGCGGTGACGGCCGACCGCGTCGATCTCGTCGACGAAGACGATCGCCGGGGCGTTCGCCTTGGCCTGCTCGAAGAGGTCGCGGACACGGGAGGCACCGACACCGACGAACATCTCGACGAAGTCGGAACCGGAGATGGAGTAGAACGGCACCCCGGCCTCACCGGCGACGGCGCGCGCGAGGAGCGTCTTGCCGGTACCGGGCGGGCCGTAGAGGAGAACGCCCTTGGGGATCTTGGCGCCGACGGCCTGGAACTTCGCCGGCTCCTGGAGGAACTCCTTGATCTCGTGCAGCTCCTCGACGGCCTCGTCCGAACCCGCCACATCGGAGAAGGTCGTCTTCGGGGTGTCCTTGGTGATGAGCTTGGCCTTGGACTTCCCGAAGTTCATGACTCGGGAGCCGCCGCCCTGCATCTGATTCATCAGGAACAGGAAGACGACGACGATGAGGACGAAGGGGAGGAGGGAGAGCAGGATGCCGACGAAGGGGTTCTGCTTCGACGGGGAGACGGTGTACCCGTCCTTGACCTGCTTGTCCTCGAACTTGGCCTGGAGCAACTTGGCGAGGTCGACGCCCTGGTCGCCGATGTAGCTCGCCTGGATCTTGCTGCTGTCCTTGACCTTCTGGCCGTCCTTCAGCTCGACCTTGATGATCTGCTCGTCACCGGTGGTGAGCTTGGCCGACTCGACCTTGTTGTCGTTGATCGCCTGAACGACCTGACCGGTGTCAACCGTCTTGTAGCCACCGGACGAGCCGACGACCTGCATCAACACGACCACGGCAAGGACGGCCAGCACGATCCACATGACTGGCCCACGGAAGTATCGCTTCACGTCCATCCATACGGAGCGAAGACGCCCCGTCCCTCCTGCCATAGTGAGTTTGATAAAGACTGTTCTTCGGACGGTACCCCAGCATTGTGACCCGAAGCCGCACGGGACGGCTGGCAAACCCGCCTTCGAATGGTCCAACGGCGGGAAACGGGTGAGGGTTCCCCGCCGTCGTACGCGGTCCTACGGGACGTCAGCCGCCGTAGACGTGCGGGGCCAGCGTTCCGACGAAGGGGAGGTTGCGGTACTTCTCCGCGAAGTCCAGGCCGTAGCCCACGACGAACTCGTTGGGGATGTCGAAGCCGATCCACTTCACGTCGATCGCGACCTTCGCCGCCTCGGGCTTGCGCAGCAGCGTGCACACCTCCAGGGAGGCGGGCTCGCGCGAGCCGAGGTTGGACAGCAGCCAGGACAGCGTCAGACCGGAGTCGATGATGTCCTCGACGATCAGGACGTGCTTGCCCTTGATGTCGGTGTCCAGGTCCTTGAGGATCCGCACGACGCCGGAGGACTGGGTGCCCGCGCCGTACGACGACACGGCCATCCAGTCCATCGTGACGGGGGTGGACAGCGCACGCGCCAGGTCCGCCATGACCATCACGGCGCCCTTGAGGACGCCGACGATCAGCAGGTCCTTGCCCGCGTACTCCGCGTCGATCTTCGCTGCCAGCTCGGCCAGCTTCGCGTCGATCTCTTCCTTGGTGATGAGCACCGACTTGAGGTCGGTACCCATGTCTTTCGCGTCCACCCGCATCACTTTCGGTCGTCCCACCGGCCGACCGGGCCCGCGATGAGCACGGGCCTCTCGTCAGCCTTGCCGGATCACCAGTCTGCCACCCTGGCGCTGAGCCACGACTTTGCCCGGGAGATTGATGGCTCCCTGGCCGCGCCAGCCGGTGATCAGCCGGTCGACCTCTTCGATGTGCCGGGCGAAGAGCGAGCCCGCGGGCGCCCCGGCGTCGATGGCGGCCTTGCGCACGATGCGGCGGCGTACGGCGGGCGGCAGGGCGTAGAGCTTGGCGCACTCCAGGACGCCCGCGGCGTCGCGCACGGTCGCCTCGGCCTGGGCGGCCCAGGTGTCGAGTGCGTCCGCGTCGTCGCGGGAGAGCCGGGCCGTGCGGGCGAGCGCTTCGACGACGCCCTTGCCGAGGGCCTTCTCCAGGGCGGGCAGCCCCTCGTGGCGCAGCCGTGAGCGGGTGTAGGCCGGGTCGGCGTTGTGCGGGTCGTCCCAGACGGGCAGCGACTGGACCATGCACGCCTTGCGGGCGGTCTGGCGGTCGATGTGCAGGAAGGGGCGGCGGTAGCGGCCCGCGACCCCCGAGGTCTCGGCCATTCCGGACAGGGAGCGGATCCCGGAGCCGCGGGCGAGGCCGAGCAGGACGGTCTCCGCCTGGTCGTCGCGCGTGTGTCCGAGCAGGACCGCGGCCGCCGCGTGCCGTTCGGCGGCGGCGTCCAGGGCGGCGTAGCGGGCGTCGCGGGCGGCGGCTTCCGGGCCGCCCTCGCGGCCCACGCGCACGGCGACGGACTCGACCGGTTCGAGGCCGAGGGCGCCGAGGCGTACGAGCACCTCGGCCGCGCGCAGGTCCGAACCGGGCTGGAGGCCGTGGTCGACGGTGACGCCGCCGGCGCGGATGCCGAGCTTGGGAGCCTCGAAGGCGAGGGCGGAGGCGAGCGCCATGGAGTCGGCGCCGCCGGAGCAGGCGACGAGCACGAGCGGCTGGGGGGCGTGCTCATGTGCGGGGGGTGGGGGGTCGTTCTCGGAGCTGCGCTGTACGTCGGTCAGTACGTCGTGGAGTACGCGGCGGACCGCCAGGCGTATCGCCGCGACCGCAGGATGGGGACCCATGTCCGGTTCCCTTCGTGAAGTTCGGGGGTGAGCCTCGGACCAGTCACTCAGGACTCACTCCGGAGACCGGGCCTGGTCCTCCAGGCCTCGGGACACCGAGTGTGCAGTCACTCAGAGTGTGTCGATGGTGACAGAGCCGAGCCGTTCCCCGAGCATTGCACGCCTACCCCTCGCCTACGGTCCCTCGGACGGGTGATTGCGGAGGCGTTCTCCTGCCATCGGCCGCATCCGGTCTCTCAGTCTCCCTTACGGTGCACCCTCGCGACCCAGTCCGCCGGTTTGGCGATCTCCGCCTTCGTGGGCAGCGTGTTCGGCGAGGTCCATACGCGGTTGAAGCCGTCCATGCCGACCTCCTGCACGACCGCTCGTACGAACCGCTCGCCGTCCCGATATTGGCGCAATTTCGCGTCGAGGCCGAGGAGCTTGCGCAGGGCCTGGTCGAGGCGGCTCGCGCCGCGGGCCCTGCGCTCCTTGAACTTCTCGCGGATCTCGGCGACGGAGGGCACGACGTCGGGGCCGACGCCGTCCATGACGAAGTCCGCGTGGCCCTCCAGCAGGGACATCACGGCCGTGAGGCGGGCGAGGATCTCGCGCTGGGCGGGGGTCTGCACCAGCTCGACGATGGAGCGGCTCGCGTCGTCCTCCTCGGCCTCCGGGCGGCCCCCGGCGAACGACTGGGCGGCCTCCCTGATGCGCTCCAGGACGGTCATCGGGTCGACCTCGGTCTCGCCGAGGAACGACTGGATCTCGCCTTCGAGGTGGTCGCGCAGCCAGGGGACGGCGGTGAACTGGGTGCGGTGCGTCTCCTCGTGGAGGCAGACCCAGAGGCGGAAGTCGTGGGGGTCCACGTCCAGTTCGCGCTCCACGTGCACGATGTTCGGGGCGACCAGGAGGAGCCTGCCGCCGCCGTTCGCCCCCGCGGGGAGGTCTCGGGTGGCGGGGGCGAAGGTCTCGTACTGGCCGAGGACGCGGGAGGCCAGGAAGGACAGGAGCATGCCCAGCTCCACGCCGGTCACCTTGCCGCCGACCGCGCCGAGGACGGCGCCGCCGGGGCCGCTGCCGCGCTTGTCCTGCATCTTGTCCAGGAGGGGCTTGAGGATTTCCCGGAAGCCGGCGACGTTGGCCTTGATCCAGCCTGCTCTGTCCACGACGAGGACGGGGGTGTCGTGGGTGTCCTCCGTGCCCATGCCCGTGAAGGAACGGACGTGCTCCTCCGAGGACTTGGCATGCCGGCGCAGCTCGGCGACGATGGCTCGCGCCTCGTCCCGGCTCACCTCTGGGCCCGGCCGCACGAGCCGGGTCGCGGTCGCCACCGCGAGATTCCAGTCGACCATCTCCGCACCACCGATGCTCGTCATGCGTCAACGGTACGTGCTGGCCCCCTCTGGTGGAGGGTGTTGACCCCCCAGGTTGCCCCGGAGCTTGCCCCTAGGGGGCTCTGAGTGCGGGTCGTCTGGGCTGCCGCGCGCTTCTTCCCTGCTGCTTTGTGGCGGGGCGCCGTGGCGGTGGCTTCGAAGCCGCGGGTCATCTGTGGCCGGTCGCGCAGTTCCCCGCGCCCCTATCGGGGCACCTCGCCCCTCGCCGTGTCTACCTGCGGGTCCGTTGTGGTTGCTCGCGCAGTTCCCCGCGCCCCTTCGGGGCGCTCCTTCGGGGCCTGGCCCCTCGGGGGCGTTAGCGGCAGCCGCAGTTGGCTACCGTTGAGGCCATTTGGTCCAGGGTTTTCTGGGCCGCCTGGGCGTCCTTCGTGCCTGTGGTCATGAAAGCGAAGAGCAGGAGGCGGCCGTCCGCGTCCACGACCGTGCCCGCCAGGGTGTTCACGCCCGTGAGCGTGCCGGTCTTGGCGCGTACGACGCCGGTGCCCGGGGAGTCCTTGGGGTAGCGGTCGACCAGGGTGCCCGTGAAGCCCGCGACCGGCAGGCCCGTCACGACGGAGCGCAGTTCGGGGCGGGCCGGGTCGGCGGCGCGGTCCAGGAGGGCCGCCAGGAGTTCGGCGGAGACGCGGTCGGCGCGGTCCAGGCCGCTGCCGTCGGCGAACTTCGCTCCGGAGAGCGGCAGTTCCAGCTCGGCGAGCTGGGCGCCGACCGCCCGGCCCGCGCCGTCGAAGCTGACCGGCTCCTTCGCGGCGACGGCCGTCTGGCGGGCGAGGGCCTCCGCGATGTCGTTGTCGCTGTGGGTCAGCATCCGCTCGACCAGAAAGGACAGGGGCGGCGACTCGACCTTGGCGAGGGACGAGGCGCGGGTGGTCGCCTTGGAGGGGCCGGGGTCGGCTTCCGTGTGGATGCCCTCGGCCTTGAGGAGGTCCGCGAACTTCTTCGCCGCGTCGCCCGCCGGGTCACCCGCGCGCGGGGCAGGCCCGCTGGAGGAGTCGTCGAGGCGGCCCTCGTCCGCCATCAGGGCGCTGACCGGCGTGATGTTCTCGTTGGGGCCGATGGGGTGCTGCGGCGGCCCGGAGTACAGCGAGGTGTCGTAGGAGAGCGTCACCTTGTCGATGTCGCGGGACTTCAGCGCGCGGGCGGTGTCCTCGGCGAGCGTGCGCAGGCTCGCGGCGGTGTCGGTGTACCGGCCGTCCTTGCGGGCGGTCAGCGTGGGATCGCCGCCGCCGACCAGGACCACGTCCTCGGAGTCCGGCTCGATGACCGTCGTGGTGGCGATGCGGTGGTCGGGCCCCACGGCGGACAGCGCCGCGACCGCCGTGGCGATCTTGATGGTCGACGCGGGCGTCAGACCGTCCCCCTCCCTCTTGCCGTAGACCCGCTTCCCGGAGACCGCGTCCAGGACGACGGCCGAGCGCTCCGGGCCGAGCGCCGGGTCCTTCAGGAGCGGATCGAGTACGTCCGCGAGGGCGCGGTCCGTCGGCGCGGGCGCCGTCCCCGCGGGCGCGCCGAGTCCGGTGAGCACGGAAGGGGCGCTCGGGGCGGCCTCGGGCGCCCCCGCGGACCCGTGCCCGCCGTGATCTACGCCACCCCCGGCCTCCTGAGCGGCGGCCCAGTCCCGCTCGGCCGTACGCTGACCGGAGGAGTCCCAAGGGCCGGCCGCGGCCACCGCCCCGGCCGAGATCACCAGGCCGAGGGTGGCGGCACAGGCCGTGAGCTGCGAGGTCGTGAGCTTCCCCGGCTTCCGGGGGAGCTTGATGGCGGAAGGCTTTGGCAGCTGTCTCAAAAGCTGTCGAGGCCGCTGCCAAGGCTTGAGCTCCGGCACGACGACCAGCCCCTTTCGCGATCACACATCTGCGTGAGGGACACTTAATCACCCGAAGTATGTGCTGATCATGGAGGAGCCACCCGTGGAGTTCGACGTCACCATCGAGATTCCGAAGGGTTCGCGGAACAAGTACGAGGTGGACCACGAGACCGGTCGGATCCGTCTGGACCGTCGCCTCTTCACGTCGACCAGCTACCCCGCGGACTACGGCTTCGTCGAGAACACCCTCGGCGAGGACGGTGACCCGCTGGACGCTCTGGTCATCCTGGACGAGCCGACCTTCCCCGGATGCCTCATCAAGTGCCGCGCGATCGGCATGTTCCGGATGACCGACGAGGCGGGCGGCGACGACAAGCTGCTCTGCGTTCCGGCATCGGACCCGCGCGTGGAGCACCTGCGTGACATCCACCACGTTTCCGAGTTCGACCGCCTGGAGATCCAGCACTTCTTCGAGGTCTACAAGGACCTGGAGCCCGGCAAGTCCGTCGAGGGCGCCGACTGGGTCGGCCGCGCGGACGCCGAGGCCGAGATCGAGAAGTCGTACAAGCGCTTCGAGGCGCAGGGCGGCCACTGAGCCTCCCGGCCCCGCACGGGCCGCGCGATCCGGCTTCCGGACCGCGCGGCCCGTTCGCGTATCTGTGCCCATACTGGCCATACGGAGGGTGCGTACGAGTCGTATGAGAAGTAAGTGAGGGCAGCAGTGGCCGAGCATGAGGCCGAGGACCGAAAGCCTCAGTCGGACGAGGCCCGCAGCGCGTTCGCGCAGCCCAGCGGGGTGACGGCGCAGCCGCAGACGGCCGAGGACGAGTCCCAGACCACCTCGGAGTTCGCCCTCCCCACGGGCCTGCCGGCCCCGTCGCCGTCGACGACGCAGGAGACCGAGAAATCGGCCTTCACGACGCCGCACACCTACAGCGCCCGCAACGCCCCCCAGGCCTTCACACCCGCGCAGGGCATCCCTTTGGTGAAGCTCACCAAGGAGGCGCCCTGGCAGGACCAGATGCGCACGATGCTGCGGATGCCGGTCACCGAGCGGCCCGCTCCGGAGCCCGCGCAGAAGCAGGAGGACGAGGCCGGGCCCGCCGTGCCGCGCGTGCTCGACCTGACGCTGCGTATCGGGGAGCTGCTGCTCGCCGGCGGTGAGGGCGCCGAGGACGTCGAGGCGGCCATGTTCGCCGTCTGCCGTTCCTACGGGCTCGACCGCTGCGAGCCGAACGTGACGTTCACGCTCCTTTCGATCTCCCACCAGCCCTCGCTGGTGGACGACCCCGTCACGGCCTCCCGTACGGTGCGCCGCCGGGGCACCGACTACACCCGGCTGGCGGCGGTCTTCCACCTGGTGGACGACATCAGCGACCCGGACATCGAGGTCTCCCTGGAGGAGGCCTACCGCCGTCTGGCAGGCATCCGCCGTAACCGTCACCCCTACCCGGGATGGGCCCTCACGGCCGCCAGCGGCCTCCTCGCGGGCTCCGCGTCCGTGCTGGTCGGCGGTGGCGCGCTGGTCTTCTTCGTGGCCGCTGTGGGCGCGATGCTCGGCGACCGGCTCGCCTGGCTGTGCGCGGGGCGCGGGCTGCCGGAGTTCTACCAGTTCGTGGGGGCCGCGATGCCGCCCGCCGCGATGGGTGTCGCGCTGAGCTTCGCGCACACCGAGGCGACGATGGCCTCCGCGGTCATCACCGGTGGGCTCTTCGCGCTGATCCCGGGGCGGGCGCTGGTGGCGGGGGTGCAGGACGGTCTGACCGGCTACTACATCACCGCGGCCGCGCGTCTGCTGGAGGTCATGTATCTGATCGTCGGCATCGTCTGCGGCGTGCTGCTCGTGCTGTCGCTCGGTGTGATGCTGGACGCGACGAATCTGACCCCGGAGACGCAGTTCGGGGTGACGTCGTCGCGGCCGGTCATCCAGATCCTGGCGTCGATGGCGCTGAGCCTCGCCTTCGCGATCCTGCTCCAGCAGGAACGTCACACCGTGCTGATGGTGACCCTGAACGGCGGCATCGCCTGGGTGATGTTCGGGGCGCTCGCGCAGACGCCGCTGGAGCTGTCCCCCGTCGCGGCGACGGCTGTGGCGGCCGGCCTGGTGGGTCTGTTCGGGCAGCTCTTCTCGCGCTACCGGTTCGCGTCCTCACTGCCGTACGTAACGGCCGCCATCGGGCCGCTGCTGCCCGGTAGCGCCACGTACTTCGGGCTGCTCGCCCTCGCGCAGAACGATCTCAACACGGGCATGAACTCGCTCACCAAGGCCGTCGCGACGGCGCTGGCCATCGCGATCGGCGTGAACCTGGGGAGCGAGGTCTCCCGGCTGATCCTGAAGGTCCCCGGGGCGGCCACCGCGGCGAATCGCCGTGCGGCCAAGCGGACCAGGGGCTTCTGACCGCGCGCGGGCCGCTTCGTCAGCGCTTCGCGTGCCTGCCGCGCTGGGCCGGGGGTGCGCCCTCGGACGCCGCCGCCTTCTTGGACTTGCCGCGGGCCCGCAGGAACTCGATGGCGATCGGGACCACCGAGATGAGGACGATCAGGATAAGGATCGCCTCGATGTTCTTGTGGACGAAGTCGATGTTGCCGAGCCAGGCGCCGAGCAGCGTGACGCCCGCGCCCCACAGGACGCCGCCGATGATGTTGAACGTGATGAACGAGCGGTACCGCATGCCGGAGACGCCGGCGATGATCGGCGTGAACGTGCGCACGATCGGCACGAAGCGGGCCAGGACCAGGGACTTCGGGCCGTACTTCTCGAAGAACTCGTGGGCCTTGACCACGTTCTCCTGCTTGAAGAGCTTGGAGTCCGGGCGGTTGAACAGCGCGGGCCCGACCTTCTTGCCGAAGAGGTAGCCCGCCTGGTCGCCGAGGATCGCGGCGACGCAGATCAGTACGCAGGCCAGCCACAGCGGGGTGTCCAGCTTGTGGGTGGTGATGAGCAGGCCCGTGGTGAACAGCAGCGAGTCGCCCGGCAGGAAGAAGCCGATGAGCAGGCCCGACTCGGCGAAGACGATCACCAGCAGACCCCAGAGGCCGAACTGGTTGAGCAGGTAATCCGGATCCAGCCAGCTTGGTCCGAGCGCAAGCGTCGTCACGGTTCCGGGCTCCTGAGGGGTGAGGGGGGCGGTGCGGCGGCGGGTGCAGCCGCCCAAAGTTATCAACGCCGCGCGGGCGGGCCGGGTTCCACCGTCCAGTTAGCCAGCGTAGTAAGGGGCGCCTCCCCTGGGAAGCGCCCCTTACCGATCACTTGTGGCGTGCCGCGTTCGCCAGGATCGCGTCCCTCAGGTACACCGCGAGCCCGGGCCGGATCGCCTCGTAGAAGGCGGTGAACCGCTCGTCGGCGACGTACATCTCCCCGAGGCAGGTGTGCATCTCGTGCCCGCACTCGTAGTGGTACCGGCTGATGAAGCGGCGGTGCTCCTCGGCGCCGTCCATCGCCTCCCGGGAGTCCGCGGCGAGCCCCTGGGCGAGCAGCTCGCCCAGGTGGGCGTGGACCGCCGCGAACTCGTCGTTGATCCGCTTCCAGTCGTCCTTGGTGTACGTGGCCGACCTGCGCTGCGACTCCCGGTAGGCCTCCGTGTCGCCCCAGCGCCGCTCGGTCTCCTCCGTGTACTGCTCGGGGTCGAAGTCCCCGAAGACCTCGAACTTCTCCTCGGGCGTGAGATCGATGCCCATCTTCTTCGCCTCCATGGCGGTCTCGACGGCGGCGGCCATCTCCTGGAGCTTGGCGATCCGGGCGGTCAGCAGGTCGTGCTGGCGGCGCAGATGCGCGCGCGGGTCCGCGTCGGGGTCGTCCAGGAGGGACGCCACCTCTTCGAGGGGGAAGCCCAGCTCCCGGTAGAACAGGATCTGCTGCAACCGGTCCAGGTCGGTGTCGCCGTAGCGCCGGTGACCCGCGTGGTTGCGCCCGCTCGGCACGAGCAGGCCGATCTCGTCGTAGTGGTGCAGCGTGCGCACCGTCACCCCGGCGAAACCGGCGACCTGTCCCACGGAGTAGCCCATGGCTGCCCCCTCTCTTCTCGGTACGCGCCTCAGCCTGCGTCCTCACGCCACGTGAGGTGCAAGCGCGATGCCACGGAGGGCGGACCGCTACTTGCTGAGCGCCGTGAACCTGCGTACCGCCAGGGGCAGGAAGACCCCCACCAGTACCACGGGCCACAGCACCGCCAGGAGACCCGCGTGTTCGGCCGCCCAGGACGTGCCGGTCACTCCGGGGTCGTTGCCGAAGAGGTCGCGCACCGCGGTGGCGGTCGCGGACATCGGGTTCCACTCGACCAGGGTGCCCAGCCAGCCCGGCATGTTCTGCGGGACCGTGAAGGCGTTGGACAGGAAGCCGACCGGCCAGACCAGGATCTGCACGGCCGCCACCATCTCCGGCCTGCCCGCGATCATCGCCAGGTGGATGCCGAGCCACAGCATCGCGAACCGCAGCATGAGCAGCAGCCCGAAAGCCGCGAGGGCGGCCGCGAACGAGCCGTGCCAGCGCCAGCCGATCGCGAGCCCCACCGCCGTCATGACCAGCAGCGAGACGAAGGACTGGAGCATGTCCGCGGCCGAGCGCCCGACCAGGACCGCGCCGTTGGTCATCGGCATGGACCGGAAGCGGTCGATCACGCCCTTGTTCAGGTCCTGGGTGACCGCGACCATCGTGGCGTCCAGGCCGAAGACCATCGTCAGGGCGAACATGCCGGGCACCAGGAACTCCGCGTACTGACCCGTGATGCCCTTCCCGCCGCCGATCAGATACGTGAACATCAGCAGCAGCATCACCGGGAAGATGAGGCCCACCATGACCTGCACCGGCTGCCGCGCCCAGTGCGCCAGTTCGCGCCGGGTCATGGTCCAGGAGTCGGTCGCGGCCCACCTGAGCGCCGTGCCGCCCGCCAGGAACGTACTCACACTGCCTCCTTCGCGAGCTTCGTACGCTCCCCCGGCCCGGTCAGGCTCAGGAACACCTCGTCCAGCGTGGGCCTGCGCAGCGCCACGTCCTCCGCGTCGATGCCCGCGTCCCGCAGCGCCCGTACGACGTCCGTCAGCGCCTCCATCCGGTCGGTGACGGGTGCGGAGGCCAGCCTGCGGTCGGCGTCCACCGTGGCGCCCGCGGGCAGCAGCTCGGCCGTGCGGGCCAGCTGGGCCGCGTCCCGCACCACCACGTCGATGCGGTCGCCGCCGAGGCGCCGCTTCAGGGCGTCCGGCGTGCCGTCCGCGACGACCCGGCCGCCGTCGATCACCGAGACGCGGTCGGCCAGCTGATCGGCCTCCTCCAGGTACTGCGTGGTCAGCAGCACGGTCGTACCGCCGCCGACCAGCGAGCGCACCGACTCCCACACCTCGGCGCGGCCCCGCGGGTCCAGGCCCGTGGTGGGCTCGTCGAGGAAGAGCACCTCGGGGTCCGTGATGAGCGAGGCGGCGAGGTCCAGGCGGCGGCGCATACCGCCGCTGTACCGCTTGACCGCCTTGCCGCCGGTCTCCGCCAGACCGAACCGCTCCAGGAGTTCGTCGGCCCGCACGCGCGCGTGGCGCGCGCCCAGGTGGTAGAGCCGCCCGAACATGTCCAGGTTCTGGCGGCCGCTCAGCTCCTCGTCCACCGCCGCGTGCTGCCCGAGCAGCCCGATGCGCCGGCGCACCTCGTCGGGCCTGCGCCGCACATCGTGCCCCGCGACCTCCACGCGCCCCTCGTCGGCCCGCAGCAGGGTGGCGAGCACCCGTACCGCCGTGGTCTTCCCCGCGCCGTTGGGGCCGAGCACGCCGTGCACCGTGCCGCGCCCCACTCGTAGGTCGAGGCCGTCCAGCGCGGCCTTCTCCCCGAACCTCTTCCGTACGCCCTCGACGATGATCACGTCCGCCATCCGGCTCCCTCGTTGATCATGTAGTCAAAGTTGACTAGGTGGGCGAAGGTAGCGGAAGGCCCAGCATTCGTCAAACTTGATTACTTGCGGTCCCCGGCGTGCGGTGCACCCGTCCCGAACGGGTTCTCCTCACCGTCGGCGAGCACCCCGACGAACGGCTCGCCCTCACCGGCGAAGGTGTAGGCGCCGCCCTTCACGCGGGCGATCAGGCTCTCGGTCCACTCCGCGCCGGTGTCGGCCGAGTGCACCCAGTAGTTCATGATCTCGCCGATGTGGCCCAGCTGACCCGGGCCTTCCTCGGGCGTGTAGTACTCGGTGACGGAGGCGCGCCACTCCTTCATGCGGCGCACGCGCTCCTTCAGGAGGGCCACCGCCTCCTCGCGCGGCAGGTCCACCATGAAGCCGAGCGCCGCCGTGAGGATGTCGGGCCGCTGGTCGTA
This sequence comes from Streptomyces sp. NRRL S-920, assembly GCF_000717945.1. NCBI lineage: Bacteria > Bacillati > Actinomycetota > Actinomycetes > Kitasatosporales > Streptomycetaceae > Streptomyces > Streptomyces sp. NRRL S-920. The sequence continues at coordinate 80,812 of NZ_JODF01000026.1, forward strand.
CGTGGTCAGGGACTCACGGACCAGGGAGAGGTACTCCCGCGTGCCCTGGTCCGTGATCTCGTACTCCGTGCGCGGCGGGCCGCCCGCCGTCGAGGGGGCGACCTCGTGCGCGCGCAGCAGTCCCTGCTTGGCCAGCTGCTTCAGCGCGTGGTAGATCGAACCCGGCTTGGCGTTGGACCACTCGTGGGCGCCCCAGAACTCCAGGTCGTTGCGGACCTGGTAGCCGTGGGCCCGGCCGTGCTGGCGCACGGCTCCGAGAACCAGTAGCCGGATCGCTGACATGTATCGCGCCCTTCCGCTAGCCCCCCAGTCATCAATTTTGACTAGGGTATCCCTGCTCCAGGGCGACGAGTGCGAGAGCGGTCTTTCCGTCCAGCGACTCGCGGATGATGTCGGCGTGGCCGGCGTGCCGGGCGATCTCCTCGACGAGGTGCAGCATCAGCCAGCGCATCGACACCTGGCCGTCCTTGGGGAACCAGGGCGCGTCGGGCAGCGGGAAGGTGTCGTCGAGGCTCGGGACCTCGCGGATGAACTCCTCGGTCTCGCGGGCGACCCGGTCCCAGAAGGCCAGGGTCTCCGTGAGCGTCTCGCCGTCCACGAGGCGGAAGCTGTCGCCCCAGTCCGCCTCGGCGCGCTGCTTCTCGTTCGGCTTGCCCTGGGCCATGCGCAGCCAGGTCAGCTCCACCTCGGCGACGTGCTTCACCAGGCCCGACAGGGACAGCTCACTGGCGCTCGGCCGCTGGGCGGCCTGCTCGTCCGTGAGGCCGAGCACCGAGCGGCGGACGCCGCCGCGCTGGGCCTCCACGAAGGCGATGAGGGCGCCGCGCTCGTCGCCGCGGGCTTCCGAATTGACGTGGGTGACCATGATGTCCGCCTTTTCCGAGGGGTTGAGGGCCGCCGGGCTGCGGCTTCCCTCCCGACACGTCACAAGCTACGGACCCTTGCGGTCAGGTTCTGTCCGCAAGGGTGGCTCGGATCGGGGCCTCTGAGGCCCGGTGAGGCGCGAGCCCCAGAAGGGGACGCGCGAGCGTCAGAACGGGAAGCGGGAGCGTCCGTGCTGCACCGAGATCCACTTCTGTGTGGTGAAGGCCTCCACCGTCGACGTGCCGTTCAGCCGGCCGATGCCGGAACTCTTCTCGCCGCCGAACGGCACGATCGCCTCGTCGTGCACTGTGCCGTCGTTCACGTGGATCATGCCGGTCCTGACCCGCTTGGCGAGCCGCACACCGCGCTCGATGTCGGCCGTGTGCACCGCGCCGCTCAGGCCGTACGGGCTGTCGTTGGCGATCCGCACCGCCTCCTCCTCGCCGTCGAAGGGCAGGATCAGGGCCACGGGCCCGAAGATCTCCTGGCCGAGGAACGGGGAGTCGGCGGGCAGGTCCGTCAGGACGGAGGGCGAGACCACGTTGCCCTCGATGCCGCCGCGCAGCAGGGCCGTGGCGCCCGCGGCGACCGCCTGCTCGACGACGGACGAAACCGCCTCCGCCTGCGAGGAGTTGATGAGCGGGCCGATGTGCGTGCCGGGCTCGGCCGGGTCGCCGACCTTGAGGGACGCGGCCTTGGCGACGAACTTCTCGGTGAACTCCGCCCGCACGGAACGGTCCACGAGGATGCGGTTGGCGGCCATGCAGACCTGGCCCTGGTGCACGAAGCGGCTGAAGACCGCCGCGTCCACGGCGTAGTCGATGTCGGCGTCGTCCAGGACGATCAGCGCGCTGTTTCCGCCCAGCTCCAGGATCGAGCGCTTGAAGTGCGAGGCGCAGACCGTGGCGACATGGCGGCCCACGCGGTCCGAGCCGGTGAAGGAGATGATGCCCGGTACCGGGTGCTCGATCAGCGCATCGCCTATCTCGGCTATGTCCGTGATGACGACGTTGAGCAGACCGGGCGGCAGCCCGGCGTCCTCGAACACCTTGGCCACGAGGCTGCCGCCGAGCACCGGCGCGTTCTGGTGGGGCTTGAGGACGACCGCGTTGCCGAGGGCGAGGGCCGGGGCGACGGACTTGATCGACAGCAGGAACGGGAAGTTGAAGGGGCTGATGACGCCGACCACGCCCACCGGGACGCGGTACAGGCGGTTCTCCTTGCCGTCGTCCGGGGAGGGCAGGATCCGGCCCTCGGACCGCAGCGCGAGGTGCACGGCCTCGCGCAGGAACTCCTTGGTGAGGTGCAGCTCGAAGGCCGCCTTGAGCCGGGTGCCGCCCAGCTCGGCGATGATCGCCTCGGTGATCTCCGCCTCGCGGTCCTCGATGATCCGCAGGGCTCGCTCGAAGACACCGCGTCTGGCGTAGGGGTTGGTGTCGGCCCACTCCCGCTGCGCGCGCTCGGCGGCGCGGTAGGCCTGGTCGACCTCGTCGGCCGTGGCGACGGTGATGGAAGCCAGCTTCTCGCCGTTGTACGGATTGAAGTCGATGATGTCCCAGGAGCCCGACCCGGCTTTCCATTCCCCGTCGATGTACTGGTGAGCCAGGTCAGTGAAGAAGGACATGAGACGGACCCCTTGCCGCGGCAGCAGTCGGAAGCAGATATCCGAACGGCGTCAGACACCTGAGGTCACGTCATAGTACTTATGTTTCAGGTGAGTTGGAGGAGACCGCGCAGAAGGTCGCGGCTGTCCGCCGGATCCGGGCTGTCCTGGTGCAGCTGCGCCGCCACCCGCTCGTACTGGGCGACCTCCTCCGCCTTGTCGAGGTAGAGCGCGCCGGTGAGCTGCTCCACGTACACGACGTCGGAGAGGTCGGACTCCGGGAAGCTCAGCATGGTGAACGCGCCGCTCTCGCCCGCGTGGCCGCCGAAGCTGAACGGCATCACCTGAAGGGTGACATTCGGCCGCTCGGAGATCTCGATGAGGTGCTGGATCTGTCCGCGCATCACCTCGCGGTCGCCGTACGGGCGCCGCAGCGCGGCCTCGTCGAGGACGCAGTGGAAGCGGGGCGCGTGCTCGGAGGCGAGGAGCTTCTGCCGCTCCAGGCGCAGCGCGACGCGGCGTTCGATCTCGGCCTCGCTCGCACCCTTCATGCCGCGTGCGACGACCGCGTGCGCGTACGCCTCGGTCTGCAACAGGCCGTTGACGAACTGCACTTCGTACACACGGATCAGCGAGGCCGCGCCCTCAAGGCCGATGTAGGTCTGGAACCAGCCCGGCAGGACGTCGGAGTAACTGTGCCACCAGCCCGTGAGATTGGCCTCCTTGGCCAGCGAGAGGAGTGCGCCGCGCTCGGCCTCGTCCGTGACGCCGTAGAGCGTCAGAAGGTCCTCGATGTCCCTGGACTTGAAGCTCACCCGTCCCAACTCCATGCGGCTGATCTTCGATTCGGATGCACGGATCGAGTAGCCGGCCGCTTCGCGGGTGATGCCCCGGGATTCCCTCAGGCGCCTCAGCTGCGACCCCAGCAGGATGCGCCGTACCACCGAGCCACTCGACTCCCCTGCGGTCACTTCGCTCAATCCTCCCCATCGACTGGAAGCCAGCAGTCTGCCATTAAACGCTTCGGGCCGTACTCGTTCGGTTACAGAAACGGAAAGCCTCCGAAAGCTCTCCACAAGAATCCGTAGGAAGAAATGGGCAAGAACTGGCACGGGCACCATCAAGTCCGGCGCGTGCACGTGCATCTGCCCTTGCATCTGCTGTACGCATTCGGAACCATGGTCCGCGCGCCACTGCTGTACCGACCGCGTACCACCCGCACCATCGGCGACCGACCGCGCCACCGCTCCATCGCTACGTACCGCGAAACCGGGGAGTGCCTCGCATGGGGACGAATGGATCGACCATGCTCGAGCCGTTACGGCAGGGGCTTCCTCCGCTCGACCCCTCGGCGGTCTCCTCGGCGGCCTCCGTCGCACTCCCCGCCCGCTACGAAGCGGTGGGCTGCGCACGGAAGTTCACCCGCAAGACGCTCGGGCAGTGGGATCTGGAAGAGCGCTTCGACGACATAGCGCTGGTCGTCTCCGAACTCGTCACCAACGCCCTGCGGCACGCGCTGCCCGCCGCCACCCCGCGCGAGCAGCTCGACCCGGCCGTGCGGCTGCATCTGATGCGCTGGGCGTCCCGGCTGGTGTGCGCGGTGCGCGACCCCAGCGACGAGAGCCCGGTCACGCGCGACACCGACGACGACTTCTCCGCGGAATCGGGCCGCGGCCTGTTCCTGGTGGAGTCCTTCAGCGACGGCTGGGGCTGGCACCCGCTCGCGGGCGCCGTGCGCGGCAAGGTGGTCTGGGCGCTGTTCCAACTGGGCTGAGGGGAACGACCCGTGGGGCGGGGCGGCGTTCGCGTACTCAACCGCCTATCAGGTGGTCGAACTCCCCGTCCTTCATTCCCAGCAGCATCGCTTTTATCTCCGCGCGCGTGTAGACGAGCGCCGGGCCGTCCGGGAAGCGCGAGTTGCGTACGGCCACGTCGCCGCCCGGCAGCTTCGCGAACTCCACGCAGGAGCCCTGCGAGTTGCTGTGTCTGCTCTTCTGCCAGACCACCCCGTGAAGCTCCGTGGCCGCCATGCCGTTCATCGCGTGGTGCACAGATCGCTCCCCGGTGGTGCAGTGCCTTTAGTGGCTCTAGATGCAGTGGTCAACTGTCCCGGATCATAGCTGTGTTCACATGCCGATGCATGGGCAGATGCACGTGCACGCGGGGTGGCGCCCTGATTACAGCTCACCGGTCCCCGCACTCCAGAAACCGTTCTCTAGAAACAGTGCTCTAGTAACAGACGCGCACCGCGCCGGATGTGTTCCGTCCGAAAGGCGGAAAACAACCGGCGCGGTGCGGTGGGTGGGGTGATTGAGGAGCGAGTGAAAGGCGTCAGCGCGTGGTGCCGTACGGCAGAAGGGCCATCTCCCGGGCGTTCTTGATCGCGGCGGCGATCTGCCGCTGCTGCTGCGCCGTGACACGCGTCACCCGACGCCCGCGGATCTTGCCGCGGTCCGAGATGAACTTCCGCAGCAGATCCGTGTCCTTGTAGTCGATGTACGTGATTTTGGCCTGATCCAGAGGATTGGGGCGCGGCTTCTGCGGGCGGGCGGGGGCCTTGCGGGGGGACAAGGGTCAGACCTCCAGGAGGGTGTCGAAGGCGGGGGGCAGGTTCTTCCAGGCGTCGCGCCCGGCGGCGTACTCCTCGTCGGTCAGCAGGCAGGACTCCAGGACCTGTTCGAGGCCCTCGCGGTCCAGGCCGGGCGAGGTGAACACCAGGTGGTTGCAGCAGTCGCCGTGCTCCGGGTGCCAGTCGAGGGCGGCGGCCGCGCGGCGCATCGGCGGCACCATCTCCCAGGCGGCGTCCGGCAGCGAGGCCAGCCAGGGCCCGGCGCTCTCGACGCACAGGGCGCCGCCCGCCGCGTCCCAGCCGAGCAGCGTGTCCGGGTGGTCGGCCAGCCAGAACCGCCCCCGGCTGCGGGCCGCCGCGCAGGTCAGGTCCTCCAGCGCCTCGTACAGCCGCTCCGGGTGGAACGGCCGCTCCCGGTGCCATACGAAGGTGGAGACACCGCACGCGTCGGCCTCGGTCGGCAGCAGCGCGCAGGCCGGGTGCTGGGCCGCGGCGGCCGCCTCGACGTCGAAGCCGGCGAGCGCGGCGCCGTCCCCCAAGCTCTTGAGGAGCAGGGAGGTACCCCCATGGTCGCCGTGGCCGATCGGGACCTGGCGAGCCGTCGGGTGGAGCTGGGCGAGCAGCGCGCGGTCCTCGTCGTCGGCCTCGGCGGAGTCCACGACGGCGAGGACGGGCGCGTATTCGAGCTGGCGTGCCCAGGTGTCGGCGACCGTGCGCTGGTCGGTGGGGGCCGCGGCGAGGCCGGCGTCCATGAGGTCGTCGCCGTTGCCGAGGCAGGGCAGGAGAAGCGCGGGGTCGACCGCGGTGACGACGCCGCCGAGCCTGATGCCCTCACCGCCGTGCGCCGCGATGACCTCGGCCATGGCCTTGGGCTCGACGGAGTCCCACAGCTCGACGACGGCGAGCCGGTGCAGGCCCGCGTCGGCGAGCCGCCGCAGCTCGGGCACCAGGTCCTCGCGGAGCGCGCAGCACGCGCAGTCGTTGACGAGGGGGGTCTCGCCCGTGGAGAGCACGCCGCTGGTGTCGCGCACGGTGCGTACGACGGTGCCCCGCACGGCGGTCGACAGGTCGTGGTGAAGGGCGACGCTGCCGGGGACTGCGGCGAGGAGGTGGTCGACGGCCGCCTTGCGGGCGTCCGCGTGGAGGCCGCCGACGATCACGGTGTCCATCGGCCGGGCGGCGTTCCCGCCCGGCCCGTCGTGCGTGTGGTCCATCAGCGCTTACCGAAGCGGCGCTCGAAGCGTTCGACGCGGCCCGCGGTGTCCATGACGCGTGCCGTGCCCGTGTAGAAGGGGTGGCTCGCGGACGAGACCTCGACGTCGATGACCGGGTACGTGTTCCCATCCTCCCACTCGACCGTCTTGGGGCTGGTGGCGGTCGACCGAGTGAGGAAGGCGAAGCCTGCGGCCTTGTCGCGGAAGACGACGGGGGCGTACGGGGGGTGGATGTCCTTGCGCATGGCGGTCAGCGCTCCTCTCGGAAGTCGACGTGGCGTCCGGCCATCGGGTCGTACTTGCGCAGCGTGAGGCGGTCGGGGTCGTTGCGGCGGTTCTTGCGGGTGACGTAGGTGTAGCCGGTTCCCGCCGTGGAGCGGAGCTTGATGATCGGGCGGAGTTCGTTGCGGGCCATGTGGCTAGTATATGAAAACGACTCCCGTTTTCAATTGTGGGGTCCTTCCATCGACCGAGAGGTGCGTCACCATGTCCGCCCACTGCCAGCTGACGGGCGCGAAGCCCGGCTTCGGCAACCACGTCTCCCACTCCCACCGGCGGACCTCCCGCCGCTTCGACCCCAACGTCCAGCGCAAGCGGTACTGGCTGCCGAGCGAGGGGCGATATGTGCGGCTGCGGCTCAGCGCGAGGGGGATCAGGGCCGTGGACTCCCTCGGCATCGAGGCGGCGGTCGCGAGGATCCGCGCGCGGGGCGAAAAGGTCTGATCCCGAGCGGAAACCAGCAAGGCGAAGAAGACGGAAGAAGAGGAAGAGGCTGAACCGATGGCGAAGAAGAGCAAGATCGCGAAGAACGACAAGCGCCGGGAGATCGTCGCGCGGTACGCCGCACGGCGGGCCGAGCTGAAGGAGGTCATCCGCAGGCCCGGCACGGGCGAGGCCGAACGGCTCGCCGCACAGCGGGAGTTGGCACGTCAGCCGCGCGACGCGAGCGCCACGCGGGTGCGGAACCGGGACAGCGTCGACGGGCGTCCGCGCGGTTACGTGGGGGCGTTCGGATTGTCGAGGGTGAAGTTGCGTGAGCAAGCGCACGCCGGTTTCCTCCCCGGGGTGCGGAAGTCCTCCTGGTAGCTTGGCGCGCGATTTCGCCGGGGCCGCCGGCGAGGCAACGCCACGTCATACAGGGGGAGTTCCCGTGCGTACGTACGTCCGCAGTGTCCGTCGTATCCGTCCTGTCCGCCATGTCCGTCGGGCCCGGGTCGGCGTCGTCGCGGCCGGTCTTGTCGCGGTGCTCGCCGTGGCCGGGTGCGGCAGCGACGGCGATGGGGGCGGGGACGGTGACGGGGGCGGCGGCAAGAAGGACCGCGGCGCCTCGTCGGCCGGCGGGGCCGACTCCTCGCAGGAGGGCGGCTCGGCCGGGGGCGGCAGCGTGGAGGGGGCGTGGCTCACGACGACCGACGGGAAGCCGCTGGCTCTCGTGGTCCACCAGGGGTCTGCGTCGCTGGTGGGCGAGGACGTCATGTGCAGCGGCACCGCGAGTGGCGGGTCCGGCGGGCAGGTGATCAGCCTCAAGTGCCCGAAGGGCGACTCCGACCGCACGACGGGCCGGGTCGAGTCCGTGGACGCCAAGACGCTGAAGGTGGCGTGGGAGGGGGCGGGCACGGACGAGTTCCGCAAGACCCAGGGGGGCAAGCTTCCGGAGGGGCTGCCTACGGGGGCGCCGCCGCAGTCCTAGGGCCTGTCCGGCGGATCATGCCGCGGGCCGCGGGGTCTGGCACTTCCCCAAGCTCTCGGCTTCGCTCGAGCAGGGGGCGCCCCCATCGCGTTGCGGCCTGATCCGCCGGACAGGCCCTAACGGGGCTCTGTCGGGGCACTGGCGAGGGCCTCAGCGGGGACTTTGCTGGGCGGCGGGGTCAGCGGCGGGGTGCGGTGCCGTCCAGGAGCATGGGCGGCGCCGGGGTGTCCAGGGCGTTGGAGAGGTCTTCCAGGGTGGTCAGGAGCAGGCCCGCTCCCCTGCGGACCACGCGATCGGGGACGCCCTCGCCGTCCCACTCCTCCAGGGCCGTGCGGACCGCCTCCCAGCGGGGGACGCGGCGTTCGCGTACCGCTTTGGCGCCCTGCTCCGTCGACCTGCGCAGCGCGTCGGCGAGGCGCGCCGCGGCGGGGACGGGCGTGGCGTCGCGCTCCGGCAGATGCGCCTCCATCAGCATCGCCACGCGCCCCAGCTGGGCCAGGGCGTCCGCCGCCTCCGTGGCCGCGGCGCGGGACAGGCCGCGGTGGCGCACCGGTTCGTTCTTGGCGCGGGCCGTCGCGTCCTGCCAGGCGATCCTGGCGTCCCTCGCCGCGAGCAGCGCCTCGCGTACGTCGGGGCAGGCCTTGCCCGCCGGGTGCGCGTAGTGGTCGACGACCGCGGCGGCGTACCGGCCGTCCGCGATCAGCCAGTCCGCCAGGCGCGTGCGCAGGCGCGGGGTCTCCCACGCCGGGTACACCGCGTACGCGATCATCGCGAGGACGCCGCCGAGCAGCGTCAGTACGACGCGCTCCGGGACCGTCTGCGTCCACTGCTGGCCGCCCATGCCGAGCAGGAACACGACGTACGCGGCCACGCAGGCCTGCGCCGCCACCTGCCCCGTGCGCATCAGCAGGTACATCATCCCGGCGCAGAGCACGGCGAGCGCGGCGGACAGGCCCGTGCCGGGGCCGGCCAGCTGGACCAGGCCCGTGGCGAGCGCGACGCCGACGAGGGTGCCGCCGAAGCGGGCGACGGCGCGGGAGTACGTCTGGGAGAAGTCCGGGCGCATCACCATCACCGACGCCATGGGGGCCCAGTAGCCGTGGCCGAACGGGAGCCAGGTACCGAGGAGATAACCGGCGGCGGCCACCGCGGTGACCCGGATCGCGTGCCGGGCGATCGGGGACTCGTGGCGCAGGGCCGCCCGCATGGCACGCAGGGCAGCGGGGACGAGGGCGGGCAGCGAGGGGCGGAGGAGGGGGGTCGCTTGGGGGTTGGGGTGGGGGGTGGGTTGGGGGCCTCCCGCTGTTTCCAGTACGTCCTTCAGGAGCGCCCCCAGGCGGGTCGCCGCGCGGTACGCGGGGCCCGTCAGGATCGCCCCCGTGTCCGGGGTCCTGAGCGTGGCAAGGGCCGCCGGGGGCATCTTCACCGGCTCTCCGTGGCGGATCGCGCGGGCCGCCGCGTCCAGGACGGAGCCCGCCGCGGCCAGCAGTTCGCGCACCCGGTCGCGTTCCCTGCCCTCCGGCGGAACGCCCACCGCCGGGTCCGCCAGGGAGGCGAGGACCGGGCGGATACGTTCGGCCAGGCCTCGCGCGCCGTGCAGTTCCGCGGGGCGGGTGCGGGCCTGGCGCGGGGTGATCGTCGCCGCGTCGCGGGCCGCCATCAGGGGTTCCGGGTCGAAGGGGGCGACCGGGTCGTGCCTGAGCCTGCGGGCGTAGTCCGCCTCTGCGGCCAGGGCGTCGGCGAGGGCGTCCCGGTGGGCGCCCCATCTGCGTACCGGAAGGAGCACCACGAGGGCCGCCTGGACGAAGCCGCCCACGACCATCATCGCCGCGTGCCCCGCGGCGGCGGCCGCCGAGGTCGGGATGGTGACCGTGACCAGCATGATCGCCACGTTCGACGAGGCGATGATGCCGACGGTCGGGCCCGCGGCCCAGCTCAGGCCCGCCAGGAAGGTCCACAGGGAGAGAAGGGCGAGGAAGAGGAGGGTGTGGGAGCCGGTGAGGTAGCCGAGGAAGGTGGAGACGGCGAGGCTCGTGCCGGAGGCGAGGGCGAGTTCCGGGCGGGGGCGCCAGCTGCGCTGGAAGGTGGCGATGGCTGCCTGGAACGCGCCGAAGGCCGAGCTGGCGGCCACCGCCGGGCCGAAGAGGCCGAGGCTGAGACCGATGACGATGGCCAGGCCCGCGGCGCCTCGGGCCGCGACCAGGGGTTCGAGCCGTTTGCGCTCCACGGTCAGGCCTGAGCGTGCTGTCTCTTTCAGCGCTCGGAGCCAGGTCACTCTGTGATGATACGGGGCATATCGGGCATATCGGAGTGTGGCGGGTGCGGGGGGGGGAGGGGGCG
>NZ_JODF01000027.1:0-84002 GCF_000717945.1 Streptomyces sp. NRRL S-920
CCTCCTCCGCCTTGCATCTCGACGCACCAGACCCCGCTCACCAGCGCAGAAAGGTGACCGCCACCCGAGTACGGCCTGATCCGCCGGACAGGCCCTAGTTGGCGGTACCGGCGCCCTTCTCCGGCGCCGCCACGGCCACCCCGGGTCGGTGCCGACCGGCATTAAGGATGCGTAAAGACTGCCGGGACCAGGCAATGAGAGGTGTCGTACCGGCATGTCATGATCTCTTCGTACCGAGGTGAACGGCATGACGGGGGAAGTGATCCGATGACGGTCTTTCTGGGTCTCGGCATCGCGGGGATCGTGCTGCTGGCGCTCTCGCTCGTCCTCGACGGAGTGCTCGAAGGGCTCTTCGGGGGCGCAGGCGTGCTGGACGGGCTCTTCGACGGGCTCCTTTCACTGCCGGTCGTCGCCGGGTTCGTGTCGATGCTCGGCTTCGGGGGAGCGATCGTGCTCGGCACGACCGGTCTCGGCGCGGGCCCCGCCACCTTCGCGGGTGCCTGCGCCGGGCTCGGCGCGGGCTGGGTCACCTGGAGGATGACCCGCGCCCTGATGCGCGACCAGACCGCGCCCACGCCGCGCGGCGACGACCTCGTCGGCACGGCGGGCTCCGTCGTCACCGCGATCCCGGCGGACGGCTACGGCGAGGTGTTGCTGCACCTCGCGGGCCAGCCCGTGAAGTACGCGGCGCGCAGCTCGGCCGCCGTGGCGCGGGGCACCGAGATCTGGGTCGACGCGGCCCTGACGCCGACCTCGGTCGCGGTACGCCCCGTGGACCGCTGACGCAGGCCCGCAGCGGCCCACCGACCGATCGACCGCTCCGCCGAGCGACCACCATCACGTCACCGATCTGCCGTCCGCGGGCGGCAGGGGGGAATGCACCATGAGTCCAGTTCTGACCGCCGTCGTCGGAGTCGTCGTACTCCTCGTCCTGTTGGCGCTCGTCGTCATCACCCGCTACAAGGTCGCCGGGCCCAGCGAGGCCTTCATCGTGACCGGGCGGCGCGGCAAGACGTCCACCGATCCGGACACCGGCCGTGTCATGACCGACAACAGCGGTCAGAAGGTCGTGGTCGGCGGCGGCGTCTTCGTCGTGCCGTTCGTGCAGCAGAAGTTCACCCTCGACCTGTCCTCGCGGCACATCCCGATCGCGGTGCGCGGCGCCGTCACCCTGCGCGGTGTGAAGGCCAACCTCGAAGGCGTCGCCATCGTGAAGGTGGGCGGCACCGAGGATTCCATCCGCGCCGCCGCGCAGCGCTTCCTCGTGCAGCAGGACGGCATCGTCGGCTTCACCCAGGAGGTGCTCTCCGGAGCACTGCGCTCCATAGTGGGGCGGATGTCGGTGGAGGACATCATCCGTGACCGTGCCGCGTTCGCCGGGCAGGTCGCCGAGGAGGCCGAGGCCAGCCTCTCCGGCCAGGGCCTGGTCCTGGACGCCTTCCAGATCCAGGACATCACCACCGAGGGCTCCTATCTGGAGGACCTCGGGCGCCCCGAGGCCGCCCGCGCCAAGCAGGAGGCGGACATCGCCGAGGCCGTGGCGCGCCGCGCCGCCGAGCAGGCGCGGCTGAAGGCCGAGGAGGAGATCGCGATCGCCCAGCGGACGTTCGCGCTCAAGCAGGCCGAGATCAAGGCCGAGACGGACGAGGCGGCGGCGCGCGCCGCCGCCGCGGGGCCGCTCGCCGAGGCGGCGCGGCAGCAGGACGTCCTGACCGAGCAGGAGAAGGTCGCCCAGCGCCAGGCCGCCCTGACCGACAGCGAGTTGGACACGAAGGTCCGCAAGCCCGCCGACGCCGCGCGCTACCAGGCCGAGCAGGAGGCGGAGGCCCGCAGGATCGGTCTGGTCAAGCAGGCCGAGGCCGACGCCGAGCGGGCTCGCCTCACCGGTGAGGGCGAGAAGGCGCACCGTGCCGCGCTCGCCGACGCCGTACGTCTTGAGGGCGAGGCCGAGGCGGCCTCGATCGGCGCGAAGGGCGCCGCGGAGGCGGAGGCGATGCACAAGAAGGCCGACGCGTTCGCGCGGTACGGCGACGCGGCGGTCCTCCAGATGCTCGTGGAGGTCCTGCCGAGCGTGGTCGCCAAGGCGTCCGAGCCGCTCAGCGCGGTGGACAAGATGACGGTGATCTCCACGGACGGGGCGAGCCAGCTGTCCCGCACGGTCGCGGACAACGTCGCCCAGGGCGTCGAACTCCTCAGCTCCACCACGGGAGTCGACCTCGCCGAACTCCTCAAGGGCATCGTCGGAGGCAAGACGCCCTCTTCGGCGCCCGCCCCGGCGCCCACCCCGGCGAACGGCCGCATCGACGTCACCGACTGACCGACTAGTAGCCTCCCGATCATGTTCATTCTCGAATTGACCTACACCGCGCCCCTCTCCGCCGTCGACGAGCAGTTGGAGGCCCATGTGGCCTGGCTCGACGAGCAGTACGCGGCCGGGGTGTTCCTCGCCTCCGGGCGCAAGAACCCGCGTGACGGCGGAGTGATCATCGCGGTCGCCGACGACCGTGCGCGGATCGAGGAGATCACCGGGGCGGACCCGTTCGTCCTGGCCGGGGTCTGCGAGTACCGGATCACCGAGTTCTACGCGACGAAGACGGTCCCGGCACTCGCCTCGTACCGCGAGCAGCTGCCCGCGTAACCCCCCGGACCGGCGCCCTCAGCGCTCCAGGCGGGCGACGCGGCCCTTCTCGCCGGATGCCCAGCAGCCCCGGTCACGGGCGCAGTCCACGGTGTCGTACGAACCCGTGTCGACCGTCCGCCAGGTCCGCCCGCCGTCCTTCGTGACGTCGGTGCCCGTCGGGCCGACCGCGAGGGCCGTGGCGCGGCTGTGCGGGAACCACGTCACGCCCGAGCGGTAGGCGGGCGGCGGCCGCTCGGCCGGGGCCCAGACGCGGCCGCCGTCGCGGGTGACCGCCGCCGCCCTCGGCGAGGCCTGGTCGGCCCGGTAGTCGCCGCCGACCGCGATGCCGTGCGAGCGGTCGCGGAAGGCGAGGCCGAAGACGCCGCGGGCCGGGTCGCCCGCGGGGATCGGCGCGTCGGTGGCCGTCCAGGTCCGCCCGCGGTCGGCGGAGTGCAGGATCCGGGCGCGGGCCGCCCCTCCGGTGGCCAGCCACACGTCGCGGGGCCCCGAGGCGACCAGGCACTGGCCGCTCGCCGCGAACGCCGCCTCGCCCTCCTGCGCCGCGGGCATGCCGCCGCTCGGCAGGACCTTCCAGGAACGGCCGCCGTCAGCCGTGGACAGGATGCGGTACTTGCCGTCGACGGGGTCGCTCATCGCCAGGCCGTGGCGGCGGTCGAAGAAGGTCACGCAGTCGTAGAAGGCCCGGGGGTCGGTGTTGCGGAAGGACTCCGTCCAGGTCGCGCCGCCGTCCTCGGTGCGCAGCACCCGGGACGCCTCGCCCTCGCCGATGGCGAGGACCACCGCGCGCCGGCCGTCGAAGGCCTCGACGTCCCGCAGTTCGAGAGCGGCGCCTCCCGGTGGGGACACATCGCGCCACGTCCTGCCGCCGTCCGCGGTGCGCAGCACGGTGCCCCTGGACCCGGCCACCCAGGCCGTGTCGCGGCTGACGGCGGCGAGGCCGCGGAAGCGGGCGTCGGTGCCGCTGTCCTTGAGCCGCCAGCTCAGGCCCCCTCCCGGGGTGTGGTCACGCCCGTCCGGCCGGGCGGTCGCGGGCGGCGCGAGCACGGCCCCGGCGAGCGCCGCCCCGCACAGTCCCGCAAGTACCGCGCGCCTCATCGACTTCGACTTCCCCATGGCCCTCATGGCGGGCGAAGCTAGCCGACGCGCCGGGGCTCGTCCAGATGGCCGGAAGGGCTCCCCCGGAAGACGGGTGCCGGGAACCGCGGGCGTCTCCACGGTGTCGCGGTGACAGAGGTCACTCGGTCTCGCCCACCCCGCATGTGCACGGATCCCGTCGTTCCGTCGTCTATTCAAGTGCCGACCCCAGTCGTCCAGCAGTCAGTGAGGGAGCAGGCGTTGTCCACCGTCATCGAACAAGCCGTAGAGGCCCGCCTGGTCGCCGCCGCGCCGCGGATGCCGACCATTCCCGCAACGCTCCACTACGACCGGCGGGACCCCTTCGCCGTACGGATGAGCTTCCCCGCCCCCGCGACGCTGGAGGGCGTCGAGGTCTACTGGACCTTCGCCCGCGAACTGCTCACCGAGGGCGTGGAGCGCGCGGTGGGCGACGGCGACGTACGGGTGCGGCCGTACGGCTTCGACCGCACGGTCGTGGAGTTCCACGCACCCGAGGGGACCGCGATCGTCCACATCCGCACCGGAGAACTCCGCCGCTTCCTGCACCGCACGACGGCCCTGGTGCCGGTCGGCCAGGAGCACCGCCACGTCGACCTGGACCAGGACCTGGCGGAGCTGATGCGGGACGCGTGCTGAGCCGCCGCTGACGGGCCCCGGCCTGGTCAGGTCCGCACGCGCGGCAGCCCCGTGATGCCCATCACCAGGGAGTAGAGCGAGGTCGTCGCGGTGATGAAGAGGCGGTTGTTCTTCGGGCCGCCGAAGGCGATGTTGGAGACGGGCTCGGGGATGTTCAGGCGGCCGATGAGCGTCCCGTCCGGGTCGTAGCAGTGCACCCCGCCGTCCATGGCGGCCGCCCACAGGCGCCCTCCGTCGTCGAAGCGGAGGTTGTCGAAGTGGCTGACGCCGTCCGTGGTCCTGGCGAAGACCTCGCCGTCGGAGAGCGTTCCGTCGTCGCGGACGTCGAAGACGCGGATGACGCCGCCGCGCGTGTCCGAGACGTACAACTGCCGCTCGTCAGGTGAGAAGACGAGTCCGTTCGGCGCCTCGAAGCAGTCCGCGACCAGGCGGACCTCCCCCGTGGCCGGGTCGATCCGGTAGACGTTGAGGCCGTCCAGCTCGCGCTCCGCGCGGAAGCCCTCGTAGTCGCTGGTGATCCCGAAGTCGGGGTCGGAGAACCACACCGAGCCGTCGGAGCGTACGACCGCGTCGTTCGGGCTGTTGAGCCGCTTGCCGTCGTAGCGGTCGGCTAGCACGGTGAGGCTGCCGTCCGGCTCGGTGCGGGTGACCCTGTGATTGCCCTGCTCGCAGGTGATCAGCCGGCCCTCGCGGTCGAGCGTGTTGCCGTTGCTGTGCCCGGCCGCGGAGCGGAAGACGGAGACCGCGCCGGTCGCCTCGTCCCAGCGCAGCATCCGGTCGTTCGGGATGTCGCTCCAGATCAGCTGGCGCCAGGCCGGGAGATAGAGGGGCCCTTCCGCCCAGCGGCAGTCGCCGTACAGCTTCTCCAGGCGGCTGTCTCCGTTGGCGCACCGTCCGGTGCGGAACCGGTCGTCCAGGATCTCGTACAGCACAGCCTCGTCGGAGCCGGACATCATTACCCCCATGCGGTGGTGAACTGAATCTCGTACAGTCGAAGTGGACTATGCCAGAACCGTATATGGTTACGCCATAAAAATGGTGGACGGGGGACGGTGAACCGGGGATGGTGCATGACGTGGACGACATCGACCGCAGGCTGATCGCGCTGCTCCAGCAGGACGCGACCACCGCGTACGCCGCGCTCGGCAAGGAGGTGGGCCTGTCGGCGGGCGCCGCCCACGAGCGCGTGCGCAAGCTGCGCGAGCGGGGCGTCATCCGGCGCACCACCATCGACGTGGACCCGGCGGCGCTCGGCCGGGGCGTCCTTGCCTTCGTGATGGTCGACTCGACCGCCTGGATGGGGGATTCGGCCGAGGCCTTCGCGGCGATCCCGGAGATCCAGGAGGCGCATGTCATCGCGGGCAGCGCCGCGGTCCTGGTGAAGGTGCGCGCCGCGACGACGGAGGGGCTCCAGGACGTGCTGCGCAGGCTGTACGCGATCGAGGGCGTGAGCGGGACGCAGGCGACGGTGTCCCTGGAGACCTTCTTCGAACGGCCGGTCCCGCCCGCCCCGCCGAGCGGCGGCGGGGCGGTGAGGCCGATAAAGCGTTGACAGGGCCCCGGGTGGATTCCTACCGTGTACAACGGTTCTGTTGCCGTCGATAGGAGAAGGACGTTGCTCGTCTGAGGTCATGAGACACCGCGTCACGCAGCTTCCGCGCTGCCGTGCACGTCGCGTGCGACCTCGGCATACGAGCCGTCCCGTCCCCCGGCGCAGGCCTTTCCTCTTTTCCGGCCTCACCCCGCCGCGGTGTCTCGAACGCGTTGCCCCTGACCGCGCTCCACACCACGCAACCGCGAGGCCTGTATGTCACACTCCCCCACCTCCCTCACCTGCACGTCGCTCACCTTCGCCTGGGCCGACGGGACCAGCGTCTTCGACGGACTCCAGGTGGCCTTCGGCCCCGGCAGGACCGGACTCATCGGCGTCAACGGCTCAGGGAAATCAACCCTGTTGAAGCTGATCGCCGGTGAGCTGACCCCCACCGACGGCACCGTCAAGGTCGCCGGCGAGGTCGGCTACCTGCCGCAGAGCGTCACCCTCGACACCGGCCTGCGCGTCGACGAGGTGCTCGGCATCGCCGCGACGCGCGCCGCGCTGCACGCCATCGAGGCGGGCGACGCGCGCGAGGAGCACTTCGCGGTCGTCGGCGACGACTGGGACGTCGAGGAGCGCGCGCTCGCGACCCTCGACCAGCTCGGCCTCGGCCACATCGGCCTCGACCGCACCACGGGCGAGGTCTCGGGCGGCGAGTCGGTGCTGCTGCGCCTCGCCGCGCTGCTCCTGCGCCGGCCGGATGTCCTGCTGCTCGACGAACCGACCAACAACCTCGATCTGTACGCCCGTCGGCGCCTGTACGCGGCCGTCGAGGCGTGGTCCGGAGTCCTCGTCGTGGTCAGTCACGACCGTGAACTCCTCGACCTGGTCGACCAGATCGCCGATCTTCGGGACGGCGAGGTCAGTTGGTACGGCGGCAACTTCAGCGCGTACGAGGAAGTCCTCGCCGCCGAGCAGGATGCGGCGGAGCGCATGGTGCGCGTCGCCGAGTCCGACCTGCGCAGGCAGAAGCGCGATCTGGCCGACGCCCAGGTCAAGTTGGCCCGCCGCAAGCGCTACGGCCAGAAGATCCAGGACAGCAGGAGCCAGCCGAAGATCTTGATGGGCGCCCGCAAACGGGCCGCCCAGGAGTCCGCGGGCAAGCACCGCATCATGCACGAGGAGAAGCTCGCCGAGGCCAAGGAGCGCCTCGACGACGCCGTGGAGGCGGTGCGGGACGACGACGAGATCCGCGTCGACCTGCCGCACACCCTGGTGCACCCGGGCCGCACCGTCCTCACCCTGAGCGGCCTCGAATTGCGCTACGGGGCCCGCGTCCAGGGCGAGTTCGAGCTGCGCGGCCCGGAGCGGATCGCGTTGATCGGGCGCAACGGCGCGGGCAAGACCACGCTGCTGCGCACCATCGCCGGTGAACTCGAGGCGGTCGCCGGGGAGGCACGGGCGCATGTGCCGATGCGGTTCCTGCCGCAGCGGCTCGACGTCCTGGACGGTGAGCTGACCGTCGCCGAGAACGTGGCGGCATACGCTCCCGACGCGACCAACAACCGCGTCCGGGCGCGGCTTGCCCGCTTCCTGTTCAAGGGCGCCAAGGCCGACCAGCGGGCGGCTACCCTCTCGGGTGGCGAGCGGTTCCGCGCGGCGCTCGCGGCGCTGCTCCTCGCCGAGCCCGCGCCGCAGCTGCTCATGCTCGACGAGCCGACGAACAACCTCGACATGGCCAGCGTCAAGCAGCTCTCGACGGCCCTGGAGTCGTACGAGGGCGCGCTGGTCGTGGCCAGTCACGACCTGCCGTTCCTGGAGTCCATCGGCATCACGCGATGGTTGCTTCTGGACGGGGAACTGAAGGAAATCACCCAGGAAAAGAAGACAGAGGCTGTCGGGTATTGAGCCTAGCGTCGGGTGCATGCACCAGGACACACACGACCACATCACCATCGCGGGGGCCCGTGAGAACAACCTCAAGGAGGTGAGCCTGGGCATCCCGAAGGGCCGTCTCACGGTCTTCACCGGGGTGTCGGGGTCCGGGAAGTCGTCGGTCGTCTTCGATACGATCGCGGTCGAGTCCCAGCGTCAGCTGAACGAGACCTTCACCTGGTTCGTGCGCAACCGGCTGCCGAAGTACGAGCGGCCGCACGCGGACGCCATCGAGGATCTCTCGCCCGCGATCGTCGTCGACCAGCGGCCGATCGGCGGCCACTCCCGCTCCACCGTGGGCACCATGACGGACGTCTACTCCGTGATCAGGGTGCTCTTCTCCCGGCACGGCACGCCGAGCGCGGGCCCCGCGACGGCGTACTCCTTCAACGACCCGTCGGGCATGTGCCCGCGCTGCGACGGCCTCGGCCGGACCGTGCGGCCCGACTACGACCGCATCCTGGACCCCACCAAGTCCCTGGCGGACGGCGCGATCCTCTTCCCGCCGTTCGCCGCGGGGACCTGGCACGGCCAGACCTACACCAACACGCCCGACCTCGACCCGCACAAGCCGGTCGGCCGGTTCACCGACGCCGAGCGGCAGTTCCTCATGCGCGGCGGGCGCGGCAAGAGGAAGGTCAGCGTCGACAACACCGGCGGCGCACGGGACATCGACTACGAAGGTCTCGCCGACCGCTTCGAACGCCTCTACCTCAACCGCGATCTGTCCACCCTCGCCCAGAAGACCCGCGACCTGGTGCAGGGCTTCCTCGTGGAAGGCGCCTGCCCGTCCTGCCACGGGGCGCGGCTCAATCCGGCGGCGCTCGCCAGCCGAATCAACGGCCTGGGCATCGCCGACTGCACCCGGATGGAAGTCACCGACCTCATCAAGGAGTTGGGCCGCGTCCACGACCCGGTAGCGGGCCCGATCGCCGCGGCGGCCGTGGCGGCCCTGGAGCGCATCGAGGCGATCGGCCTCGGGTATCTGAGCCTGGACCGCGAGACGTCCACGCTCTCCGGGGGCGAGGGCCAGCGGCTGAAGATGGTGCGCCACCTCGGCTCCAGCCTCACCGGCATGACGTACATCTTCGACGAGCCGAGCGTCGGCCTGCACCCGCGCGATGTGGGCCGCCTCAACGACCTGCTGCTGCGGTTGCGCGACAAGGGCAACACCGTCCTGGTCGTCGAGCACGACCCGGACGTGATCGCGGTCGCCGACCACGTCGTCGACATGGGGCCCGCGGCCGGCGCCGACGGCGGCCTCGTCGTCTTCGAGGGCACCCCGGACGAGCTGCGGCAGGCGGACACCCTCACCGGCCGCCATCTGCGCCGCTTCCGGAGCGTCAAGGAGCACCCGCGCGAGGCGACCGGCGGGCACTGGATCAGGGGCGCCGATCTGCACAACCTGAAGAACGTCAGCGTGCGGGTACCGACCGGGGTGCTCACCGCGGTCACCGGCGTCGCGGGCTCCGGCAAGAGCACGCTGGTGTCGAAGGCGTTCACCGAGGCGCACCCGGACGCCGTGGTCGTCGACCAGTCCTCCATCGGCATCTCCGGCCGCTCCACCCCGGCGACGTATCTCGGGATCATGGACACCGTACGCAGGCTCTTCGCCCGGGAGACGGGTGCGAGGGCGAGCCTGTTCAGCTTCAACTCCCATGGCGCGTGCGAGCATTGCCGGGGGCGCGGGATCATCTACAGCGACCTGGCGTTCATGGACCCGGTGACCACGACGTGCGAGGCGTGCGAGGGGCGGCGCTTCAAGGACGAGGTGCTGCGCCTGACCGTCGACGGCCGGTCCGTCGTGGACGTGCTGGAGATGACCGCGGAGCGTGCGCTGGACTTCTTCGAGCGCTTCGACGACACGGCGGTGCGCCGTCGCCTCGGCGCCCTGCGGGACGTGGGGCTCACCTACCTCACGCTCGGGCAGCCGCTCAGCACCCTGTCCGGCGGTGAGCGCCAGCGCATCAAGCTGGCCACGCAGTTGCACCGCACCGGAACGACGTACGTCCTGGACGAACCGACCACCGGCCTGCACATGGCGGACGTCGACGGCCTGCTCGCGCTGCTCGACCGGCTCGTCGACGCCGGGAACACGGTGCTCGTCGTCGAGCACAACCTCGACGTCGTCAAGCACGCGGACTGGGTCATCGACCTCGGCCCCGACGGCGGCAAGCACGGCGGGCGGATCGTCTTCGAGGGGACGCCGGAGGGGCTGCTGCGGGCGCGGGGCTCCTTCACGGCGGATCACCTGCGAAACGCTCTGGGCCCGGACGGGGAACGCGCTGCATGATGTGCGGCACCACCCCGCCCCCGTGAGGAGAACACCGTGCCCAGCAAGAAGGCCCTGATCCGCCGCCCCGGCCCGCGTCTCGCCGAAGGCCTGCTCACCCACCTGGAGCGCTCCCCGGTGGACGTGGCGCTGGCGCTGCGGCAGTGGGAGGCGTACGTCGCGGCTCTGGACGCCCACGGCTGGGAGACGCTGGAGGTCCAGCCCGCCGACGACTGCCCGGACTCGGTGTTCGTGGAGGACGCGGTGGTGGTCTTCCGGAACGTGGCGCTGATCGCCCGGCCGGGGGCCGAGGCCCGGCGGGGCGAGACGCCGGGCGTCGAGGAGGCGGTCGCCCGGCTCGGCTGCTCGGTGAACCGGATCCGTCGACCGGGCACGCTCGACGGCGGTGACGTCCTCAAGATCGGCGACACGATCTACGTGGGGCGGGGCGGCAGGACCAACGCGGAGGGCGTGCGGCAGCTGCGGGCCGTCTTCGAACCGCTCGGCGCGCGCGTGGTCGCCGTCCCCGTCGCCAGGGTCCTGCATCTGAAGTCCGCGGTGACGGCGCTGCCCGACGGGACGGTGATCGGGTACGAGCCGCTGGTCGACAGCGCCTCGCTGTTCCCGCGCTTCCTTCCGGTGCCCGAGGAGCCCGGTGCGCACGTGGTGCTGCTCGGCGGCGCGAAGCTGCTGATGGCGTCGAGCGCCCCGAAGAGCGCGGAGCTGTTCGGCGATCTCGGTTTCGACCCGGTTCCGGTGGACATCAGCGAGTTCGAGAAGCTCGAAGGCTGTGTGACGTGCCTCTCAGTCCGGCTGCGTGGACTGTACGCCTGACCAGCAATGAGGCCTTTGTTACGGGGAACACGGGTGGGGCCCGGCCTCACAGCCTCTTTACGGAGGGTTTAACCTACGGCAACGTAACCTACGAGACCGTAGGTAGTGCACCGCTCGCACTGCCCGTAAGAACCCCCCGTCCCCGTATGGAGCCCACGTGACGATCACCTCTCCCCACCTCGGCAGCACGGACAGCTGGACCGATGCCCGGCTGCTCTACGCGCTGGAGGAAGTGGTCGAGCAGGAACTCAACCGCCACCTGAAGGTGGCGAAGGACTGGATGCCCCACGAGTACGTGCCGTTCTCCGACGCCCGGAACTTCCCCGGCTTCTTCGAGGACGGCGAAGCCTGGGAGAAGGGCCAGTCCCCGGTCACCGACATCGGGCGCATCGCCCTGGTGGTCAACCTGCTCACCGAGGACAACCTCCCCAGCTACCACCACGAGATCGCCTCCCTCTTCGGCCGCGACGGCGCCTGGGGCACGTGGGTGCACCGCTGGACGGCCGAGGAGGGGCGGCACGGCATCGTGATGCGCGACTACCTCCTCGCCTCCCGCGCGGTCGACCCGGACGAGCTGGAGCGGTTCCGGATGGTCCACATGAGCGAGGGCTTCGAGTCGGACAACCGCCACTCGATGCTGCACTCGGTCGCGTACGTGGCCTTCCAGGAGCTGGCGACCCGCATCTCGCACCGCAACACCGGGCATCAGTCCGGCGACCCGGTCTGCGACCGCATGCTGGCGCGCATCGCCACCGACGAGAACCTGCACATGGTCTTCTACCGGAACCTGCTCAAGGCCGCCTTCGAGCTGGCTCCGGACCTGACGATGCAGTCCGTGCGGGACGTCGTGGTCAACTTCCGCATGCCGGGGCACGGCATGCCGGGCTTCGAGCGGGCCGCCGCGCAGATGGCCATCGGCGAGGTCTACAACCTGCGCATCCACCACGACGACGTGCTCCAGCCCGTGCTGCGCCACCTGAAGGTCCTGGAGATCGACGGCCTCGGCCCCGAGGGCCTCAAGGCCCAGGAGGAACTGGGCTTCTACATGGGCGGGCTCGACGCGGAGGCGTCCAAGTTCGACGAGAGGCTGGCCGCCCGCAAGGCGCGGATGGCGGCCCGGGGCGCCTGACCGCGGGTGACGCACCCGTGAAGGCGAACGTCACCGCGCGCTGTCCGGTACGCGTCTGAGGGCGTACCGCTCCTTCTCGGAGAGGCCGCCCCAGACGCCGAAACGCTCGTCGTTGGCGAGTGCGTACTCCAGGCAGGCCGGGCGCATCGCACACATCCGGCAGATGTACTTCGCCTCGCGCACCGAGCTTCCGGGCTCGGGGAAGAAGAAGTCCGCTCCGGTCTGCGCGCACAGCGCCTGCTCCTGCCAGGCGAGTTCGGGCTGGGCCGTCATGTCGATCTGCATGCCATCGATACTGCACGGCCGCGCGAAACAACCGATCAACGAACGATCAACGACAGCCCGGTCGGCGTTTCACCACGGTCAGCGATGTGGTCCGCGGCCCGGTCGGCGGACCGGGCCGCGGCCTGTTCAGCTCCCCGACAAGCGCTGCCCCAGGAAGGCCGTCACGAAACGCGCCCCGCTCGACGCCTACGACTCCATCTGCTCGCCAGGAGGGGCTGGTTGCAGCACGGCGAACCGTGCGCCCGCCGGGTCCGCGAGCTTCGCGAAGCGGCCCACGCCCGCCATGTCCACGGTGTCCATCCGCACCGCGCCGCCCGACCGCTCGACCTTGGCGACGGTGTCGTCGCAGTCATCCACCTGGAAGTACGGCAGCCAGTACGCCCTGTCCTCCAAGGGGTCGCTGTCGAGGGGCACGATGCCGCCGAACATGTCGTCCGCAGTGCCGTCGGCGGGATGCACCATCGTGTACGAACCGCCGGGGAAGGGCATCTCGGTGGTCTGCCAGCCGAACACCGAGCCGTAGAACGAGGTGGCCGCGGAGACGTCCGGGGTGTACAGCTCGCTCCAGACCAGGCCGCCCGGTTCGTTCAGGACATCGAGGCCCTTCAGCTCTCCCTGCTGCCACACCGAGAAGGGCACGCCCGCCGAGTCGGTGAGACCGGCCATGCGACCGAGGTCGCGGACGTCCACCGCTTCATAGAGCGTGCCGCCGCCGGCCTGCTCGACCGATTTCACCGTCGCGTCCACGTCCGCCGCGCGGAAGTAGAGCGTCCAGGCGGGCGGGGCCTCGTCGGCCGGCATCGCCATCGCGCCCGCCGCGGTCCTGCCGGAGATCTGGAACTGGCTGTAGCCCCCCACATCCGGGCCGCCCCGCTGGATCTCCCAGCCGAACAGTTCGCGATAGAAGGCGCTGACGCTGTCGAGGTCGGGGGCGCACATGTCCACCCAGACCGGAGCGCCCGGGACGAAACGGGTACTGAGCATGATCGACTCCTTTGTCGTATCTCTCTGCCGTCCCTTCGAGTCTGGCACCCCCCACTGACAATCCGCTTGTTGTCATTTCCTGAAGGAGTGACATTTTTGAGAGCGCTCTCAGTCACATCTCTTGACGCTCCCATCGCCCGCCGCGACAGTGGGCCCCGAAGTGCTCCCCTCCTCCCCCACCACCGCGCAGGAGACCTTCCGTGATATCGCGTCGAACGTTTCTGACCACCGCCGCCGGTGCCGCGGGCGCCCTCACCTCCCCCCTCTGGGGGAGCGCTCTCGGCCCGAGCGCCCGGGCGGCAGGCCGGGCCGCTCCCGTCACCTGTGAGCTGGCCCTGCGCAACAAGTCGCTCCCGGGCCAGGTGCACGCCTATGTCACCGGCCATGAGCAGGGCACCGGCCGCCGGCTACTGCTCAGGCCGGACGGCGGGGTCTATCGCCCCGGCTCACCCGCGGCGCCGCAGACCCCGCTGCCCGTCGACTGCGCCATCCCGCTCGGCGCCGCCGGTTCGCCGCCCAGAGTGCTGACCCTGCCTCAGATGTACGGGGCACGCGTCTACTTCGTGCGCGATAGCAAGCTGGACTTCTTCCTCAACCCCGGGCCCGCGCTCGTCGAGCCCGCTTTCGCGACCCCCGCGGACCCCAACTACGGCCGCACGTGGTCGTTCTGCGAGTTCACCTTCAACCCCCAGCAGCTCTACGCCAACATCAGTTACGTCGATCTCGTCACGGCGCTGCCCATCGGGCTGACCCTGGAGGGTGACGCCACGCATACCGTCGCCCCGCTCCCCGACGGGGCCGTCGACAGGATCGCCGCGGATCTCACGGCGCAGGCGGCCAAGGACGGCCGGCCCTGGGACGACCTGGTCATCCGGGGCGACGGCGG
Organism: Streptomyces sp. NRRL S-920; assembly: GCF_000717945.1. Taxonomy (NCBI): domain Bacteria; kingdom Bacillati; phylum Actinomycetota; class Actinomycetes; order Kitasatosporales; family Streptomycetaceae; genus Streptomyces; species Streptomyces sp. NRRL S-920. Next base: position 14,256 of record NZ_JODF01000027.1, read on the forward strand.
AGGCGTACTGCGGGTGATCTCGCCGCAGAACCTCATGGCGCCCTACTTCGACCGGCCCGACCAGATGCCCTTCCGCGACGTGTGGGACCGCTACGTCGACCAGGTGTGGGACAAGTACCGCTCGACCGACCTCAGGATCGATCTCCAGGGCGGGCGTGGTGTGTTCACCGGGCGCGTCAGGGGTGACGTACTGACGTTCAACGGCGGCCACTCCTTCACCAGGCCGACGTCGAAGGACATCTTCACCTGCAACCACGGCCCGTTCACCAACAACCCCGGCGACCCCGACGACAAGAAGGGCCTCCTCGCGCGCCTCGCCGCCGGGTTCAACCGCAGCATCATGCTCACCCATGCCGATCAGCCCAACGGCGCGACCGCCGCCGACTACTACCGGGGCGAGGTGACCAACCACTGGTCGCGGGTGGTGCACGCCAACTCCCCCATCGGGTACGCGTTCCCGTACGACGACGTGCGCCCCGACGGGCAACCGGACGTGTCGGGCGCCGCCCACGACGGGAACCCGCGGCGCTTCACGGTGAGCGTGGGGTCCTGACCGCGCCCCTTGCGGCCCCTCAGGCCGAGGCCCTGCGCACCAGCGCCGTCGGCAGGACCACACCGGTCGGCTCGGCGGCGCGGTCCTCTCCCGCCTTGCCGCGCAGAAGCATCCGGGCCATCAACCTGCCCATGCCCTCGATGTCCTGACGGACCGTCGTCAGGGGCGGTTCGGTCTGCTCGGTCACCGGCAGCATGTCGTCGAAACCGACCACCGCCACGTCGTCCGGCACCCGCTTGCCCCGCTCCCGCAACACCCGCAGGGCGCCGGACGCCGACAGGTCGTTGGCCGCGAAGACAGCGTCCAACTGCGGTACCCGGTCCAGGAGTTCCCGCATCGCGCGCTCCCCGCCCGCAGGCGTGAAGTCGCCTTCGGCGATCAGCCGCGGGTCCACGTCGCCGAGCACGTCTCGGAAGCCGTCGAGCCGGTCGACCGCGGACGTCTGGTCGAGGGGGCCGGTGATGTGTGCGACGCGGCCGCGGCCGAGGCCCACCAGATGCCGCGCCGCCTCGCGCGCCCCGCCGCGGTTGTCGCAGTCGACGTACGAGACGCTCGGCTCGCCCGGCCCTGGCTCGGGCCAGCCGGGGCGTCCCCCGAACACGGTCGGCACCCCGGCGCGTCGGATGATGCCGGGCAGCGGGTCGTCGAGGTGCAGCGAGAAGGCGAGAGCCCCGTCGACGTGGCCGCCCGCCAGATAGCGGCCGACCCGTTCGTAGTCGTCGCGTCCCTCGGTGAGCAGCAGCACGAGCTGTATGTCATGCTCCGTCAGTTCCTTGCTGATGCCGCGCAGTTGCAGTGCGAAGAACGGGTCGGCGAAGACCCGTGTCTCCGGTTCGGCGATCACCACGGCGACCGCGTCGTGACGCCGGGTGACCAGGCTGCGGGCGGCGCGGTTGGGGACGTAGCCCAGCTCGTCGACCGCGTGGCGCACCTTCTCGGCGAGCCTCTCGCGCACTCCCGGGTCGCCGTTGACGACTCGGGAGACGGTGGCCCTGGAGACCCCGGCACGGGCGGCCACGGCCTCCAGGGTGGGGCGCGGTTCCTCGGTCACCTGCGTTCACTCCTCCCTGACGGTGTCAGGAGGCATCCTTGCGCATCTGCTTGCCGACCACCCCGGGAAGGGGGAGCACGACTCCCGTCAACCAACGCCGAGGATCCGACCCAGCGCGAGACCGCACACCGTACCGAGGCGGCCGACCCCATGAGCCTCCACGATCAACCGCCGTACGGAACAGGCTCAATCGGCGAGCAGCACGCGCAGCCACTCGTCTTGGCGTTGCTCGATGTATGCGGAATCGCTTCGCCAGACATCGCCGTGGCCTTCGGTCCACAGCCGGGCCCAGGGCTGTACACCGCGGGCAGCCTGCTCGCGCAGGAAGTCGTGCATGGAACGCGTTCTGCGCCCCAGCATCGGGACCAGCCGACGGCGTTCGGCCTCGTCGAGGCCGTAGGCGGCGACGAAACCCCGCATGCGGTCCGCCGCGTCGGGTCGCCGCAGGCGCGGGTCGGCGGACAGCGGAACGAAGCCGTGAAGCGCGTACGCGAGGTCCCACAGGCGGGAACCGGGACCCGCACCGTCCCAGTCGATGAAGGCCCACTGCCCCTGGCCCCCGCCTCCGCCCCCGACTACGAGGTTCCACGGAGCCAGGTCGTGATGGGCGATGATGTCGCTGCCCTCGGCGGGAATCAGCCTCTGCCAGCGCGCGTCGGGCGGTGGCGTGAAGTCCTGCACGGCGTCGTGGAAGTCCCTGATCAGCTGTGCCACGCGAGCCAGTTGGCGAGCAGGGTCCAGCAGCGAGAAGCGGTCCGGCCAGACCGCCTCTCCCGGCATGAAGGTCAGGACCTCGCGCCCCTCGTCGTCGATGCCCAGCGGGCGGGGCGCCGCGCGGAATCCGACGTCATGGAGGTGGGTGAGCAGGGCGTGGACCGCAGGGGTCCATGGGCCAGTGGGACGGCGGACGGTGTCGCCCACCCGGACGACGCCCGCGCTGACATTGCCTCCGGCCAACGGCTGTTCCTCATCGGGCTCCATCAGGCCAGTGTGCCGAAGCAGCCGGCCGACCCGTGATCGCGCCCCGCCGCCCGGCAGGCCCCCCTCACTTCTCGTGCTTCGCCCTGCTCGGCTGTACGCGCTTGGGCTCGCCCGGCATCTTCGGGTACTCCGGGGGGTACGGCAGGTCGCCGAGGGCGTGGTCCTTCTCGTCCTTGTCGGCGAGGTCGAGAAGGGCTTCGAGGGAGTGGGCGTGGTCCTCCATGCGCGCGTGGACGTCGCCCAGCTTCGCGAAGCGGTCCGGCATCGTGGCGATGTCGAAGTCCTCCGGGACGGCGTCGTCGACCTCGTCCCAGCGCAGGGGGGCCGATACGGGGGCGTGGGGGCGGGCCCGTAGCGAGTAGGCGGAGGCGATCGTGCGGTCCCTGGCCGTCTGGTTGTAGTCCACGAAGATGCGGGGGCCGCGCTCCTCCTTCCACCACGCCGTGGTGACCTGGTCGGGCATGCGGCGCTCCAGTTCCCGTCCGCAGGCGATCGCCGCCCGCCGCACCTGGGTGAAGGTCCAGCGGGGTTCGATGGGCACGAACACGTGCATCCCGCGGCCACCGGATGTCTTGGGCCAGCCGACCAGACCGCCGAACTCGTCGAGGACCGCGCGCAGCTCGTGTGCGGCCCGTACCGCGTCGGCGTAGTCCGTGCCGGGCTGCGGGTCGAGGTCGATGCGGAGTTCGTCGGGGTGGTCGAGGTCGTCGCGGCGTACCGGCCAGGGGTGGAAGGTGAGCGTGTTGTACTGGGCCGCCCAGATCACGGCGGCCACCTCGGTGGGGCACATCTCGTCGGCGGTGCGGCCGCTGGGGAAGGTGATGGTGGCGGTGGGGATCCAGTCGGGATGGTTCTTCGGGGCGCGCTTCTGGTAGAAGAACTCGCCGGCCGCCCCGTCCGGGTAGCGCTGCAAGGTGGTGGGGCGGTTCCTGAGCGCGCGGAGGATGCCGGGGCCCACGGACACGAGGTACCGGGCGACGTCCAGCTTGGTGAAACCCCGCTCGGGGAAGACCACCCGGTCGGGGCTGGACAGCCGTACGGTCCGTTCCCCCGTGTCGATCTCCACGGCCGCGCTCTTGCCCTTGGCTTCACCCATGGAGCCACGCTAAGCGGGGAGAACATTCGGCGCACACCGGGCGGTATGGCGTGATTCCCCGCAGAATCGGACTATGGATCTGCCGGTGATGCCGCCCGTGAAGCCCATGCTCGCCAAGCCCGTCGCGAAGATCCCGCCGGGCATGCAGTACGAGGCGAAGTGGGACGGCTTCCGCGCGATCGTCTTCCGCGACGGTGACGACATCGAGATCGGCAGCCGTACGGGCAAGCCCCTCACCCGCTACTTCCCCGAACTGGTGGAGGCCCTGCGGGAGCGGCTTCCGGAGCGCTGCGTGATGGACGGCGAGATCGTGATCGCCAGGGACGGGCACCTGGACTTCGACGCCCTCACCGAGCGCATCCACCCCGCGGCCTCGCGGGTCGCGACGCTCGCCGAGCGCACCCCCGCCTCCTTCGTCGCCTTCGACCTGCTCGCCCTCGCGGACGCCTCCCTGCTCGCCACCCCCATGGCCGAGCGGCGCGCACGTCTGGAAGCGGCCCTCTCCAAAGTGACGCCCCCTGTCCACGTGGCACCGGCGACCACCGACGCGGAGGTGGCGCGGCACTGGTTCGAGCAGTTCGAGGGCGCGGGCCTCGACGGCGTCATCGCCAAGCCGCTCGACCTGCTCTACCGCCAGGACGAACGCGTCATGTTCAAGGTCAAGCACGAACGCACGGCGGACTGCGTGGTCGCGGGCTACCGCTTCCACAAGAGCGGCCCGGTGGTCGGCTCGCTCCTCCTCGGCCTGTACGACGACGCGGGCGCCTTGCAGCACGTGGGCGTCGCCGCCGCGTTCTCCATGAAGCGGCGCGCGGAACTCGTCGAGGAGCTGGAGCCGCTGCGGATGGAATCCGCAGCGGCGCACCCGTGGGCGGCCTGGGCGGACGAGGCGGCGCACGAGACGGCGCGGCTGCCGGGAGCGCCGAGCCGCTGGTCCGGGAAGAAGGACCTGTCGTGGGTGCCGGTGCGCCCGGAGCGGGTCTGCGAGGTGGCGTACGACCACATGGAGGGTGGCCGGCGCTTCCGCCACACGGCGCGCTTCCGCACCTGGCGCCCCGACCGGGCCCCGGAGAGCTGCACGTACGCCCAGCTGGAGGAGCCGGTGCGGTACTCGCTCACGGATGTCCTGGGACCGCCGCGCTGACGCGTCGTTGCGCGACTCCCCTTCGCACCGTGACCACGGGTGCACCGTAATCACGCCAAAGTATGAAGCCGCGTCTGCGTCTCTTCCGCCTCACCAGTCCGCGACCGTATGCTCCTGCGCCTGACACGTCAGTTACCGACGGTAAGGGGGGCGGGGCATGGGGTACAGCGATGCCGCAGGAAGCACGCGGCGGGGGTTCGTCGCGGGGGCCGCGGCGGTCGGCGGGACCGCCGCGCTGGGCGTGGGAGCGGGCGCGCTGCCCGCGGCGGCGGCCACCCCGGCCGCGCCACGCGCCAAGCAGTCCGTGGCCGTGCTCGGCGGCGGGGTCGCGGGGCTCACGGCCGCCCATGAGCTGGCCGAACGCGGCTTCGCCGTGACGGTCTACGAACGCAGGGCGCTCGGCGGCAAGGCCCGCAGCATGGACGTACCGAACAGCGCGAAGGGCAACCGCAAGCCGCTGCCCGGCGAGCACGGCTTCCGCTTCATCCCGGGGATCTACCACAACCTCCCGGACACCATGCGCCGCATCCCCTTCCCCGGGAACGCGAACGGCGTGTGGGACAACCTCGTCGCGCCCCGCGAGATGTCGTTCGCGCGCACGGGCCGCGAGGACATCCGCATGCCGATCCCGTGGCCGGGCAGCGAGCCGGAGAAGCTCACGCCGGACGACATCGCGCGGGCGCTGACCGCCCTCCTCGACACCGCGTTCAACCTGCCCGCGCACGAGGTCGCGTACTTCGTCAACCGCGCCCTGGTCTTCCTGACCAGCTGCGACGAGCGGCGCGACGACGACTGGGAGTCGACGCCCTGGTGGGACTTCGTGCGCGCCGAGAGGATGTCGAAGGACTACCAGCGCATCCTCGCGATCGGCGTCACCCGCAACATCGTGGCGACGAAGGCCGAGGAGGCCAGCACCCGCACGGTCGGCACGCTCGGCGAGGCCTTCGTCTTCAACGCGCTCGGCCAGGGCGCGGACGGCCCGCCCGACCGCCTCCTGAACGCCCCCACGAACGAGGCGTGGATCGATCCGTGGGTGGCCCACCTGACCTCGCTCGGGGTCGAGTTCCGTATCGGCTGGACGGTGCGCGAACTGGCGTTCGGCGGTGGCCGTGTCACCAAGGCGGTGATCGAGGACCCCGAGGGCGTACGCCGTGACATCACCGCCGATCACTACGTGCAGGCGATGCCGGTGGAGCACGCGCGCAGGACGTGGAGTGCCGCGATGAAGGCGGCGGACCCGCAGCTGGCGCGCTGCGACAAGCTTCAGACGGACTGGATGACGGGCATCCAGTTCTATCTGACCGAGCGCCCGCCCCTCGTGAAGGGGCACTTCAACTGCATCGACTCGCCCTGGTCGCTGACGGGCATCGCGCAGGCGGGTCACTGGCCCGAGCGCGACTTCCCCGCCGACTACGGCGACGGCGTCGCGGTCGACTGCCTGTCGGTGGACATCTCCGAGTGGGACAAGCCGGGGATGCTCTACGGCAAGACGGCCAAGCAGTGCACGCGCGACGAGGTCGCCAAGGAGGTGTGGGCGCAGCTCAAGGCCGCGCTGAACGACACCGGGAAGACGGTCCTGAAGGACAGCAAGCTGCACTCGTGGTTCCTCGACCCGGGCGTCGACGGCCTCGGCACGCCGAACCCCACCAACGAGGACGAACTCCTCATCCACCCCGTCGGCACCTTCCACAACCGCCCCTCCGCCGCGACGAGGATCCCCAACCTCTTCCTCTCCGGGGACTACGTGTCCGTGGACATCGACCTGGCGACGATGGAGGGCGCCAACGCCTCGGCCCGCGCGGCCGTCAACGCCCTGCTGAAGCAGGCGGGATCGGATCAGCGGCCGTGCACGGTGAAGCCGCTGTACCGGGCCCCGGCGATCGAACTGGCCAAGCGCCACGACCGCACCCGCTACCGACTCGGTCTGCGCAACGCGCTCGACCTGGGCTGAAAAATGGTGAGAAATGCCGAGAAACGGGGCGTACGGGGTATGACGTACGCATGAGACGGTTGATGCGAACGCGTACGCGGGCCGGGGCGGTGGTGCTCGCCGCCCTGGCGGCCGGCTGCACGGTGCAGCCCGACGAGCCCGCCGAGAGGGGAACGCCCGCGGGCGGCCCCCCTGCGGACGATGGAACGGTCCTCGCCGTGAAGCTCGACAACGTAGGCCCCGCGCGCCCGCACACGGGTCTGGACGCCGCGGACGTCGTGTACGCCGAACAGGTGGAGACGGGACTGAGCCGCCTGATGGCGGTGTACGCCTCCCGGGTGCCGCCCGCGATCGGGCCGGTGCGCAGCGCGCGCGAGACGGATCTCGAACTCCTGCGGCAGTTCGACCGGCCCGTGCTCGCGTTCTCCGGAGCGCAGTCGAAGCTGCTTCCGCTGATCGCGGGCACGCCGGTACGCGCCCTTCCGCCGGACAAGGCGTCCGAGGACGCCTACTACCGGGACGACGACAGGGTCGCGCCGCACGACCTCTTCGTACGCCCCGAGGCGCTGAAGGCCACTCCGCGCGCGGGCGCCCTGGCGAGCACGGGGTTCCGGTTCGGGCCGCCCCCGGCGGGCGGCACTCCGGAGACGCACCGGACGGTCAGCTTCCCTTCGGCGAGCTTCACCTTCGACTGGGTGGAGTACGAGGGTCGTTGGCGCATCGCCCTGGACGGGGAGCGGGCGCGGGCCGCCGACGGCAAGGAGCTGGGCGCGTCCACGGTCGTCGTGCAGTACGTGAAGGTACGGCCGTCCCGCTTCCACGACCGGTCGGGCAATGTCTCACCGTTCACCGAGACGGTCGGCGAGGGCAAGGCGCGCGTCCTGCGGGACGGGCGTGCCTACGAGGCACGCTGGGCGCGGCCGTCGCCCGAGGACGGCACGGCGTTCACGACGCCCGACGGCAAGCGGCTGCCGTTCGCCAAGGGGCAGGTGTGGGTGGTGTTCGCGAAGGCGTGAGCGCGCTTCAGCGGTGCGGGGCCGCCAGCGGCTCCTCGGGGTTGCGCAGGCTCTCCGCGGCGTCGGCCACGCGCTGGATCAGGTCGAAGAAAACGGTCTGCTCGTCGGTGGAGAGCGGGGCGAGGAACACCTGGTTCATCCGGGCGGTGCGCACGGTCAGCCTGCGGTGCGTGCGCCTGCCCTCCTCGGTCAGGCGCAGCAGATAGCGGCGGCCGTCCTGCGGGTCGCGGACCTTGTCGAGCAGCTCGCGGCGGATCAGCCGGGTGATGACCTCGGCGACGGTGGAGCGGTCCAGTCCCACCCGCTCCCCCACGGTGCGCTGATCTAGGCCGGGCTCGGCGACGAGGGCGTTGAGGACCGCGAACTGCGGTGAGGTGATCTCCTCGGAGACCATGGTGTTCCACAGGAGGTAGTGGGCCTGTTGCAGGCGCCGGGCCAGGTGCCCGGGGTGGGTGGCCAGGTCCACCGCGACCATGGGGTCCTCCGCTTCTCCGGCTCTTTTCATCGGTGCACTGAACAATACCCCGCCGCGATCCCGCCTGCTGCCCACTCTTGCCAGGCAGTTGAGGGCACTCCTATCCTCACAGGAATACTCAGTGCCCTGACTAATTCGGGCCGGGACGAGTGGGGGCGCGCGGATGGACAAGGTGGTGGCCACGGCCGCCGACGCGGTGGCCGACATCGCGGACGGGGCGTCGCTCGCGGTCGGCGGCTTCGGCCTGAGCGGCGTACCGAACGAGCTGATTCGGGCGCTGCACGCGTCGGGGGCCGCGGAGCTGCGGGTGGTGTCCAACAACTGCGGGGCGCTGGACTCGGGCCTCGCGGTGCTCCTGGCGGCGGGCCGCATCGCGCGCGTGACCGGTTCCTACATCGGCGCCAACAAGGAGTTCGCCCGGCAGTACCTGGGCGGCGAGCTGGAGGTCGAGATGATCCCGCAGGGCACGCTGGCCGAGCGGCTGCGGGCGGGCGGCGCCGGCATCCCGGCGTTCTACACCCCGGCCGGGGTGGGCACGCAGGTCGCCGACGGCGGGCTGCCCTGGCGCTACGACGGCGAGGGCGGGGTCGCCGTCGCGTCCCCGGCCAAGGAGGTACGGGAGTTCGACGGCATCCCGTACGTCCTGGAGCACGGCATCCGGACCGACTTCGCGCTGGTGCGGGCGGCGCGGGGCGACCGGCACGGCAACCTCGTCTTCGCCAAGTCCTCCCGCAACTTCAACCCGCTCGCGGCGATGGCGGGGCGCGTCACCGTCGCGGAGGTGGAGGAGCTGGTGGAGCCGGGCGGGATCGATCCGGACGCGGTGCACCTGCCGGGGATCTTCGTGCAGCGCGTGGTCGCGCTCGCCCCCGGGCAGGCGGCGGAGAAGCGGATCGAGAAGCGGACGGTGAGCGGCTGATGCCCTGGACCCGTGAGCGGATGGCCGCCCGCGCGGCACGCGAACTCCGCGACGGCCAGTACGTGAACCTGGGCATCGGCCTGCCCACTCTGATCCCCAACCACCTGCCCCCGGGTGTGGAGGTGATCCTGGAGTCCGAGAACGGCGTCCTCGGGGTGGGCCCCTATCCCACCGAGGCCGAGGTCGACCCGGACCTGATCAACGCGGGCAAGGAGACCGTGACCGTGCTGCCCGGCGCCTCCTTCTTCGACTCGGCGCTCTCCTTCGGGATGATCCGCGGCGGCCACATCGATGTCGCCGTGCTCGGCGCGATGCAGGTCTCCGCGCGCGGGGACCTCGCCAACTGGGCGGTCCCCGGAAAGATGATCACCGGGATCGGCGGGGCGATGGACCTGGTGCACGGTGCCCGCACGGTCATCGTCGTCATGACGCACACCGCCAAGGACGGCACCCCGAAGGTCGTCGAGGAGTGCGGGCTGCCGTTGACCGGCAAGAGGTGCGTGGACCGGATCATCACCGATCTGTGCGTGCTTGACGTGACGGAACAGGGTCTTGAGCTGGCCGAATTGGCCCCGGGGGTCGGCGCGGACGAGGTCGTCGCGAGGACCGGGGCGGAGGTTCTGCTGCCGGCCGGGGGCGCGTCGTGAGCAGGCGGGGTACCCGCGGCGTCACCGCTGCCCGACGCGCCTGACCCACCTGCCCCGCTGTCACGCCTCTACGGAGTCACCGACGCATGGCCGCACACCAGGAGCCGCAAGAGATGACCCTGACCACTTCCTCCTCCCCGAACCCTTCCTCGCCGTCCGCCGAGCCACCCGAGCTACCCGATGGGCTCAGCCAGGATGCGATGGACGCCGAGGTCGCCAAGGCGGCCGAGGTGGCCGAGGCGCGGGGTGCCTCCACCGCCCGGCACCATCCGCCACGCGACTACCCGCCCTACCGCAGCAGCCACTTCCGCCACCCCAAGCAGCCGCTGGTCCCGCTGCGCGACCCCGAGGCGGTGGAGCTGAGCGGCCCCGCGTTCGGCGTCACCGACGTCACCGCCCTGGACCGCGATCTGACGCGACAGCACCAGGGCGAGCCGCTGGGCGAGCGGATCACCGTGTCCGGCCGGGTCCTCGACCGGCGCGGGCGGCCGGTGCGCGGCCAGTTGGTCGAGCTGTGGCAGGCCAACGCGTCCGGCCGGTACGCCCACCAGCTGGACCAGCATCCCGCGCCCCTCGACCCGCACTTCACGGGCTTCGGCCGCTGCCTGACCGACGACGACGGTGCGTACTCCTTCACGACCATCAAGCCGGGCGCCTATCCGTGGCGCAATCACGTCAACGCCTGGCGTCCCGCGCACATCCACTTCTCGCTCTTCGGCACGGCGTTCACCCAGCGCCTGGTCACTCAGATGTACTTCCCCGGGGACCCGCTCCTCCCCTACGACCCGGTGCTGCGCTCGGTGACCGACGAGTCCGCGCGCCGGCGTCTCGTCTGCGCGTACGACCACGACCTGTCCGTCCCCGAGTGGTCGCTCGGCCACCGCTGGGACATCGTCCTGGACGGCCCGTCCGCGACCTTCTTCGAGGAAGGCGACCCCCACTGATGCCCCCGCACGCTCGCCCGCCGCTGCCCACGCCCTCCCAGACCGTCGGCCCCTTCTACGGCTACGCGCTGCCCTTCCCGCGCGGCGGTGAGGTCGCGCCCGACGGCCACCCGGACACCCTCACGCTGCACGGGTACGTGTACGACGGCGCGGGGCAGCCCGTCCCCGACGCCCTGATAGAGACCTGGCAGCCCGCCCCGGACGGCTCGCTGACGGGAGCGCCCGGGTCGCTGCGGCGCGACCCCGTGACGGGACGGGCCATCGGGCGCGACGGGGTCGCGTTCACCGGATTCGGCCGGGTGCCGACGGACGCGGACGGCCACTGGGCGGTGCGGACGCTGCCGCCGGGCGGCGTCTCCTACATCTCGATCGCCGTCTTCGCGCGCGGGCTGCTGCATCACCTCTACACGCGCGCGTACGTGGTGGACGAACCCGGTGACGCGCTCCTCGGCTCCCTGGACGCGGACCGGCGCGCCACGCTGATCGCGCGCGGCGAGGCCCCGCGCACGTTCCGGTTCGACATCCGGCTCCAAGGGGCGGGCGAGACGGTCTTCCTGGAGTTCCCGTGAGCGGCCTGTTCTCCCCCGGCCCGGCGGGTTCCGCCGCCGAGGAGGCGACGAGCGACCTCGCCTTCCTCCAGGCGCTGCTGGACGCGGAGGCGGCGCTGACCCGCGCCCAGGCGGCGGTCGGTCTCGCCCCCGGGGAGGCGGCCTCGGCGGTCACCCGAGCGGCCTCGGACGCGAGCCGCTTCGACGCCCGTTCCCTCGCGCTCCGCGCGCGGGAGGGCGGAAACCCGGTGATCCCCCTGGTGGCGGACCTGACCGCGGCGGTGCCCGCCCACGCGGCGCCCTACGTCCACCGGGGCGCGACGAGCCAGGACATCCTCGACACGGCCCTGATGCTGCTCTCCGCCCGGACGCTGGACCTGCTCCTCGCGGACCTGGCCCGCGCGGAAGGCGCCCTGGCCCGTCTCGCGGCGCGGCACCGCGACACGGTGATGCCGGGCCGCACGCTGACGCAGCACGCGGTGCCGACGACCTTCGGTCTGAAGGCGGCGGGGTGGCGCTCACTCGTACTCGACGCGCGGGACCGGGTCGCGGGGGTCCGGGGGACGCTCCCGGCGCAACTGGGCGGCGCGGCGGGGACCTTGGCGGTGTTCGGGGCGTACGGGATGGACGGGCTGTACGGAATGGACGGGCTGTACGAGGGCGAGGGACTGTCTCGGGGCGAGGGGCGCCGCGTGGTCGGCGAGGCCGGTGGGCGCCTTGTGACGGCCTACGCGCGCGAGGTGGGGCTGGCCGAGCCGCTGCTGCCCTGGCACGCCCTCCGTACCCCCGTCGCCGACCTCGCGGCCGCCCTCGCCTTCACCGCGGGAGCCCTCGGCAAGGCGGCCGCGGACGTCCTCACGCTCTCCCGTACCGAGATCGCCGAGCTGTCGGAAGGATCGGGGGGCGGCTCCTCCGCGATGCCCCACAAGGCGAACCCGGTCCGCGCCACCCTCATCGCCGCCGCCGCGCGCCGCGCGCCCGCCCTCGCGGCGACCCTGCACGGCTCGCTGGCCGCCGAGGACGAGCGGCCCGCGGGCGCCTGGCACGCCGAGTGGGAGCCACTGCGCGACCTGCTCCGCCTGACCGGCGGCGCCGCCCGGGACGCGGCCGAGATGGCCGAGAATCTGCGCGTCCATCCGCAGGCCATGCGCGCCCACCTCGATCTCACCGGGGGGCTGATCGTCTCCGAGCGGCTCGCCGCCGAGCTGACGCCGCTGCTCGGCCGCGCCCGCGCGCGGCGGCTCCTGACCGACGCGGCCCGGCGTGTTCGCGCCGAGGGGCGCACACTCGCGCAGGTCCTCACGGAAGAGCCCGGCCTGAAGGACGTGGACCTCACCGAACTCACCGACCCCGCCCACTACACCGGCTCCGCCGCCGCCCTCACCGACCGCGCCCTGGAGCGACGTTGACCACCGACACGACCGGCAAGCTGCCGCACCACACCGCCGAGGGTCCGCAGAGCGCTCCCCCGCTCCTCCTCGGCCCGTCCCTCGGCACCTCCACCGCCCTGTGGGACGGGGTCGCGCCCGAACTCGCCGCCGCCCACCGGGTCGTACGCTGGGACCTGCCCGGCCACGGCCGCTCCCCCGCCGGTCTGATCGGGCCCGGTGCCACGGTCGCCGATCTCGCCGGGCTCGTCCTGGCGCTGGCCGACTCGCTCGGCATCGACCGCTTCGCGTATGCGGGTGCCTCGCTCGGCGGCGCCGTCGGACTGCACCTCGCCGCCCACCACCCCGAGCGCGTGACGCGCCTCGCGGCGGTCTGCACCTCGGCTCACTTCGGTGGCACCGAACCGTGGCGGCAGCGGGCCGCGACCGTCCGCCGGGAGGGCCTGTCCCACCTCGCACGGGCGGCGCCGCAACGGTGGTTCACCCCCGGCTTCACAGTGCCCGCCCTGGTGGCGGACCACCTGGCCGTCGATCCGGGCGCGTACGCCGCGTGCTGTGACGCCCTGGCCGCGTACGACCTGCGGGACGCCCTGGCGTCGATCGGCGTGCCCACGCTGGTGCTCGCAGGCCGCGAGGATCCGGCGACGCCGCCCGCCCACGCCAGGGAGATCGCCGACGCCGTACCGGGCGCGTCCCTCAGGGAACTGGCGGGCGCCTCCCACTTGGCGCCCGCGGAACGCCCGGCCGCCGTAGCCGCGGCCCTGCGTACCCACTTCGCCGCGGCCGCCGAGGCCGAGTGAGGGTCCGCCGCGGCTCACCGTGCCCCGTACACCGGCCGCGGTGGCTCCGCGTCGGCGAGGAGTCCTCGGGCCGCCTCGCCCGCCTCGGCCGGGGTCCAGCGGGCGCCCTTGTCCGCGGTGGGGCCGGGGCGCCAGCCCTCCATGACCGTGATGCGGCCCGCTTCCACCTCGAAGACGCGGCCGGTGACGCCTTCGGAGGCGGCGGAGCCGAGCCAGACGACCAGCGGGGAGACGTTCTCCGGGGCCATCGCGTCGAAGGCGCGGGGTTCGGGAACGGCCATCGCGTCGGCGAAGGTCTGTTCCGTCATACGGGTGCGGGCGGTGGGGGCGATGGCGTTCACCCGCACTCCGTAGGAGGCCAGTTCGGCGGCGGCGACCAGGGTGAGGCCGAGGATGCCGGCCTTGGCGGCGCTGTAGTTGCCCTGCCCGACGCTCCCCAGGAGGCCCGCCCCCGAGCTGGTGTTGACCACGCACGCGTGCGGCACGCGCCCGGCCTTCGCCTCGGCCCGCCAGTGGCCCGAGGCATGCTTCAGGGGAAGGAAGTGGCCCTTGAGGTGAACCCTCATGACGGCGTCCCAGTCGTCCTCGTCGAGGTTGACCAGCATCCGGTCGCGCAGGAAGCCCGCGTTGTTGACGAGTGTGTCCAGGCGGCCGTACGTGTCGAGGGCTGCCCTTACCAGCGAGGCCGCGCCCTCGGGTGTCGCGATGTCGCCGCCGTGCGCGACGGCCTCACCGCCCGCGGCACGGATCTCCTCGACCACGGCGTGCGCGGGTCCGCCGGGTTCCCCGGGGCCGCCCGGCTCGCCGGAACCGTCCCGTCCCACACCGAGGTCGTTGACGACGACCTTGGCGCCCTCGGCCGCGTACGCGCGCGCGTGAGCACGGCCGAGACCGCGGCCCGCGCCCGTGACGATCACGACGCGGCCCGCACAGATCCCAGCAGGGGCGGGCGGCGGTGTAACGGCTGACGTGGCGTCTGCGGCCATACGGCAACTCCCTTGGTGGAGTTCGGTCGGTGGGCTTCAGCTGGGGGACTTCAGTGGTTGGCGGAGGCGGCGTCCAAGAAGGCGGGGCGTTCGCCGCCGCCGTGCAGGTGCAGTGCGGCGCCGCTGATGTAGCGGGCGCGGCAGGAGGCGAGGAAGACGCAGGCGTCGGCGACGTCGGAGGGGTCGGCGAGGCGGCCGAGCGGGACCGTACGGGCGACCCGCGCGACGCCCTCGTCGTCGCCGTAGTGCAGATGGGCGCTCTCGGTGCGGGCGAGGCCGAGGACGACCGTATTGACCCGTACGGCGGGGGCCCATTCGACCGCCATGGTCCGCGCGAGGTTCTCCAGGCCCGCCTTCGCGGCGCCGTACGCCCCGCTGCCCGGCGAGGGCCGGGTGCCGCTGACGCTGCCGATCATCGTGATGCTGCCGCCCGTCTCCTGGGCGCGCATCACGTCGTACGCGGCGAGCGAGGCGTACAGCGGGGCGAGCAGGTTCAGTTCGACGATCCTGGCCTGGCGGGCCGGGGCGGTACCGGCGAGGAGGCCGAAGGGCGTGCCGCCCGCGTTGTTCACAAGGACGTCCACCGTGCCGTGGGCGGCGGCCACTTCGCGGAAGAAGGCGGGGGCGGCTGCCGCGTCCCGCAGGTCGAGCGCACGGAACTCGGCGGTGGCGCCCGCCGCTTCGACCGGCTCGTCGGGCGGCCTACGGGCACAGACGACGACCCGCGCCCCGGCGGCGAGGAAGCCGCGGGCGATTCCGGCGCCGACGCCGCGGGTGCCGCCGGTGACGACGACCACCTGTCGGGTGTCAGTCATCGCTGCTACCTTTCCAACTAACAAATGTTTGGTTGAAGGCGTGTGGTCGAAAGGTAGCGGATCCGCTGATGTCTGTCTCCACCTCCGTCCCGGACAAGGGCGTGGCCGTCGTCACCGTCGACCACCCACCTGTCAACGCCCTGCCCGTGCGCGGGTGGTTCGACCTGGCCGACGCCGTGCGCGCCGCGGGGCGCGATCCCGCCACGCGCTGTGTGGTGCTGGCCGCCGGGGGCCGGGGGTTCAACGCGGGCGTGGACATCAAGGAGATCCGCGGCGACAGCGGCCACGGCGCACTGGGCGGCCACAGTGCGCTGATCGGCGCCAACCGCGGCTGCGCCGCGGCCTTTTCCGCGGTGTACGACTGCGAGGTGCCGGTCGTCGCCGCCGTGCACGGCTTCTGCCTGGGCGGCGGCATAGGCCTCGTGGGGAACGCGGACGCGATCGTGGCCAGCGAGGACGCCACCTTCGGCCTGCCCGAGCTGGACCGGGGCGCGCTCGGCGCGGCCACGCACCTGTCCCGCCTGGTCCCGCAGCACCTGATGCGCGCGCTGTACTACACCTCGCGCACGGTGACGGCCGCCGAGCTGCACGCGCACGGTTCGGTGTGGCAGGTGGTCCCCCGCCCGGAGCTGCCCGCGGCGGCCCTGGAGCTGGCACGCGAGATCGCCCGCAAGGACGGCTCCCTGCTGCGCTTGGCGAAGGCCGCGATCAACGGCATCGACCCGGTCGACGTCCACCGCAGCTACCGCTTCGAGCAGGGCTTCACCTTCGAGGCGAACCTGAGCGGTCTCGCCGACCGCGTCCGCGCGGGCTTCGGGCCCCAAGGGGAGGGCAGGGCATGACGCACTCGGCACGGACGGGCAAGGCGATGACGCCCGACGAGATCGTGGGGCGCCTGGAGAGCGGGATGACACTCGGCATCGGCGGCTGGGGCTCGCGCCGCAAGCCGATGGCACTGGTGCGCGCCCTGCTGAGGTCCGGCGTCACGGACCTGACCGTCGTCTCGTACGGCGGCCCGGACGTCGGTCTGCTCGCCGCCGCGGGCCGGATCCGCAAGCTGGTTACGGCGTTCACGACGCTCGACTCGATCCCTCTGGAGCCGCATTTCAGGGCGGCACGCGAGCGTGGCGACTTCGAACTCGTCGAGCTGGACGAGGCGATGTTCATGCAGGGCCTCACCGCGGGCGCCCAGCGGCTGCCCTTCCTGCCCGTCCGCGCGGGCCTCGGATCGGACGTCCTGCGGGTCAACCTCCGGCTGCGCACGGTCACTTCGCCGTACGAGGACGGGGAGCGGCTCGTCGCGGTGCCCGCCCTGCGGATGGACGCGGCGCTGGTGCACATGAACCGCGCCGACCGCTTCGGCAACGGCCAGTATCTGGGCCCCGACCCCTACTTCGACGACCTGTTCTGCGAGGCCTCCGACACCGCGTACGTCTCGTGCGAACAGCTCGTAGACGCCGCCGGGGGGCTCGCCGAGCACGCGGCGCCCCAGACGCTGCTGATCTCACGGCACTCGGTGACGGGCGTGACACAGACACCCAGGGGCGCGCACTTCACCTCCTGCGTGCCCGACTACGACCGCGACGAGCCCTTCCAGAAGGCGTACGCCACCGCCGCGGCCGACCCCGAGGCTTGGGGTGCCTTCCGTGACCGCTTCCTCGGCGGTACTGAGCTTGACTACCAACTGGCCGTCCAGGCCTGGCACAAGGAGCAGCGATGACGCCGACCGGAGCTGCGCCCGCGTCGAAGGGGCGGGCCGTCACCCGCGCCGAGTACTGCGTGATCGCCTGCGCCGAGGCGTGGCGGGGCGGCGGCGAGGTCCTCGCGTCCCCCATGGGCACGATCCCGGCCATCGGCGCGCGCCTCGCCAAGCTGACGTTCTCCCCCGATCTGTTGCTCACGGACGGCGAGGCGCTGCTCATCGGCGATGTCCCGGCCCTCGGCTCCGCGTCGAGCGTGACGGAGGGCTGGCTGCCGTACCGCAGGCATCTGACGATGG
This sequence comes from Streptomyces sp. NRRL S-920, assembly GCF_000717945.1. Lineage (NCBI taxonomy): Bacteria > Bacillati > Actinomycetota > Actinomycetes > Kitasatosporales > Streptomycetaceae > Streptomyces > Streptomyces sp. NRRL S-920. The sequence continues at coordinate 31,548 of NZ_JODF01000027.1, forward strand.
TGATGGGCGGGCGGCGGCACGTGATGATGGGCGCGAGCCAGATCGACCGCTTCGGGAATCAGAACATCTCGTGCATCGGCGACTGGGAGCGCCCCCGGCGGCAGCTGCTCGGTGTGCGCGGCGCCCCGGCCAACACGATCAACAACCCGGTGAGTTACTGGATCCCGCGGCATTCGACGCGGGTCTTCGTCGAGAAGGTCGACATGATCAGCGGCGTCGGGTACGACAGCGCGGCCGCGGCCGGCCCCTCGGCGACCCGCTTCCACGATCTGCGCCGCGTCGTCTCCGACCTCGGGGTCTTCGACTTCGCTACGCCCGATCACGCGATGCGGCTGGTGTCCCTGCACCCGGGCGTCACCCTCGGCCAGGTACGCGAAGCCACCGGTTTCGCCCTGGCCGTTCCGGCGGGCGACGTCCCGCACACCCGCGAGCCGACGGACGAGGAGCTGCGGGTGATACGGGACGTGGTGGACCCGGGAGGCATGCGAGAGCGCGAGGTGCGCGCGTGACGGCGACCCCGCCCGTCATCGAGACCCCGCTGACCCGGCTGGCCGGGGTGCGGCATCCGATCGTGCAGACCGGCATGGGCTGGGTGGCGGGGCCCCGCCTGGTGTCGGCCACGGCGGGCGCGGGGGCGCTCGGCGTCCTGGCCTCCGCGACCATGACGGTCGAGCAGCTGCGCGCGGCCGTCCGTGAGGTCAAGTCCCGTACGGACGCGCCGTTCGGGGTCAACCTGCGGGCCGACGCGGGGGACGCGCGGGACCGTGTCCGGATCATCGTCGACGAGGGTGTGCGGGTCGCGTCCTTCGCCCTGGCGCCGTCGAAGGCGTTGATCGACGAGCTGAAGGACGCGGGCGTGGTGGTCATCCCCTCGATCGGTGCGCGCCGGCACGCGGAGAAGGTCGCCGCGTGGGGCGCGGACGCGGTGATCGTGCAGGGCGGTGAGGGCGGTGGCCACACGGGCGAGGTGGCGACGACGGTCCTGCTGCCCCAGGTCGTCGACGCGGTGGACATCCCGGTGATCGCGGCGGGCGGGTTTCACGACGGGCGCGGCCTGGTCGCCGCTCTCGCCTACGGCGCGGCGGGCGTGGCGATGGGCACGCGTTTCCTGCTCACCTCGGACTCCCCGGTGCCGGCCGCGGTCAAGGCGCGCTATCTGGCGGCCTCCGTCAAGGACATCACGCTCACCACGCGCGTGGACGGCCTCCCGCACCGGATGCTGCGTACAGAGCTGGTCGCCGCCCTGGAGAGGTCGGGCCGGATCGCGTCCCTGGCCCGGGCGGTGCGGCATGCGGCGGCGTTCCGGAAGGTCTCCGGTCTCGGCTGGACGAGGATGGCGCGCGACGGCCTCGCGATGAAGCACGGCAAGGACCTGACCTGGAGCCAGATGCTCCTCGCGGCGAACACGCCGATGATGCTCAGGGCTGCGATGGTAGACGGCCGCCCGGAGGCGGGGGTCATGGCATCGGGCCAGGTAGCGGCCCTGATCGAGGACCTTCCGTCGTGCGCGGAGCTGGTGGAGCGGGTGATGGTGGAGGCGGAGGAGGTGAGGGAGCGGCTCGCAAGGTTGGGCCAGTCCGGCGTCGGAGCGGGGAACCAAAATTGAGCCCGCCCGGCGATGCAGAACCGGTGAATCGCAACTGATCCCGCCCGGCGAGCTGGAGGGCCGGGGAGCCAAGAATAAGCCCGTCCGGCGATTGAGGACCGGGGTCCGGGGCGGAGCCCCGCGGCGTCCGCGCCAACCCCCGAGCCCGGGGTCGGACCCAGCACAAGGCGCGGCCAGCCTCAGCCCCGTACCAGCGACAAGCGCGGCGCGGCCAGCCTCAGCCCCGTACCAGCGACAAGCGCGGCGCGGCCAGTCTCAGCCCCGTACCAGCGACAAGCGCCCCCGCGCCTGCGCGACCAGGCCGTCCGCCCCGCAGCTCACCGCCAGAGCCAGCCCCCGTTCCAGATCCGGCACGGAATCCGCGGCGATGCCGTACTCGACCCGGGCCACCGCGTGTTCGTACGCGCAGGGCGAGGCCTCCAGATAGGTGGCGGCCTGGCGGTAGAGGGCGACGGAGCGGGCCCCGGTCTCCAGAGCGGCGGCACACCGCAGCGCCTCGCCGATCGCGGTGTCCGTGCCGAACCGCTCGGCCTGCATCCGGGCGTCGGCGACGAGGCGCGCGGCCCGCTCGGGGTCCTCGTGGGCCAGGGCGCGGGCGAGGTCGTAGGCCCAGGGCGCGAGCACGGTGTTGTACTGGTCGCGCGCGGTCAACGCCTTCGCCGTGGATTCCAGCTCGGCAAGCCCCTCGCTCGTGTTCCCGAGGGCGAGCAGCAGCCTGCCGCGCACGCACGGCGCGTCGGGTACGTAGATCGTGGAGGCGGAGGGCGGCGCGAAGCCGTAGCGGTCGGCGATCGCGCCCGCCTCGTCGATGTGCCCGCGCGCCAGCAGTGTGTCGACGAGCATGCTGGCAGCCTCCCAGTGCATGGGCAGGCCCTGGCCGACGCGGTCGGCGAGGCGCAGGCTCTCGCGCAGGGAGCGCTCGGCGTCGATCAGCCGCCCGCGCCTGCGGTACACATAGCCGAGGAAGGCGTGCGAGAGGGCGAGGTGCCCACCGCTCCAACCCGCCGTCTCGTACGCGCGTACGGCCTCGGTGAACAGGCTCTCGGCGCGGTCGAGCCGGTCCGCGAAGGCGTACGAACCGCCGAGCATCAGGCGGAGTTCGAAGCTCCATTCCGTGTCGGTCCAGCCGAGTCCCGGCGCGAGGCGGCCGTTGACGAGGGCGCGGTCGCACAGCTCGACGACCAGTTCCGCGTTCTCCCCGCGGGTCATGGCGTCGAAGGCGCGCAGGATCAGCAGGGCGCGTTCGGAGTTGTCCCGGCCGCTGAGCGGGCCGGCGAGCGCGGCGAGCTGCCGTGACCGTCCGGGCGAGTCCTCCTCGCCCGCGTGGATGCCCTCCCACATGTAGTGCACGGCTTGCAGGCGCAGCCGCGCGGGTCCCTCGTCGAGCCGTTCCACCTCCTCGTCGATGGCCCGCAGGCCTTCCTCCAGCTGGTCGTTGTGGACGAGGGCCTGGGAGAGGCGGCAGACCGCGTCGACGCGCAGCTCCTGGTCGAGGCCGCGCATGGACAGCGCCTCGCGCAGGTGCCTGATGGTGGTGACGGGTGAGGTGAGCAGGGTGGCGCAGCCCAGTTCGTAGAGCACGCGCGCGTGGATCTCGGGCAGCGGTGGTTCCTTGAGGGCCCGCTCCAGACAGCGGCGGGCCGCGTCGGGCGCGCCGACCGCGAGGTGTTCGGCGGCGGCGCGGCGCAACTGCTCGACCAGTTCGGGGTCGTCCTCCGGGTGGACCTCCAGCAGGTGCCGGGAGGCCTCGGCGGCACTTCGGCCGTCGTGGGTGACGACCGCGGCGGCGACGCCGTGCAGGGCGGTGCGGGTGGCCCCCGGGATCGAGCGGTAGATGGTGCTGGCGATCTGCGGGTGGACGAACTCCAGGCCCTCCGCGTCGCGGATCAGGATGCGTGCGGTGCACAGGCGTTCCGCGCATGCCTCTGCGGTGTCGCGGGGCATGCCGGCGAGCCGGGTCGCCATGTCGAGGGAGATGGAGGTGCCGAGGACGGCGGCCGCCCAGGCGAAGCGCGTGACGTCCGTACCAAGGTCTTCGAGGCGGGCGATCAGTCCATGGCCCTTGGCCGTGCGGTTGAGGGCGCGCAGCGCGTCCGCGGAACTCTCGACCGGTTCCAGTTCGCTGTCCTGGACCTTGGCGAGGAGTTCGACCGACTCGTACGGGTTGCCGCCGGTGACCGCCCACACCTCGCGGCAGAAGGGGGCGTCGGCGTGCTCGCCGAGCGTGGCGCGGGTCAGCCCCGCGGCGGCGTCCGGGGTGAGCGCGCGCAGGGCGGTGAAGGTGCGGGCCATGCCGGTGACCGAGGCGAGGTGGCGCGCGCCGCCCTCCTTGGCCTCGCCGGGCCGGTGGGCGATCACGACGAGGACGGGCAACTCGTCCAGGCGCCGGGCGAACGCGGCCAGCCAGTGCAGCGTCTCCTGGTCGGCCCAGTGCGCGTCGTCGATGAGCAGGACGAGGGGCCATTCGAGCTGGGCGAGGCGGGAGACCGCCGCGACGAGTCCGTCGCACACGCCTTGCGGATCGGCCTGGCGTCCGCCCGGTTCGACGATGCCGAGGGCCGGGCCCGCGATGTCGTACCAGTCGCCGAGGTACTCGCGGGCCGCTTCGGTCGAGAGGGAGACCAGTTCGGGCTGGAGGAGTTGGCGTACGACGTTGAAGGGGACGGAGGTGACCGCCTCGCCCCCGCGTGCGGACCAGACCGTGGCGCTGTGGGCCTCCGCGATACGGCGCACCTCGGCGAGCAGCGCGGTCTTGCCGATGCCCGCCTCTCCGCTGAAGGCGAGCAGGCCTCCGCCGCTTGTGGAGTCCGCGCACAGCTCCTCGACGGCCTGGGTCACCGCGGCGAGTTCGACGTCGCGCTCCCACAGCGGGGCCCAGGAGGTTCCGCCGGGCCGTCCCTGTGTCATCGCGCTACCTCCCGGGGTCGCTCAATCGACGTACAGAAGTCGAGACTAGCCGGGACGGGGCCGCTGTGGAGCGCGGTCCGCGCAGGTGGTCCTACAAGGGGTTGGGGAGAGTCCGCTTCCCGTGCGCCGCGGGGGCCGGAAGGGTGGCCGAAGGGGCGGTCAGAGACGCTCGATGATCGTCACGTTCGCCTGCCCGCCGCCCTCGCACATGGTCTGGAGGCCGAACCGGCCGCCGATGCGCTCCAGTTCGTGCAGGAGAGTCGTCATCAGCTTCGCGCCGGTGGCGCCGAGGGGGTGGCCGAGGGCGATGGCACCGCCGTTGACGTTGACCTTTTCCGGATCGGCGCCGGTCTCCTTCAGCCAGGCGAGGACGACCGCCGCGAACGCTTCGTTGATCTCGACGAGGTCGATGTCGTCGATGCTCATGCCGGTCTTCTTGAGCGCGTGCGCGGTGGCGGGGATCGGCGCGGAGAGCATCCGGATGGGGTCCTCGCCGCGCACGGAGAGGTGGTGGACACGCGCGCGAGGCGTCAACCCGTGGTCCCGCACGGCTCGTTCGCTCGCGAGGAGCAGGGCGGCGGCGCCGTCCGAGACCTGCGAGGAGCAGGCGGCGGTGATCGTGCCGCCGTCGAGGACGGGCCGCAGGGCCGCCATCTTCTCCAGGGTGGTGTCGCGGCGCGGGCCCTCGTCGGTCGTCACGTCGCCGTACGCGACGAGTTCACGCTCGAAGCGGCCCTCGTCGATGGCGCGGATCGCCCGCTGGTGGGAGCGCAGGGCGAAGCCCTCCATGTCGCGGCGGGTCGTGCCCCACTTGGCGGCGATCAGCTGCGCGCCGTGGAACTGGTTCACGGGCAGGTCGCCATAGCGGGCGCGCCAGCCCTCGCTGCCCGCGTACGGGCCTTCGGTGAGGCCGAGCGGTTCGGCGGCCCGGCGGGAGGCGAAGGCGATGGGGACCATCGACATGTTCTGGGTGCCGCCCGCGACGACGAGGTCCTGGGTGCCGGACAGGACGCCCTGCGCCGCGAAGTGCACGGCCTGCTGGGACGATCCGCACTGGCGGTCGATCGTCACGCCGGGCACCTCTTCGGGGAGTCCGGCGGCGAGCCAGCTGGTGCGGGCGATGTCACCGGCCTGCGGGCCGACCGCGTCCAGGCAGCCGAAGACCACGTCGTCCACGGCGGCGGGGTCGATGCCGGCGCGCTCGACGAGGGCCTTGAGGACGTGGGCGCCCAGGTCGGCGGGGTGGACCCGGGAGAGCCCTCCCGCGCGCCTGCCGACGGGGGTGCGCACCGCTTCGACGATGTAGGCCTCGGCCATGACTGCGTACTCCTCGGTCGTGGGCGCCGTGGGATGACGCGCCGCTCTACGGACGTACGGAGATGCCGTCCAGGACCATCGACAGGTACTGGCGGGCGATCTCCTCGGGGCTGTGGCCGCCGCCGGGGCGGTACCAGGACGCGGCGACCCAGACCGTGTCGCGCACGAAGCGGTAGGCGAGCCGGATGTCCAGGTCGTCACGGAAGACGCCTTCCGCGACGCCTCGCTCCAGCGTGGTGAGCCAGGCCTTCTCGAAGCGCTGCTGCGAGTCGGACAGATACTGGAAGCGGCGCTGGGCGACGAGGTGCCTGGACTCCTTCTGGTAGATCGCGACGGCGGCGCGGTGCCGGTCGATCTCCCGGAAGGACTCGGTGACGAGCGCCTCCAGCGTCTCGCGGGGCCCGAGCTGGGCCTGGAGCACGGTGTCGTACCCGTCCCACAGCTCGGTGAGGAAGGTGCGCAGGATCTCTTCGAGCATCGACTCCTTGGAATCGAAGTGGTAGTAGAGGCTGCCGGCGAGCATGCCGGCGGCGTCGGCGATCTTGCGGACCGTGGTGGCGTTGTACCCCTGCTCGGCGAAGACGTCGGCGGCGATGCCGAGGAGTTCGCGGCGGCGCTCGGGCGAGGGGCTCACCTGGGCCTTCTTCTTGCCGACGGCCCGCTTCGGCTCGTCGGCGCCCTGCTGGGACGCGCTGGTGCCCCGCTGTTCGCTGGTGCTCTGCTTCGGTTTCGACACACGGTCATTCTCCGCCTAGGCGTGCTGGCTGCTGACCGAGACCGTCTCGCCCGTCATGTACGAGGAGTAGCCGCTGGCCAGGAAGACGATGACGGTGGCTATCTCCCACGGCTGCGCGTACCGCCCGAACGCCTCGCGGGCGGTGAGTTCCTCCAGGAGCCCGGGGGAGGTGACCTTCGCGAGGTGGGGGTGCATGGCGAGGCTCGGCGCGACCGCGTTGACCCGGATGCCGTGCGGGGCGGCCTCGATCGCGGCGCAGCGGGTGAGGGCCATGACGCCGGCCTTCGCGGCGGCGTAGTGCGCCTGGCCCTCCTGGGCGCGCCAGCCGAGCACCGAGGCGTTGTTCACGATCACGCCGCCGCGCCCGTGCCCCCGGTCGTCCGCCCGCATGCGGCGCAGAGCTGCGCGCGTGCAGCGGAACGTGCCGTTCAGCGTCACGTCGATGACCTTGTCCCACTGCTCGTCGGTCATCTCGGTGAGCCGGGCCGTCCCGCCGAGTCCGGCGTTGTTCACCACGATGTCCAGATGGCCATGGCGCCGCTCCGCCAGCTCGAACAGGCCCTGGACCTGGGCCTCGTCGGTGACGTCGCACGGGACGCCGTCGATCCGGTCGGCGCCGAACTCCCCGGCGAGCGCCGCCACCGACTCCTTGGTGCGGCGCGGGTGGGCGTCACCTATGACGACGTGCGCGCCCTCCTCCAGGAAGCGGCGGGCGGTGGCGCCGCCGATGCCCGCGCCGGCCGCCGCCGTGATCACGGCGGTGCGTCCCGCGAGCAGGTCGTGTCCCGGCGGACAAGCGGGTGCGTCCATGGGCGGCCCTCCTGCTGGGTGCTGCGCACGTACTGGTTCCTGGCTGACTTCTGCTGACTTCCGGACAACCCTCGACTCTTTGAATGCCCCCAAGGTAATCTACCAAACACTTGTTAGGGAAGGGCCGTGGGAGGTGGGTGGATGGACCTCGACTTCGACGCCGAGGATGAGGAGTTCCGGCGGCGGGCCCGTGACTGGCTCGCGGCGCACGTGCCGACCGTGCCGCTGCCCTCCCTGGAGACCGAGGAGGGTTTCGCGGCCCACCGGGAGTGGGAGCGCGTGCTCGCGGCCGACCGCTGGTCGGTGGTGTCCTGGCCGAAGGAGTACGGCGGTCAGGGCGTCGACCTCGTGAAGTGGCTGGTGTTCGAGGAGGAGTACTACGCGGCGGGGGCGCCGGCCCGGGTCTCGCAGAACGGCATCAGTCTCCTCGCGCCGACGCTTCTCGACTTCGGCACCGCCGAGCAGCGCGCGCGGGTGCTGCCCGCCATGGCGACCGGCGAGGTGATCTGGGCGCAGGCCTGGTCGGAGCCGGAGGCCGGGTCCGACCTGGCGTCGCTGCGCTCCACCGCCCGCCGTACGGAAGGCGGTTGGCGTCTGAACGGACACAAGACCTGGTCGTCACGGGCCGCCTTCGCCGACCGCGCGTTCGGCCTCTTCCGCAACGAGCCGCCGTATGAGCCCGGGTTCGAGGCCAGGTACGAGGCCCGCCGCGAGGCCGGTTCCGGCGCCGCGGGCAAGCCGCACCAAGGACTCACCTATCTGATGTTCCCGCTCGACACGGACGGGGTGACGGTCCGCCCAGTCGGCCGCCTGGACGGCAAGCCAGCCTTCGCCGAACTCTTCCTCGACGACGTCTTCGTACCCGACGAGGACGTCATCGGCGAGCCGGGCCAGGGCTGGCGGATCGCCATGTCGACCACGGGCGACGAGCGCGGCTTGAGGCTGCGCTCCCCCGGGCGCTTCCTCGCTTCCGCGGACCGTCTCGCGCGACGCTGGCGGGCGGAGGCGGATCCGGCGGACACCGCGCTGCGCGACCGGGTCGCCGACGCCGTCATCGGGGCGCGCGCCTACGAGTTGTTCACCTGGGCCTGCGCGTCGCGCTTCGCGGCCGGGGAGAGGATCGGCGCCGAGTCCAGCCTCAACAAGGTCTTCTGGTCGGAGTACGACATCGCCCTCCACGAGACGGCACTGGACCTGCTGGGTGCGGAGGGCGAACTGGCCGAGGGCGAACCGGCCCAAGGCGCACCGGCCCAAGGCGCACCGGCCGAAGGCGACACAGCGGGGCAGGACTGGATGGAGGGGTACGTCTTCTCGCTCGCCGGACCCATCTACGCCGGGACCAACGAGATCCAGCGCGACATCATCGCCGAGCGCCTGCTCGGGCTGCCGAAGGGGCGCCGCTGATGAGGTTTCTCCTCGACGCCGAGCAGCGGGAGTTCGCGCGCTCGTTGGACGCGATGCTGACGGCGGCCGACACCGTGGCGGCCACGCGCGCGTGGGGCACCGGTGACTACACGCGTGGGCGGGCGGTGTGGGCGCGGCTGGCGGACGCGGGGGTCTTCGCGCTGCCGGTTCCGCCGTCGTACGAGGGCGTGGGCCCGCTGCCCGTCGAAACGACTGTCGCCTTCGTGGAGTTGGGGCGGCACGCGGTGCCGGGTCCAGCGGTGGAGACGGTGGCAGCGGAGGCACTTCTCGTCCGCCTGGCGGAGCTGGGTGAGCCGGAACCGGCCAAACGCTTCCTGCCTGCGCTCGCTTCCGGTGCGGCGTGCGCGACCCTGACGCTGCCCCACGGCGGGCCGTACGCGCTGGACGCGCAGGAGGCGGGCCTGATCATGGCCGTGGCGGGCGATGAGCTGCGGCTCGCCCCCGGGCACGCGCGCGTGCGTCGGTCCCTCGACCCCGCGCGACGCCTCGCCGCGCCGCTGCCCGGCGGTGAACTGCTCGCCGCGGGCCCCGCCGTGACCGCCGCGGCACGGCACGCGACGGACTGGGCCGCACTGGCCACCGCCGCGCAGGCGCTCGGTGTCGGGTTCGCGCTGCTCGACAGGACGGTGGCGTACGTGAAGCAGCGCACCCAGTTCGGATCGCCGATCGGAGCGTTCCAGGCCGTCAAACACCGGCTCGCGGACGTCCTGGTCGGGCTGGAGTTCGCGAGGCCCTTGGTGATGGGCGCCGCGGTGACGATGGCTCCGGGTGACATAGCCGCCGCCAAGGTGGCGGCGACCGAGACGGCGTACGCGGCATCCCGCGCCGCTCTCCAGCTCCACGGGGCGATCGGGTACACCGCGGAACTGGACCTCTCCCTGTGGCTCACCAAGGCGCGTGCGCTGCGCGGGGCGTGGGGGGACCCAGGGGTGTGGAGGGGGCAAGTCCTGACCGAATGGGAGTGAGGGGCACCCACGTCCCCGCCCAGAGGCGGCGCGCGACGCACGGCGGGCGGGCGGCGCAGAGGCCAGGCGCTCGGCGCACGGCCCGCGCGGGAGACGCGCCCCGCGCCTCGGTCACGGTCGGGGGCGCGTCCCGTGGCCCCGGGAGGCGCGGCGCACCGGCCGGGCGGGGCCGCTACCCGGCTGCACCCCGTGCCGCTTTCGGACAAGACGCGTCGCCCGCCTCCCACGGGATGCGATGATCAAGCTCATTGGTGCGCCGACCGAGAAGGAGGCCCCACGTGCGCGTGATCGGGCTCATGTCAGGGACCTCGTACGACGCCATCGACGCGGCCGCGGCCGATCTGACCCTCGACGGGGACCGCCTGGCACTCACCCCCCTCGGGCTGATCAGCCGTGGCTACGACGAAGGGCTGCGCGCCGCGCTCGCCGCCGCGCTGCCGCCCGCGACCACCACGCTCGCCGACGTCTGCCGCCTGGACACCGCCATCGGCCGCGCCTTCGCCGCCGCCGCGGTCGAGGCGGACCGCGAACTGTGCGACGGGGAGGCCGAGTTGGTGGCCTCGCACGGTCAGACGGTCTACCACTGGGTGGCGGACGGGCAGGTGCGCGGCACCCTTCAGATCGGCCAGCCCGCGTGGATCGCCGAAGCGACGGGCCTTCCGGTGGTCGCCGACTTCCGTCCACGCGACATCGCCGCGGGCGGCCAGGGCGCGCCCCTGGTCAGCCTGGTGGACCGGATGTGGCTGCGCGGCCGCCCCGGCGCCCCCGCCGCGCTGAACCTCGGCGGCATCGCGAACATCACCGCCGCCGACGGCACGGCCTTCGACACGGGCCCCGCCAACGCCCTGATCGACGCCGCGGTGGGCGAGGCGACGGGCGGTCGCCTCGCCTACGACCTGGACGGCCGGATCGCCGCTCGGGGGACGGTCCACGAAGCTCTCCTCGACCGCCTCCTCGCCGAGCCGTACTACGCGCTCCCGGCACCGAAGACGACGGGCAAGGAACTCTTCCATCTGCCCTATCTGCGGGCGGCGTTGCAGGGGTTCGAGGCGCTGTCCACCGAGGACGTCGTCGCCACGCTCACCCGGCTCACCGCCCGCACGGCCGCCGACGCCGTCCGCTCGGTGCGGGCCTCGGAGGTCATCGTCTCCGGCGGGGGCACCCGCAATCCGGTACTGATGGCCTTCCTGCGGGAGGAGTTGGGGGGCGTGGCTCCGGTACGCACCTCGGACGAGCTGGGCCTGCCGTCCGTGGCGAAGGAGGCGTACGCCTTCGCGGTCCTCGGCTTCCTGACGCTGCACGGCCTGCCGGGAACGGTCCCGACGAGCACGGGGGCGCGGCACGCCAGCGTGCTGGGCTCGATCACACCGGGGCGACGGGGTATGCGGTGGCCCGACACGGTCCCCGAGAGGGACGCTCCGGCGCGTCTGGTCGTCAACGGCCATGGGAGCCGGGGGCGGTAGGCCGGCGAGGATCGTTCGCCTTGGGGCGGCCCCCTCTCATGCCGCTTTCACGCGGGGCTCATACTCTGGCGCCCATGACGCAGATGACTCCCCCAGGCTGGTACCCCGATCCCGGCCATACCCCCGGCGGTCCGCCCACCGAGCGCTGGTGGGACGGGAACGTATGGACGGATCAGGTGCGGGCCGCGGGCACGCACACGTATCCGACCCAGGCGGCCTTTCCGGCCCATCCGGGACAGGCCCCCGCGCCCCGGCGCGGTCTGCGCGTCGCGATAGCCGTCGGCGTGGTGCTCGTCGTCCTCGCCGGGATAGGCGGCGGCGTGTACGCCCTGACGGCGGACGACGACGGAGGCGGGGACGGCTCCGCGGCCAAGGAGCCGTCGAGCGGCGCCCCGCAGAATCCGAAGGGCTCCGAGGCCCCCGACGAGCCGCGGTCGCCGGACGGCTCGGAGGACCCGGAGGACCCTGGTCAGGAGGCCGGTTTCGCGAACGACTCGGTGAACGGCATCAAGATCCCCGTACCGGACGGCTGGCGGGGCGGGCCCACCAGGTTCGGCGCGGGGGTGCAGACGGCCCCGATCCCCTGCCCCGGGAACACCCAGGAGCAGTGCACCCGCGGCAGCGCGTACTCCCAGAACGCCAAGAAGCTCGACATCGACGCCAAGACGCCCGAGGCGGCGGCCAAGGCGGACATCAAGCAGAACGCGAAGGAGGGGTACGGCGGCAAGACCTACGGCCGTATCACCTCGCACAAGGTGCTGGCCTCCAAGTCCATCACCGTGGCGGGCCAGAAGGGCTACCACGTCCGCTGGAAGGCCGTCACGGAGAAGAGCGACGACGGTTACGTCGAATCGCTCGCCTTCCCCTCCCCCGCCGACAAGTCGGAGATCATCATCGTCCGCATGGGCATCGACGACAACGACGACGCCCCTTCGCCGTCCTACCTGGACCAGATCGCGAAGGGCATCAAGGCGGGCTCCACGAGCGGGGGCGCGGGAGCCGGGCAGGACGTCTAGCCGGACAGGCATCGCCTACGCCCTAGGGGCCGGGCGGGGTTCCTCGCCGCTCAGGAGGAACCCCGTCCGGCCCGGGGGTGCGCGCCGCCCCCGTCCCCACGGTGCGGCGCGGGCAGGCCCGAGTCGCGTCATCCAACCGACTCGGGCCCACGATCAGGTGAGGCCGAGCGCGGGCAGCACGCAGGCCTCGACGAAGCGGGTCAGATACTCCTGGTCGGCGTGCGCGCCCTCCAGGACCGGCCGCGCCCGCAGCACGCCGAACAGCTGCACCGTGAGGAACTCCACCGCCGGGTGCCCCTCCGGGATCTCGCCGCGCTCGACGCCCCGCCGGATGATCGCGTCCATGGCCTGTAGCTCCGGCTCGACCAGCGTCTCGCGCAGGACCCGTTGCAGGCCCACGTCCTGGAGGACGGCGTGGCTGAGCGCCTGGACCAGCATCGTGTCCCGCCCCGACTGCTCGCCCGCGGCCCTGGCGGCCTCGCGCAGGTCCCCGGCGAGGCTGCCGGTGTCGATCCCCGCGAACCGCACACAGCGGTTGGCCCGCAGCGCGGCCGCCACGAACTGGGGCTTGGTCTTCCACTGGCGGTAGAGCGTGGACTTGCTGCACCGGGTGCGGGCGGCCACGCCCTCCATGGTCAGAGCCTCGTAACCGCTCTCGCGGAGCTGGTCGAGGACGGCGTCGTAGAACTCCTGCTCACGCTCCGGCGTGATCTTCGAGCGGCTCGACGTCGACGTCATGGCTCTTCCCCTCGGTGCGGCGGCCGGATCGGCTCGATCAGCCCTCTTCGATACGCCAGTGTACCGGTACGCCGCCGTATCGGTACACTGGCGTATCGATGAGCGGGGTGATCCTCGCTCGACACCGCACTACCCAGTCATCACGCAAAGGGGCCGGGGGATGGAATCCCGAACCGAGCCTGCCGAACGGGAGCCGGACATCACCGTCCGGGAGCCGGACGCCACCGTCGTCCGGAAGCCGGACATATCTGCCCGACCGCCCCTCGTCCGCGAGCTACTCCTCGTCGTAGGACTCTTCCTCGTCTACAAATTCGGCAGGCAGCTCGCCAACGGACACACCGGCGAGGCGTTCCGCAACGCGCACCGCGTGTGGGACACCGAGCGGACGCTGCGCCTGCCCGGCGAGGGCACCGTGCAGGACGCCCTGCTGAGCGGCGACACGCTGATCCACGCCGCGAACACCTACTACGCGACCGTGCACTTCCCGGCGACGCTGCTCTTCCTCGTCTGGCTCTACCTGCGCCGGCCCCGGCACTACGTCTGGACGCGGCGGGTCCTCGCCGCGCTGACCGCCGCCGCGCTCGTACTGCACCTCGGCTTTCCGCTCGCGCCGCCGCGGATGCTGGACGCCGCGCACCTCGTGGACACGGCGCAGGTGTACGGGCCCTCGGTCTACGCCGCCAAACCCGCGACCGACACCATGGCCAACCAGTTCGCGGCCATGCCCTCCCTGCACTTCGGCTGGGCGCTGATGCTCGCCATCGGCATGATCGTCGCGACCTCGACGCGGTGGCGCTGGCTGTGGCTGCTGCATCCGCTGCTGACGCTGCTCGTGATCGTCGGCACCGCGAACCACTACTGGCTCGACGCCCTCGCGGCCACGGCGCTGCTCGGTATCGCGCTCGCGGTCATCCGGCTGCCGCGTCCGGCCCGGTCGCTGGTGGTACGCCGCTCCGGGGACCCCCGGCCCGGCCCGGCACCGGAGGTGCCCTCCCCCGCTCTGGCCGTCTCGGGGGCCGGACAGTGAGCGCCACGCTTCTCGCCGTCGTGCTCTCCCTCGTCTCGGCGGGTGCGTACGCCGCTGCCGCCGTCGCCCAGGAGCGGCTCGCCTCGCGGGTCGCCGAGGGGGAGAGCGGGGTCCTGCGGATGCTCGGCAGCGGCACCTGGTGGTCGTCGGTCGGGCTCAACGCGGCCGCGGCCCTGCTGCACGTGGCCGCCCTGAAGTACGGGCCGCTCACGCTGGTCCAGCCGCTGGGGGCGCTCACCCTCGTCGTCGCCGTACCGCTCGGCGCGCGGCTCGCGGGGCGCCGGGTGACGCGCCTGGAGTGGCGCGGCACCGGGCTCACGCTCATCGGCCTCGGCGCGCTGCTCCTGACCGCTTCGGGACCGGCTCCGGACGACACCCTGACGGTGCCCGAGGCGCTGGCCGTGGCCGCCGCGACGACGGCGGTCATCGGGGTGCTCTCCCGGCCGGGCGCGCGGCCGGGGCTGCGGCACGCGACGGCGTCCGGCTTCGCCTCCGGGGTGGCCTCGGCGCTGACGCAGACCGTGACGGTCGCCGTGACCGACCGTTCGGGGCCACTGCTCGATCCGCAGGTCGTCGTGGTGGCGCTGCTGGTCGCCGCGCTCGCCGCCGGTGGCCTGCTGCTCTCGCAGACCGCCTACCGCGGCGGTCTGGGCGCGCCACTCGCCGTGGTGACCCTCTCGAACCCGGTGGCGGCTTCGGTCATCGGTGTGGCGCTGCTCGGCGAGCGGCTGCGGGGCGGCGCGGGCGGGATCTCCCTCGCGGTGGCGGGCGCGGCGCTCGCGGCCTGCGGGGTCGTGGTGCTGACGCGCTCACCGCGGGGCCCGGCGGCCGCCCCCGCGCCGGAGTTCCTGACGCCGATCCCCGGCCGCCCCGCGGAGCCGGCGACGCTGCATCTGTCCCGGTCCTGAGCAGTGGCGCCCTTCAGGGCGGTGTCGACGGTGAGGGCCGTGGCCACCACGAGGCTCAGGAGCGGCTCGGGCAGCTGGTAATGGATCTGTAGGACGTAGTTGTCCGCGGTGGTGAACATGGTCTTGGCGAGGCCTTCCCAGGTCTTCGTGATCCGGGCGACCTCGTTGTCCTCGTGGTCGACGATCGCGAAGTTCCAGGCACGCCAGTTCTCCGCCTTGATCGCGCCGACCTGCCGGCCGTCCGCCACGATCGCGAAGTTGATCTTGCCGATCACGTTCTGCTGGACGATCTCGCCGACCGGCTGCCCGTCGGCGCGCTCGACGATCACCCGCGACTTCATGAACTTCCGCGGGCGGGTCAGCATCATCCGCGGCTGACCGTAGGCGTCGCGGATCTCCAGCTTGTGGGGACCTGCTGGGCCGGGTGGGTCTGCTGGGTCCACTGGGAGCCGTCCCACCAGCGGAGCTGCTGGGGGTGGCCCTGGGGGTCCGGGTACCAGCCTGCGGGGTGGTGGACCGCCGCGCGCCCAGCGGTCCCGCGGACGCTCAGACGGTGATGATCGCCGGGTCGCTCACGCCCGCCGCGCCGGTCTCCACATGGCCGGCGAACCGCCGCAGGAAGCCCGGGTCGGTGTCGGACTTCACGGTCAGGTCGTACCAGCGCTTGGCCGAGCGCAGGTCGACGGTGTGCGACACGGTGGCGCCCGCCCTGACCTTGAACGTCTGGGGCGTGCCGCCGTAGGCGTTGGTCAGCGTGAGGTTCACGTCGGCGCTGCCCGCGTTCCTCAGGGTCAGCTTGAGGTTGCCGGTCGTCCCGTCGTGCCGGGCGGTGACCTCCGGGCCCGCCTTCTTGCCGGGGCCCTTGAAGGTGCGCAGGAAGCCGTTCGGGCCGAACACCGACAGGTCGTACGTGCCGTTGGAGTACGCCGAGTTCCAGGTGTCGGAGATCGTCCTGCCCGCCGCGGTGGTGTACGTCCAGGGGCCGTCGGTGCGGTTGGCGGAGCGGACGTGGAAGCAGACGCCCGCCTTGTCACCGCCGCCGAACGTCAGCGTGAACTTCCCGGCGGCCGCGTCCGCGCTGCCGTCCACCAGCGGGACGTACGGCAGGGGGCGCGCCGGGCGGGCTCCCCGCTCCTGCTTGGGCAGCGTGGACCTCGTGGGCGCCTTGGGGACGTAGTCGGGGTGGCGCTTGTTGTCCGGCGGCTCGTACGCGGCGGTGGCGGGCAGCTTTGCAGGGTCGGTGTCCTTGCCGCCGAAGTCGAAGGCGGAGGTGAGATCGCCGCAGATCGCGCGGCGCCACGGCGAGATGTTCGGCTCCTTGACGCCGAAGCGCCGCTCCATGAACCGGATGATCGACGTGTGGTCGAAGACCTCCGAGTTCACGAACCCGCCGGTGCTCCACGGCGAGACGACGATCATCGGGACGCGCTGCCCGAGGCCGTAGTGCCCGGCCGCGTAGGAGGCGTTGCCCGGGAAGTAGTCCAGGGTGGTCTCGACGGTGGACTTGCCCTGCGCGGCGTCCTTCGGCACGTACGGCGGGACGATGTGGTCGAAGTAGCCGTCGTTCTCGTCGTACGTGATGAACAGCGC
Organism: Streptomyces sp. NRRL S-920; assembly: GCF_000717945.1. NCBI lineage: Bacteria > Bacillati > Actinomycetota > Actinomycetes > Kitasatosporales > Streptomycetaceae > Streptomyces > Streptomyces sp. NRRL S-920. The sequence continues at coordinate 48,056 of NZ_JODF01000027.1, forward strand.
GGTCTTGGCCCACACCTCGGGGTTGGAGGTGAGCGCGTCGAGGACCTGCGCGATGTACCAGGCGCCGTAGTTCACCGGCCAGTTGGGGTGCTCGGTGAAGGCCTCCGGGCAGGCGATGTAGGAGACCTGCGGGAGCCGGTCCGCCTTCACGTCGGCGGTGAGGAGGTCGAAGTAGCCGTCGCCCGCCTTGGCGTTGGTGCCGGTGCGGGCCTTGTCGTAGAGCGGGTCGCCGGGCTTGGCGCTCCGGTACTTGTTGAAGTAGAGCAGCGAGTTGTCGCCGTAGTTGCCCCGGTAGGCGTCGTCGATCCAGCCCCAGTGGCCCGCCGCGTCCAGGCCGTCGCCGATGTCCTGGTACACCTTCCAGGAGACGCCCGCCTGCTCCAGGCGCTCGGCGTACGTCGTCCAGTCGTAGCCCGCCTCCTGGTTGCCGAGGACGGGGCCACCGCCCTTGCCGTCGTTCCCGACGTGGCCGGTGAGCATGTAGTAGCGGTTGGGGTCCGTGGCCCCGATGAACGAGCAGTGATAGTCGTCACAGACGGTGAACGCGTCGGCGAGCGCGTAATGGAACGGTATGTCGTCGCGCGTGAGATATGCCATCGTCCGCTCGGACTTGGCGGGGATCCACTGGTCGTACTTGCCGTTGTTGAACGCCTTGTGGCCGCCGGCCCAGTCGTGGTCGAGGCCCGCGATGAACTGCATGCCGAGGTTCTCGGCGTCCGGGTGGAAGGGCAGCACCTCCTTGCCGCCGTTCGGCTGGTTCCAGACGGGCTTGCCGTTCGGCAGCGTCACCGGGCGGGGGTCACCGAAGCCGCGTACGCCCTTCAGCGTCCCGAAGTAGTGGTCGAACGACCGGTTCTCCTGCATCAGCACCACGACGTGCTCGACGTCCTCGATGGTGCCGGTGGCACGCCTCGCGGGCAGGGAGGCGGCGCGGGCGATGCTCTGATTGAGCACGGCGTAGGTCGCGGTGCCGCCGGCCAGCTGCATGAAACGGCGCCGGTTGAGTTCAGTCATGAATGTGTCGACCTCATGTGGTGTGGGGGACGCGAGCGGGTGAAGTGTGCCAAGGGGAGCAAGCGATACGGAAGGGATCGTGACCGGCGGGTGAAGAGAAGTCCAACCTCTGGTGGGCGGGACACAAGAACACCGCTCCGACGGCCCTGGCGTGGGGGTTTGCTCGTCGTGCCGCGGGGTAAATGCTGCGGGCAGCCACGCGGGAGGGGGGACGGGAGGGGGCTCCGCCGATTCGTCTCACCGCCTGGGAGAGTCCATGTCTGTGCGCGTCCACGGCAGCTGCGCGCCCGGTTTCGAGCGCGTACGCGAGGAGTTCGAGCGGAACTTCACCGAGCGCGGTGATCTGGGGGCGGCCGTCGCGGCCACGGTCGACGGCACATGCGTCGTGGACCTGTGGGGCGGTGACGCCGACCGGACGGGCACGCGCCCCTGGAAACGCGACACGCTGGTGAACGTGTACTCCACGACCAAGGGCATGACGGCCCTCTGCGCCCACCTGCTCGTGGAGCGCGGCGAGTTGGACCTGGACGCGCCGGTCGCGCGGTACTGGCCCCGATTCGCCGCGGCGGGCAAGGCGGACATTCCGGTGCGGTGGCTGCTGAGCCACCGCAGCGGCCTGATCGCGCCCCGGGAGCCCTTGGGCCCGGGTGCCGTGTACGACTGGGAGAAGGTGACCGGGGCGCTGGCGGACACCGCGCCGTGGTGGCGGCCGGGCACCGCGCAGGGCTATCACGCGGTGACGTTCGGCTTCCTGGTCGGTGAACTCGTACGGAGGGTCAGCGGGGTCTCGCTCGGCACGTTTCTGCGCTCCGAGGTGACCGGGCCGCTCGGCGCGGATGTCTTCGTCGGCACGCCGGAGAGCGAGCAGGGGCGGTGCGCGGACATGGCACCGACCCTCGGCGGCTCGCGCCGGGCGCTCGGCGGGGCTCCCGCGCCCCCGGTCGGCGGTCTCGACGAGCACCCGCTGGCACCGGCCACGCTGGCCTTCGACTACCTGCCGCTCGACGACGTGAACGGCGCGGCCTACCGCGGTGCGGAGATCCCGGCCACCAACGGCCACGCCACCGCGCGTGGACTCGCCGCGGTGTACGGGGTGTTGGCGGGCGGCGGGCTGCTCGCGGCCGAGACGGTGGAGCGGCTGCGCACGCCGCACAGCGGCGGCGACGAGCCCGACCTGGTACTGCGGGTGGTCACGCCGCTCGCCGAGAGGTGGCCGTGGGGCCTCGGCTACATGCTCAACCAGTACGGGCAGGCGGGACCCAACCCGCGCGCCTTCGGGCACGGCGGCCTCGGCGGGTCGTACGCCTTCGCCGACCCGGAGAACCGCGTCTCGTACGCGTACACGATGAACCGCGTGGGTGCCGGGACGTCCGGTGAGGATCTGCGCAGCGTCCACCTGGTCGGGGCGCTCTACAGAGCGCTGAGGGAAAAATAGGACGACGGTTCCGTTTGTCCGTTGATACCTTCCGGATCATGGAACCCGTCAGTGAAAAAGAGATCCGCGCCTCTTTCGTGAACTGCTCCAAGGGCGAGGCGAGCAGGCTCACGCTGCCGGCGGACTTCGCCGACACCCCCTGGCAGGACCTGGACTTCCTGGGCTGGCGCGACCCCAAGGCCCCCGAGCGCGGCTACGCGGTGACGTGGCGGGACGGCAAGCCCGTCGGCATCGCGCTGCGCGCCTCCAGCGGGCCGCGCAAGAGCCTGCTCAAGTCCAGCATCTGCTCGGTCTGCGTGACCCCGCAGTCCGGCTCGGGCATCACACTGCTGGTGGCCCCCAAGGCCGGAGCGGCGGGCCGCCAGGGCAACTCGGTGGGCCTGTACATCTGCGCGGACCTGGCGTGCTCCCTCTACGTACGCGGAAAGAAGACGACGGTGCTCGCGCGCCGCCTGGAGGAGAGCCTGTCGCCGCAGGAGCAGAACGCCAGGACCCTCCAGAACCTGCACGGCTTCCTGGACCAGGTCCTCGCGGGCTAGGGCGCGGACCGGAGGCGACTAGACGGCCCGGGGGTCGACCAGTTGCAGCGCCAGCGTCGGTGACGGCTCGGCGAGGCCGGGGCCGCCCGCCTCGGCCCAGGCGAGTATCTGCTCCAGCGACTCGTCGTCGGTGACGAAGCCGACCCAGGCCGCGCGGCCGCCGCGCCTGCGCCCCTCGTACGAGGGCTGGACGACGACGATGTTGGCCTGGCCGCACGGCCCGAGGCACTCGCTGGTGCGCACCGCGAACCGGCCGCGCGAGGCCGCCGCCGCCGACCGCAGCCGCTCCAGCTGCCAGGCGTGGTCGATGCCGGGGTTCTTGCGGGCGTCGCCGCAGCAGCAGCCCCGGCACACGACGAGCGTGCAGGGGCGGCGGGCTGCGGCACCGATGGAGACGACGGGACTCATGTCGTGATCATCTCAGGTACGCCAGACCGGGGTGCACACCCCGGTAGCCGTCCACCAGACGCCGTGCGACCGTCACCGAGTCGACGAGCGGGTGCAGCGCGAACGCCTTGACGGCGGTGGCGCGCGATCCGCTGTCGGCCGCGGCGAGCACCTCGCGCTCGACGGCCTTGACGGAGCACACCAGGCCGGTGGCGTGGCCCGGCAGCGGGTCCACCGCCATGGGGTGGGCGCCGTTGGCGTCGACGGAGCACGGCACCTCGATGACGGCGTCCGCGTCCAGGGCGGCGAGGGTCGTGCCGTTGCGGACGTTGAGGATCAGCGTCGCCCGCTCGTCCCGCGCGATGGCCCGCATCAGCGCGAGGGCGACCTTCTCGTACCCGCCGGACTCCAGGTCCTCCTCGGCCCGCTCCCCCACGCCCGCCGCTTGCCTGTTCTCCGCCATGTACGCCGCCTCGCGCTCGGCGAGCGTGTCGGTCCAGGTCCTGAGGGCGGGGGTGGCCGGCTGTCGCATGCTGTCGTAGAAGCGGGCCTGCTGGTCGTGTAGGAAGGCGCCGCGGGTCCGCTCCGCCTGCTGGTAGGCGCGTACGGTCTCGCGGTTGAAGTAGTAGTAGTGCAGGTATTCGTTGGGGATCGCGCCGAGCGACTGGAGCCAGTCGGCGCCGAAGAGCCTGCCCTGTTCGAAGGAGCCGAGGAGCCCGGGATCGGCGAGCAGGCGCGGCAGTTCGTCGCGGCCCGCGATGCGCAGGCCGCGCAGCCAGCCGAGGTGGTTGAGGCCCACGTAGTCGATGAAGGCCTCGTCGGGGTCGCCGCCGAGCACCTGCGCGACCCTGCGGCCGAGGCCCACGGGCGAGTCGCAGATGCCGATGACGCGGTCGCCGACGTGGCGCGACATCGCCTCGGTGACCAGGCCGGCGGGGTTGGTGAAGTTGATGACCCAGGCGTCCGGGGCCAGCCGGGCGACGCGGCGCGCGATGTCCACGGCGACGGGCACGGTCCGCAGCCCGTACGCGATGCCGCCCGCGCCGACCGTCTCCTGGCCGAGGACGCCTTCGGCGAGGGCGACGCGCTCGTCGGCCGCGCGTCCCTCCAGGCCGCCGACCCGGATCGCGGAGAACACGAAGTCGGCGCCGCGCAGCGCTTCGTCGAGGTCGGTGGTCGCGGTGACGAGGGGCGCGTCCGGGACGCCCGCGGCCTGCTCGACGAGGACGCGGGTGACAGCGCCGAGCCGCGCGGCGTCCAGGTCGTGCAGGACGACGTCGGTGACACGGCCCTCGGCACGGTCGCCGAGGAGGGCCCCGTACACGAGCGGCACGCGGAAACCGCCCCCGCCGAGAATCGCCAGCTTCACGTCTTCAACCGCCTTCTGTCGGACTGTTATCGACTGTTACCGCCGGGGCTCACGTTACGTACGATGACGCGGCAGCGTTTCGACCCCCCACGGAGGTAGCGCCCCGATGACCCTTTGGGAGGCATCAACCGCCCTGTTCGGTGCCGTCGCTCTGGCGGTGATGACGGGCGGCGGCGCGGCGGCCGCGCCCGCCCCTCCGCCGGGCGGCTGGCAGGAGTCCGGCACCTCGTACGTCAACTCCCTCACCGGCAGCCAGGGGCTCGCGAGCCGCGCGGACGGCGGGCTCCTCCACCGGGGGCTCGGCTCGATACCGCTCGCCCTGCGCGCCAAGGGCTGGGGGCACATCGGCGACCCCGACATCGCGGACGGGCACACCTTCGACGCCTACCAGGGCGGCGACGCCGCGAAGTCGAAGATGTTCGCGGTCACCACCCCCGGTGGGAAGCGCTACCTCTACGAGCATCAGCTCGACGCGGGCGAGAAGCTCAACAACTCCTTCGCCGCCGTCTCCCCGGACGCGCGCTGGCTGGTGTCCGGCGAGTGGGGCGACCAGAAGCGCCTCCAGGTCTTCCCCGCGCCGCTGCTCAACCCCTCGACGCCGTCGACCGGCGGGCCGCTCCCCCAGGCCGGGCAGATCACGCTCGACAAGCCCGTGCGGGACGTCCAGGGCTGCGACTTCGCCTCCGCCACGCGGCTGGTGTGCGCCTCGAACGACGCGTCCAAGGAGCTGTTCCCCGAGGACCGCCCGGTGCTCCAGGTCGACCTGGAGCGCGCGCTCGACGGGCGGCCCGTGACCGGCCGCGTCACCTCCCTCTTCGCCTCGCCGCGGCGCAGCGCCTGCGCCGGGACTTTCGAGACGGAGGGCGTGGACTACGACGCCGTGCGCCGCACCTTGCGCGTCGAGGTGGTGCCGCCGCTGCCGTGCCTGGTGACGACGGCGGTGTACGCGTACAAGCCGACGACCGGCTGACAGGGCTGATAGGGCTGACGGCGCCGGTACCGGGATGCCGTGTCCGTCTGACGGACACCACGTGTGCGGCGCCGCCGAGCAGGGGAGGGTCGTGGTCATGACACAGCAGGACGAGCAGGTGGCCGACGGCTCCCCCGCCCATGAGCCCGCGCACGAGCCCGATCGCGAGCGGCGCCCCGTACGGCAGTTGCTCGCCGCCTCCGTCGGCAACGCCGTGGAGTGGTACGACTGGTACGCGTACACCTTCCTCGCCACCTACATCGCCGACCAGGTCTTCCCCAAGAGCGCCGGGAACTCCCTGGTGCCGCTGCTCTCCACGTTCGCCGTCTTCGCCGTCGGCTTCTTCATGCGGCCGGTCGGCGGCCTGCTGATGGGCGCCGTCGCCGACCGGCGCGGCAGGCGGAGCGCGCTGACCGTCACCATCCTGCTGATGGGCGCCAGCAGTCTGCTGGTCGGCCTGACCCCGACCTACGCGTCCGTGGGTGTGCTCGCTCCGGTGGTGCTGGTCGCGGCGCGGCTACTCCAAGGGCTGTCCGTGGGCGGCGAGTTCGCCGCGTCGACCACCTTTCTCGTGGAGTCGGCGGGCCCGGGGCGACGCGGTCTGTTCTCCAGTTTCCAGTACGTCTCCACGACCGCCGGCCAGCTGGCCGCCTCGGGCGTCGCGGCACTGCTGGTCGCCACCCTCTCCGACGGACAGATGGACGGCTGGGGCTGGCGGCTGCCCTTCCTGCTCGGGGCGCTGCTCAGCCTGGCCGGCTTCTGGATCAGGCAGGGCGCGTACGAGACACATGAGCCCCCTGCCGAACGGGGCGAACGCCCCGGGCTCTTCGACGCCCTGCGCCGGCATCCGCGCCAGTCGCTGCTGATCTGCGGCATCACCGCGGGCGGCACCATCGCCTACTACACGTGGACGTCGTACCTGCCGACGTACGCCGAGCTGAACACCGACATCAGCAAGGGCCAGGCGCTGCTGGCGGGCACGCTCTCGCTCGCGTTCTTCGCCCTGCTCCAGCCGCTCGGCGGCCTGCTCTCGGACCGTGTGGGGCGCAGGCCGCTGCTTTTGTTCTTCGGCATCGGCTTCGCGGCCCTCAGCGTGCCGCTGCTGAAGTCCCTCTCGGGGTCGTTCCTTTCGCTGCTGCTCGTGCAGTGCGCCGGGATGGTGCTGCTCACCGGGTTCACGTCGATCTCGGCGGCGGTGAACGCGGAGGTGTTCCCCGCGAGGGTCCGCGCGGCCGGGATCGGCTTCCCGTACTCGCTGACCGTCGCGCTGTTCGGCGGCACGGCGCCGTACGTGGGGACCCTGTTCAAGGAGATCGGCTCCCCCGGGCTGTTCCCCGTGTACGTGGCCGTGCTGTGCCTCGTGTCGTCGGTGGTGTATCTGCGGTTGCCGGAGACGGCGCACAAGGACCTTGAAAGGTGAGTGCCCGCACCCGCACGTGCTCGGCCGCTCTTTTAACGATGTCGATCTAGGGCAGGCGTGGATGAGTGATCTTCGCCGGCGTTCATCGTGAGGGAGTGGCATGACCGTACCCACGCGTCCCCTTCGACGCAGGGACCGGGAACGGCGCTTCGACCTGCGCGCGACCGCCCTGTTCTTCGTTCTCCTGGCTGTCGTCCTGTGCGGCGCGGTCTTCCTGGCGCGCGCCGCGGCCCGCATGGTCGAGAGCCGCCCCCTGTGGATCGGTTCACTCCTCGCCGTGGGCCTCGCCGCCGCCTTACTTGGCCGTTCCCGGTGGCGCCGCTTCTCCGCGGCGAGGTATGCGCGGCGCGCGGCCGAAGCTCTGGACGAGGCGGCCGAGCAGGCTTCCGAGATCCTTGAGCCGACAGCCGTCCTTGCCGAGGCGCGGGTCGACTACGTCGACTACACCGCCCTCGACGCCGACGCCTTCGAGCAGGCCATAGCGGACCTGTGCGCGCGGGACGCGTGCCGGGACGTCGATGTGGTGGGCGGGGCATGCGACTTGGGCGCCGACGTCCTGGCGGTGGCCCCCGACGGGCGCCGGGTCGTCATCCAGTGCAAGCGGTACGGCGAGGACAACAAGGTCGGCTCACAGGACCTCCAGCGCTTCGGCGGTACGTGCTTCACCGTCCACGGCGCCGACGTGGCGGCGCTCGTCACCACGAGCGACTTCACCGCCCCCGCCCTCGAATACGCGCAGCAGTGCGGAATAGTCTGCGTGAACGGCGCGGACCTGGCGGCCTGGTGCGAAGGCACCGGGCCGTGCCCCTGGGAACTCAGAGCATGATGAGCAGACGCGTATTCGGCTTGAGTTTCCTGTTCACCGAGCGGCTCTGCACATAGACCTCCAGCTTGGGATTGTTGCCCGCCTTCACCGAGACGGTTCCCTGAATGCCCGTACCGAACAGAAGGCTGCGTGCCGCGTCTCCGGTATAGGCGCGGTCGGTGTCCTTCTCCACCACGATGACTTCCTTGTTCGGCTGGACCTGGGCACGGGCGCCCAATTGGTAATAGCACGCGCCACGTTCGTACGTCACTCCCGGATGCGAGTCGACGAAGGGACGGATCTCGGCCTCTTTGTCGACCTTCAGGAGCCGGTACTTGTTCGCCGGAATCGGCTCCAGGTTCGCCCGCACCTCGTCGATCGATATGTCCTGGCCGACGGCGAACAGATTCTTTGTGCCGCGCACACCCTTCTCGCGGGCCCGCAGGAAGCTGGTGGCGGCGGCGCGCACGGTGCCGATGGCCTCCTCGACGCCCTCCTGGGAGTCCGCGTCCCAGATGGCGATGTTCCCGGCCGGGAAGCCGTAGTTCTGCGCGGTGCGCTTGGCCAGGGAGTTCGGGACGAGGATCGCGGAGGTCCAGTGGCCGGGGAGCCCGCCCATCTTGGCCGCGATCCTGTCGAGCCAGGGGCCGAGGATGGCCATGTCGCCGTCATGCCGCCGGTCGCCGCCGGAGGCGTTCTCCTCGCCGTCCGTCACCACGATCTGGAGGAAGCTGTGCTCGCCGTATTCCTCCCATATATGGCCCAGGTCGTCCAGGGACTTCAGTGAGGCCTCGATGAGTGCCGTCGCCCCATTGTTCACCTGGTACAGGCCGCGCATGGACGGAAGGTGCTTCACGTCCATGTCCCAGACCAAATTCTCCACCCGGTGGTCGAATGAGTAGAGGCTGATGCGGGTCTCGTGGCCGAGGCTGTCCGATTCGGCCTTCAATCCCGCCACGAACTCGTCCACGACGCGCACGAGCTGATGCTCGTGCGGACGCATGGAACCCGAACAGTCCACTACCAGCGCGACGTGATTCACCTTGTGCTGAATCCTGTTGGCGGACATGCTGCTGCTCCTTCTCCCCAGGCTTACCGAGTGATTTCACTCTATGGGGAGGCACTGACAACGGCCCTCAGCGCTCCTGGCGCTCCTCGGGCGCCGGCAGGATCTGCCGCAGCCGCGGGTCGGGGTGGAAGTCCCTGCGCCACTCGCGCGGGTACCCGACGGACGCCTCCACGTGCGGCACGCCGTCGTGCCAGGTCGTGCGCGGTATGTGCAGATGGCCGTAGACGACGGCCGCCGCGTCGTACTTCACGTGCCAGTCCGCGGTCAGCTCGGTGCCGCACCACAGGGCGAACTCCGGGTAGCGCAGGATGCGGGTGGGCTCGCGCAGCAGGGGCCAGTGGTTGATGAGGACGGTGGGCATCCCGGCGGGCCGCTCGGCGAGGCGCTCCTCGGTGAGCTTGACGCGCGCCCGCGACCAGTCGTCGCGGGTGGCGTAGGGGTCGGGGTGCAGGAAGTACTCGTCGGTGCAGACGACACCCGCCTCGTGCGCGACCGCGAGGGCCTCCTCCTTGGTCCGCGTCCCGCCGGGGCGGAAGCTGTAGTCGTAGAGGAGGAATAGCGGGGCCACGGTGACGGGCCCGCCCGCGCCGCGCCACACGGGGTAGGGGTCCTCGGGAGTGGCGACGCCCAGTTCGCGGCAGAGCGCGACGAGGTGCTGGTAGCGCTCCTCGCCGCGCAGCTGGACCGGGTCGTCCTTGGGCGTCCACAGCTCGTGGTTGCCGGGCGACCACACCACCTTGGCGAACCGCCCGGCGAGCGTGCTCAGCGCCCACTCGATGTCGGCCATGCGCTCGGCGACGTCACCGGCGACGATCAGCCAGTCCCCGTCCGTCTCTGGCCGAATGGTCTCGACGTACTTCCTGTTCTCCGCGTACGCGACGTGCAGGTCGCTGATCGCCAGCAGCTTCGGGGTGCTCTCGGATGCCATCACCGTGTGAGGCTAACCGAGTTGCCCCGTCAGTGGTGATCACCCTCGCCCCGCTGGATCGCCAGGTACTCCTCCGCCGTCGCCTTCGGCACCTGCGCCTTGGGGCCGTACATGGCGCGGGAGAGGCGTGAGCGCAGGCGTTCGGAGCGGGGGACCTTGCGGGCCACGCCGTTGGCGTCGACCAGGGGGCCGATCTCGTAGGGCTGGGGTTGTTCGTGGGCGGTCAGGCGGTACAGCTCCGCCTGGGGCAGGGGCTCGTGGATCTCGACGTACTCGCCGTGCGGCAGGCGTTTGATGGTGCCGGTCTCGCGGCCGTGGAGCACCTTCTCGCGGTCCCTGCGCTGGAGGCCGAGACAGATCCGGTGGGTGACGACGAAGGCGAGGACGGGCGCGACGAAGAAGGCGATCCGCACGAACCACGTGATGACGTTGATCGACAGGTGGAAGTGCGTGGCGACGATGTCGTTGCCGCCGCCGATCAGCAGCACGAAGTACAGCGTCAGCCAGGCGACGCCGAACCCGGTGCGCACCGGTGTGTTGCGGGGCCGGTCCGCGATGTGGTGCTCCCGCCTGTCGCCGGTGACCCAGGCCTCGACGAACGGGTAGACCGCGATGGCCGTCATGATCAGCGGGAAGAGCGCGAACGGGATGAAGACGCCGAGGGCGAGCGTGTGCCCCCAGATGTTGATCTCCCAGGCGGGCATCACCCGGATCAGCCCCTCGGAGAAGCCGAGGTACCAGTCGGGTTGGGCGCCGGTGGAGACCGTATCGGGGCGGTAGGGGCCGATGGCCCAGACGGGGTTGATGGAGGCGACCGCGCCCATGATCGCGAGTACGCCGAAGACGAGGAAGAAGAAGCCGCCCGCCTTGGCGATGTAGATGGGCAGGAACGGCGCGCCGACCACGTTCTTCTCGGTCTTTCCGGGCCCGGCGAACTGGGTGTGCTTGTGGTAGAAGACCAGGATCAGGTGGGCGACGACCAGCCCGAGCATGATGCCCGGCAGCAGCAGGATGTGGATCGGGTAGAACCGCGCCACGATGTCCTCGCCCGGGAACTCCCCGCCGAACAGGAAGAACGCGAGGTAGGTCCCGACGACGGGGATCGAGAGGATCGCGCCGTGCGCGAAGCGGACGCCGGTGCCCGAGAGCAGGTCGTCGGGGAGCGAGTACCCGGTCAGGCCGGTGATGATGGCGAGCATCAACAGGGTCCAGCCGAAGAGCCAGTTGACCTCGCGCGGCTTGCGGAAGGCGCCGGTGAAGAACACCCGCATCATGTGGACCATCATGCCCGCGACGAAGACGAGCGCGGCCCAGTGGTGGATCTGCCGGATCAGCAGGCCGCCGCGCACCTCCAGGCTGATCTCCAGCGTGGACTCGAACGCCCTCGACACCTGGAGGCCCTTGAGCGGCACATAGGGGCCGTCGTAGGTGACCTCGGCCATGCTCGGCTCGAAGAACAGGGTCAGATAGGTGCCGGTGAGGATCAGGATCAGAAAGCTGTAGAGGCAGATCTCGCCGAACATGAACGACCAGTGATCCGGAAAGATCTTGCGCATCTGGCTCTTGGCCAGGGTGTTGATGCCAAGGCGCCCGTCCGCCCAGTCCGCGACCCGCTCCCCGCGCCCTGGCCGTCCTCGTCCTCCGCTTGCCCCGGTGCGCTCGATGCTTCCGCTCATGCGACTCCCTTTCAGGCGCTCTCCAGAGTAGGTCGCATGTATGACGGATCCAACAGGGCCGTTTGTGACAACCGGCCGCGAAATACCTCTCGTTCACCTCAGGAGGTACCGCTCGCACCCCTCGCCACGCAGCCTGCCCGGCGGCACCTTGCGGCCGAACGCGACGAGCAGCAGGTCCTGCGCCGCGCCGCGTACGGGGATGCCGCTGCCGTACGACCAGTCGAGGTCGTCGGCGTGCAGCGCGACGCCCGTGAGGTCGGCCCCGAAGAACCGGAGGCTCTTGGCGTCGACGGCACCCAGGGGGATGCGCAGGCGCTCGGCGGGAACTGCTCGCTCCAGGCCGAGGGCGACGGTGACGTCGAGGCCGTGCACCACGTCGTGGGCCAGCGCGGAGGTGTATCCGCCGACCGGGGGCGTCCAGGGGTGGTGCGCGTTGTCCCGTATGGATGCGGCGAGCCGGGCGGGCGGCAGGGCGGCGGCGTCCGCGCGGGCGCGGCGGTCCGTCATGCGGTGCAGGCTGCCGCCCGCCTTGACGATGTCGAGGAGCGTCATGGGCAGGGAGCGGCGGAAGCCGAGGGACATGTGCGCGACGACCTCGCGTACGCGCCAGCCCGCGCAGAGCGAGGGGGCGTCCCACTGGGCGGGGCTCAACCCGTCGAAGAGGTCGGCCAGTTCGCGGCGTTCTGCGGCGATCTCGGCGCGGATGTGGCGCTCGTTCCCGGTCGTCTTTCCCATGGGTCCAGGGTGATCAAGGCCCGGCGATAAGTCCAAGAGCTTCTTCTTCTCGCCATTAGCATCGTCGGTTATGGAACTCCGGCAACTCCAGTACTTCGTGGCCGTGGTCGAAGAGGCCAACTTCACCCGTGCCGCCGCCCGGCTGCATGTGGCGCAGCCCGGCGTCAGCGCGCAAATACAGCGGCTTGAGAGGGAGTTGGGCCATCGGCTGCTGGACCGTGGCGGCCGGACGGTGACCCCGACGGAGGTGGGCCGAGCGGTGCTGCCCTACGCGCGGGCCGCGCTCGCCGCCGTCGAGGGAGCGCGGGGCACGGCGGACGAGTTCGCGGGGCTGCTGCGCGGCCAGGTCGTCCTGGGGCTCGTGTCGGGCGCCGCCACCCAGGAGTTCGACGTGGTGTCCGTGGTCGCCGACTTCCATGACGCGCGCCCCCGGGTGGAGATCTCCCTCACGGAGGACACCTCCGACCGGATGCTGACCGCGGTGCGGCGGGGCGAGCTGGACATCGCGCTGCTCGGCCTGACGGCGGACGAGCCGCCGCCGGACGTGGCGCTGGACATCGTGGTCGACGAGCCGCTGGTCGCGGCCGTGGCTCCCGGCGATCCCCTCCTGCACCCGGTGGGCCGCACCGAGGTGCCGCTCGCCGAGCTGGCCGGCCGACCGCTGATCAGTCTGCCGCGCGGCACCGGTCTGCGCGGGGTGCTCGACGGGGCGTGCGCCGCGGCGGGATTCAAGCCGCGCATCGCCTTCGAGGCGGCCTCCCCCGACGTCCTGACCCGGCTCGCCGCGCGCGGGCTCGGCGTGGCGGTGCTGCCCGCGCTGCCCCCGGGCATGACCACGGGGCTGGGCCTGCGCACCCTGCTCATCACCGACCCGCGCCCGCGCGGACGCATCGCCCTGACTTGGCGCAAGGACGGCCCCGCGAGCCCGGCGGCCCGCGCGCTCCTGGACCGGCTGCGGAGTGAGCTGGGCGTGCCGTAGGGGGTCCACCATGAGGGGTGGGGGACCGGACAGAAGTTACTTTTTGGTATGACGTGACTTCCCATGCAAGCGGCAGTAGAACTCGTTGCGATTAAGCCAAACGTGAGGAAGGTCACATGGACCCGACGACCCAGCACAACAAGACATCTGACGGCCTGTCACGTCGAAGATTCCTGGCAGGAACGAGTTCCATTCTCGGTGCCGTCGCACTCGCGGGCCACGCCACACCGGCCCGTGCCCTCGACGGCGCCCGCGTGCCCGCCCTGGTGATCGGCACCGGCTACGGCGGCGCCGTCGCCGCCCTGCGGCTCGCCGAGGCGGGTGTCGACGTGCACATGGCCGAGATGGGCATGGCCTGGGACACCCCGGGCTCCGACGGCAAGATCTTCGCCAACACCACGCGCCCGGACATCCGTTCCTTCTGGCTGCGCACCAGGACCAAGCAGCCCCTGAGCAACTTCCTCGGTTTCCCGCTCGACAAGGACGTGCCGCGCCACACGGGGATCCTGGACGCCGAGGAGTTCGGCGGCATCACCGTCTACCAGGGCCGGGGCGTCGGCGGCGGCTCGCTGGTCAACGGCGGCATGGCGGTCACGCCTCGGCGGGAGAACTTCGCCGCCGTGCTCCCCTCGGTCAACGCGGGCGAGATGTACGGCACTTACTACCCGCGCGCCAACGCAGCCCTCGGGGTGAGCACCATCGACCCCGCCTGGTTCGAGACGGCCGAGTGCTACCAGTACGCCCGGGTCGGCCGCAAGCACGCGCAGCGCTCCGGCTTCCCGTTCGTCTTCGTGCCCGACGTGTACGACTGGGACTACATGAAGCGGGAGCAGGCGGGCACTGCCACCAGGTCGGCGCTCGCCGGGGAGATCCTCTACGGCAACAACCACGGCAAGAAGACGCTGCAACAGACCTATCTCGCCCGCGCGAGGGCGACCGGCCGGGTCACCATCTCCCCGCTGCACAAGGTCACTTCGGTCACACCGGCGGCCGGTGGCGGCTACACCGTCACCATCGACCAGATCAACACCGGTGGCGACACCGTCGCCACCAAGGAGATGACGGCCGACAAGGTCTTCTTCGCGGCGGGCAGCGTCGGCACCAGCAAGCTCCTGGTCAAGCTGAGGGCGACCGGCGCGCTGCCCCGCCTCAACGGCGAGGTGGGCAGGGGCTGGGGAGACAACGGCAACGTGATGTGCGGCCGCGCCAACCACATGTGGGACGCCACCGGCAGTCTCCAGTCGTCCATTCCCACGGCCGGCATCGACAACTGGGCCGCGGGCGGCGCGTTCGCCGAGGTGGCGCCGCTGCCGACCGGGATCGAGACATACGCGTCGTTCTATCTGTCGATCACCAAGAACCCGCACCGCGCCGAGTTCTCCTGGAACACGGCGGCGGGCCGGGCGGAGCTGAACTGGCAGACCGCCTGGAAGCAACCCTCCATCGACGCCGCCAGGACCATCTTCGACAAGATCAACGCCAAGGAGGGCACGATCTACCGCACCGATCTCTTCGGCACGTACAAGACCTGGGGCGACCACCTCACGTACCACCCGCTGGGCGGCGCGGTCCTCGACAGGGCCACCGACAACTACGGCCGCCTGCACGGCCATCCGGGGCTCTACGTCATCGACGGCGCGCTGATCCCCGGCAACACCAGCGTCAATCCGTTCGTGACCATCACGGCGCTCGCCGAACGGAACATCGAGAAGATCATCGACGCCGACCTGTGAGGGGCCACGACCCGCGTGCTCTCAGGGCTTGGGCAGCACGCACACCGTGTCGAGGCCGAGCACGTGGTTGAGCCGGCCGAACGCCAGCCACGACCCGATGCTCATGCTCAGCTCCACGATCTCGGCCTGACTGTAGTGCGCGGTCATCCGCGTCCAGAACTCCTCGTCGAGGTGGTGGTGGTCCAGGGCGTACCGCTCGGCGTACTCCGCGGCCAGCCTCGTGCGGTCGTCGAAGGCGTCGGTGGTGCGCCACCGGGTCACCGCGTCGGCGAACTCCTCCTCGACCCTGTGCCCGTCGCGCTCGGTGCGCCAGTCGAGGCAGAAGACGCATCCGTTGATCTGGGCGATCCGCAGCCGCGCCGCCTCGAACTCACGCAGGCCGAGGGTCGTATGGGCGTACACCGCGAGCGAGAAGCCGGACGCCGCCGCGCCGATCTCGGGGACCATCTCGCCCCACACGTACGCGATGGGGTCCTGCCCCTCGGGGATGTCGATGCGCGGGCCCTCACCCATGGGTCACTTCCTTCCGAGCCGGCCCGCCGCCGGGCGCAGCGGGACGTCGAGCGCGTCGTAGAGGCCGGGTCCGGCGTCCACGAGCCAGTCGATGGCGTTGACCAGCCGGCCGACGGCGGTGGCGTTGCCGCCCGCGGATCGGTTCTCGTCCTCGTCGGTGGCCTCGACCGTGACCTCGATGCGGGGGCGGCCCTCGACGACGACGCGGTGGGCGCCTGCGCCGCCGCCGGGCGGGGAGGGCCAGTCCGGCGCGCAGGACGGGTGGATGCGGGTGATGTGCTCGATGACGATGCGGGGTTCGCCCCCGACGACGCCCTGCACCTCGAAGCGGACGGCGCCCTGGGTGCCCGCCGCGAACTCCCCCATCGTCCGCGTGCTCACCGTCGTGTCGAGCGCGCGCCGCTCCAACGTCTCGCGTATGTCCGCGAGTTCGGCGCCGAGCGCCCTCGCCATCAGGCGCACCTGGCCGCCCCACACCATCGTCGGGACGGAGGGGGCGAGCATCGGTGGCGCGTACTCCATCGGGTGCCCCATGCCGATCAGGTCGCGGACCGAGCCCTCCTGGTCGTACGTGGTGTAGTCGAAGATCTCCTGGCAGCGGATCGCGTCGATGGTGGTGCCGACCCCGCTGAGCAGCAGGGGCAGTACGTCGTTGGCCCAGCCGGGGTCCACCCCGGAGGCGAAGAGTGAGCCGCCGCCCTCCGCGACGGCCGCGAGGACCGGGTCCCTGAACTCCGGGGGCGCGCCGCGCCAATCGTAGAGGGGGTAGAGGGCGGGCGTGACGACTACTGCCCCCGCGCGGACCGCCTTGACCACATCGTCGAGTGCCTCGGCGGGGCGCAGGTCGCCGGAGGCCGCGTACACCACCGCGCGCGGCCTGGCGGCGAGCACCGCGTCGGCGTCGTCGGTCGCCGCCACGCCCAAGCTCCGGCCCAGGAAGGCGAGTTCGCCCGCGTCGCGGCCGACCTTGGCCGGGCTGTGCACGACGACCGCCGCGAGCGTCAGCGCCGGATGGGCCGCGACGGCACGCACGGCCGCGCGGCCCACGTTGCCGGTGCCCCAGACCACCGTGGGAATCATGCGCGGAGGTTAGCGGCAGCGCCTGACGGATGACAGGGCCAAGTACGGGCGTATTCCCACGTGTTGGGCGCGGCTCCTGGTCGAGATACGTCCCGTTCCACGCCTCCGCGAAGCCAGGTGCCACAGGTACGCTGAACGCATGCTCCTGGGGCGTTCCTTGGAATGCGCACGTCTTCTCGCCCTCATCGACAAGGCACGCGGGGGCGAGAGCGGCGCCCTGCTCATCCGCGGGGAGGCCGGGATCGGCAAGACGAGCCTCGTCACCTACGTGGCCGGGCAGGCCCACGACCTGCTGCGGCTCGGCACCCGGGGCGTCGAGGTCGAGTCGGACCTGCCCTATGTGGGCCTCGCCGATCTGCTGCGGCCCGTGCTGCACTTCCTCGACCGCATCCCGGAGCGCCAGGCCGCCGCGCTCACCGGCGCGCTGGCGCTCGGCCCCGCCGGCGCTCACGACCGTTTCGCGGTGGCCGCGGGGACGCTCAGTCTGCTCGGCGCGCTCGCCGAGGACGGCCCGGTCCTCGTCACCGTCGACGACGCGCAGTGGCTCGACCCGTACTCCCTGGACGCCCTCGCCTTCGCCACCCGCAGGCTCGGCCGCGAGGGCGTCGTCGTCCTCTTCACCTCGCGCGACGAACTGGCGGGGCCGGCGTCCCGGCTCGCCTCCGTGGAGACCATGACCCTCGGCGGCCTCGACGCCGAGTCCGCGCACCGCCTGATCGCCGAGGAGGGCACCGCCGAACTGACCGAACGGGAGGCGACCCGGCTCCTCGCGGAGGCGCGCGGCAACCCCCTGGCCCTGATCGAGTTGCCCGCCCTGCTCGCCGGGAGCGGCGCGGGCGACGACGGCGACTCCCAGGCGCCCCTGCCGATCGGTGCACTCCTCGCCCACACGTTCGGCAGCGCGGTGGCCCGGCTGCCCCAGGAGGCACAGGACGCGATGCTGCTCCTCGCCGTCCTCGGGACGCGGCCGCTGGCCGGCACCGAGGCGGCGCTGCGGGCGCACGGCCTCAGCTACGAGTCGCTGGAGGCGGCCGAGGCGGCGGGCCTGGTCGTCGAGGAGCAGGACGGATACGCCTTTAGGCACCCCCTGGTCCGCTCGGCGGTCTACCACGGCGCGACCCCCGTGCGCAGACGCCGCGCCCACCACGCCATCGCCCGCTCCCTGCAAGGCGCCACCGCACCCGCCCTTGAGCAGTACGCGTGGCATCTGGCCGCCTCGGGCGCGGAGCCGGACGAACATGTGGCGTCACTCCTGGAGAACGCGGCGGCCGGGGCGCCCGACACCCTGGCGTATCCCCTGGCCTCCCGGTTGTACGAGCGGGCCGCGCGGTTCACGCCCGCCGGACAGCGCAAGGCGGAGCGGCTGCTGTGCGCCGCCCGCGCCTCGCAGGCCGCCGGGTCGCTCGACGAGGCCGCCGCGATCCTGGACCGCGCCCTGGAGCACGCCGAACAGCTCGGGACTCGGCTCGACATCCGCCAGCTGCGCTGCTACCTCGACGTGCAGCGCGGGCAGCCGACCCGCTCGCGCGAGCTGCTGCGGGCCGCGGTCGACGAGGCGGAGAAGGTCGACCCTGCGCTCGCCGCGGTCATGCTCGGCGGCATCGCGCTCACCGAACTCGCGGTCGGGGACCTCACCGCGGCCCGCGGCAGCTCCGCGGCGGCCATGGAACTGGCCGACTCCGCCCACCAGACGCTGCTGCCGGTGCGGCTCCTGCGCACCTTGGTGCTGCTGCTCGGCGGTGACGCGGACGCGGGCCGCTCGCTCCTGCGCGAGCTGGCGGGCCCCCTCGCCTCCCCCGACCCGGCGTTCCCCTATCCGCTCTCCGGTGTGGGCGGCCTCTGCCACCTCGCGGCGGAGGAACTCGACGAGGCGCACGGGCTGCTCGACCGCGCCGCGTACACCGCGCGCGCCTCCAGCGCGGTGGGTCTCCTCTCGCATCTGCTGTGCACGCTGTCCGTGGTGGAGTTCTGGCGGGGCCGCTGGAGCGCCTCGCTCGCGCAGGCCGACGAGGCGGTGCGGCTCGCGGAGGCCACCGGGCGGCTCATCGAGGTGCCGCGCGGGCTCGCCGCCCTCGCCAGGACCGAGGCCGCGCTCCACCGCGAGGCGGACTGCCGGGGGCACGCGGCGCAGGCCATGGAGTGGGCGGCCGCCACCGAGCTGCCGATGGACGCGGCGCGGGCGCGCGGCGCGCTCGGTCTCCTGGAGCTGGGCCTCGGCCGCTTCGAGGAGGCGGTGCACCGCCTGGAGGAGGTGCGGGCGTTCTCCCACACGCACGGCCGGGGCGATGGCCTGTATCTGACGTGGGCGGCGGACCTCGCGGACGCGTACGTCCATCTGCACATGACCGCCGAGGCCCGCGAGGTGCTCGACGTCCTGGAGTACGAGGCGGGGCGCGGGCACCGTCCGGTCACCGCGGGGGCCGCGGCGCGCTGCCGCGGTCTGCTCGAACCGGACACCGCCGAGCACCACATGCGGCGCTCCCTCGCGCTGCTCGCCGAGCGCCCCGTGCCCTTCGAGCGGGGGCGCACCGAGTTCGCGTGGGGTGAGCAGCTGCGCAGGCAGGGCAGGCGCAGCGAGGCCCGTCGCCTGCTGGAGCGGGCCCTCGCCACGTTCGAGCGGCTCGGGGCGACGGGGTGGGCGGCGCGCGTGGCCGCCGAGCTGCACGCGGCGGGCGGCACCGAAGTGCGCCCGGAGCGGGCCCCGTTGGAGCGGCTGACGCCGCAGGAGATGCAGGTCGCGCTGGTGGTCGGGCGGGGCCTGACCAACCACGAGGTGGCGGAGCGGCTCTTCCTCAGCGTCAAGACGGTGGAGTTCCACCTGAGCAACATCTACCGCAAGCTCGACGGTGTGCATCGCAGGGCGCAGCTCGTGCGGTTGCTGGCGCGGGCGACGGAGGCGACGGAGGCCTCGGCGGTCTGAACCCGTGGGGTCCGGGATGTCACCGC
The DNA here is from genome assembly GCF_000717945.1 of Streptomyces sp. NRRL S-920. NCBI lineage: Bacteria > Bacillati > Actinomycetota > Actinomycetes > Kitasatosporales > Streptomycetaceae > Streptomyces > Streptomyces sp. NRRL S-920. Next base: position 67,654 of record NZ_JODF01000027.1, read on the forward strand.
GCCCCGAGCGGGGGTGCCTCGCACCGGCACCCCCTCCCCCGCCCTCGCCCTCGCGACGGTCGCCCCCCGTCCGCCGACGGCCCGTCCGGACGTACACCCCCGTAGTACGTCCGGCCACCGGTACCTTTCCCCCGTGTCTCCCCGTACCGGTGTTCCGGGCCCGCCGCGGCTTCGCGACCGTGGCTCCACCATGGACCCGTACGGGCCCGGGGGCGACCGTGAAAACCCTGGAGTCCGGGGTCGGGATCCGGGGTGGGCGCCGGGGGCTCGCGGGCCGGATGTGACGATGGGGGCCCGGCTCGCCGGACAGGGGTGCGGTGAGCCGGTGGTTCCGCCGTTCAACCACCGTGGGCGGGGGCGCGTCCCAGGGTTTTCCTCGGGGGCGCGGCGGGCTCAGCTCGCTCCCCAGCCGCCGTCGAGGGGCAGGGAGGCGCCGGTGAGGTAGCCGGTGTGCGGTCCGCAGAGCCAGACGGCGACGGCGGCGACCTCGGCGGGTTCGATGAGCCTCTTGATCGCGGAGCGGCCGAGCAGGACGTCCGTGACGACGTCCTCGGGCGGGATGCCGTGCGCGGCGCCCTCCAGGGCGGCGACCTTGCCCAGCCCCTCCAGGCCGTGCTTGGCGGCGACGTACGCGGACTTGAAGGGGCTGGCCCGCAGGCCGTGCACGCTGGAGATGTTCACCACGCGGCCCCAGCCGTGCCGGTACATGTGCGGCAGACAGTGTCTGAGCAGCAGGAAGGGCGCGGTGACCATCAGCCGCTGGATCAGCTCGAAGCGGGCGGGCGGGAAGTCCTCCAGGGGCGCGATGTGCTGGGTGCCCGCACTGTTGACCAGGATGTCGACGGCGGACGGCAGGGCGGGCACGGTGTCGGCAGCGGTGAGGTCGACGGCGTGCGGCACTCCGCCGACGCCGCCCGCGGCGGCGAACGCCTCGGCGCACGCTCTGCCGATCCCGCTGCCGCCCCCGGTCACCAGGGCGGTTCGCCCGGTGAGGTCCACGCGGTCGGTACGCGGGGGCGCGGCGCGCGGGACCAAAGGGCTGTCGGGGCCGGGGTGTTCGCTCGTCATGCCCGGAACGCTAGAGAGGAGGGGGCGGGTCCCCCCATGGTCGCGGTCACCACAGTGGGGGGGTGTTCGGGTGTGGGCGGCCTCCGTATGGGCTCCGTATGGGCTCCGTACGGCCTCCGTAGGGACTCCGTACGGGCTCCTTACGGGTCCTTTCGGGCCGTCAGGGTCGCGGGAAGCCTCAGCCTGCACATCGGTGTCAACCAAGGGTTGACGTCCCCTCAACTGTCAACCTACGGTTGTCACATGACGCATGCAGACCGCACCACACCCTCGCCCACGGTCCGCCTCGACGACCTCATCGACGCCATCAAGAAGGTCCACACCGACGCCCTCGACCAGCTCTCCGACGCGGTCATCGCCGCCGATCACCTGGGTGACGTCGCCGACCACCTCATCGGCCACTTCGTGGACCAGGCCCGCCGCTCGGGCGCCTCCTGGACCGACATCGGCAAGAGCATGGGCGTCACCCGCCAGGCCGCCCAGAAGCGGTTCGTGCCCAAGAAGCCGGACGAGCCCAACGACCTCGACCCGAACCAGGGCTTCAGCCGCTTCACCCCCCGGGCCAGGAACGTCGTGATGGCCGCGCACAACGAAGCCAAGGCGGCCCACCACGACGAGATCCGCACCGAGCACCTGGTCCTGGGCCTGCTGAGCGAGCCGGACGGCCTCGCCGCCAAGGCGATCACGGCACAGGGCGTCGCCCTGGAAGACGTACGCCGGGCGGCCCTGGACGCGCTGCCCGCGACGGCCGACGAGGTGCCCGAGCTTGTACCGTACGACGCGGGGGCCCGCAAGGTGCTCGAACTGACCTTCCGCGAAGCGCTGCGCCTCGGCCACCACCACGTCGGGACCGAGCACATCCTGCTGGCCCTGGTCGAGACCGAGCACGGCAGGGGTCCGCTCACGGGTCTCGGCCTGGGCAGGGAGGGCCTTTCGGCCTCGATCGCCGAGTTCCTGGCGGACGCGACCCCGGCGTGACCGCTGCTCGACCCCGGTCCGGCCCCGGCCTGCCGGCGGCGAATACACCCCCGACTCCGGTGTTGTCCAGTGCCGTTGACAGTCACCTCGGCGCTCCCTAACGTCGCAAGGACCGTCTCGAACAGCGAAAGCGCACAGTGACCTTGCGTGGGGGGTTCGTGAACAGCACATTCGGTGCCGGTGACCTCAGCGACATCAATGGCGCCCTCAAGAGCGCGGCCCCCCACAATCGTGAAGGCCTGCCGATCGTCAGTCTTGATCAGGCGCACTCACCACAGAAGGTCCTGGCCCACGGCGAGTTACTGCGCCGGTTCGTCGCGGGCCAGGACATCAAGCCGGTCCATATGCGGATCGGCATCATGGGCGCCTGCAATATGCGATGCCATTTCTGCAACTTCCACTCCCCCAACGAAGAGCAGTTCTACGACCTGTTCTCGTTCAAGGACTCGATCGCCACCGACAAGGCGGTCACCCTGCTGCGCGCATTCGCCGCGAACGACGGCCGGGCCGTGACCTTCTGCGGCAGCGGCGAGTGCACCATCCACCCGGGGTATACCGACATCTGCCGGGCCGGGCACGCCGCGGGGCTGCGGATCGGCCTGATCACCAACGGCTCGCGGCTCGGCCGCCCCGACGTCGCCTCCTGCGTCGCCGAGACCCACACCTGGGTCCGCATCGGCCTGAACGCGGGCACGGAAGCGACCTTCGACGACATCACCCGGGACCGGGAGCAGACGTTCTCGCGGTTCGTCGGCTCGGTCGGCAGGCTCAGGGAGAGCGCGGCCGACCCCGACTTCCGCATCGGCTTCAACTACGTGATCACCCGCCGCAATTACCGGGAGATTCTCCAGGCGGCCCATATCGCCCTGGAATCCGGAGCGCATTACGTGCGCTTCGAGCCGGAGTTCTACAGCGCGCTCGGCCACGACACCATCGAATCGGTGATGCCGGAGATCTCCGAGTCGCTCACCAGGGCCGCTGCTCTTTCCACCGACACCTTCGAGGTCTCGGTGCCCAAGCTGGACCGCGGCCCGATGGACCAGATCGACGAGGTCGAGGGCGAATTCGAGCGCTGCCACTACAGCCGTTTCGTCACAGCGGTCGGCGCCGACGGAAATCTCTACCCGTGCCCCCAGGTGCACCTCAACAGCCGCTATCTCATCGGCAATGTCGTAGAACAGGGATATGCCGAAGTACTCGAAGGCGGCCCGCGCGCCGCCTGGGAAGCCTCCAACCCGCGCAGGACCGACCTGTGCAAATCGTGTTTCTACCGCCCGCAGAACGAACTCCTGGAACTCCTCCAGCGCGGCCGGATCACACTGGACGAGGCGCTCGACGCGTACGCGCTGGAAGTGCCCACAACCCTGCACGGCGATTTCGTCTGACCGGGACGGGACCGCGCCATGCAAGTACGTCACCTCCGCCGGCTCCTCGCCGCCGAACCCGCCCTGCGCCGCACCACCGACGCCGACACCTTCGAGGACCGCGCTTCGCGCACCCGTCAACTCCGCCGCGTCGTCGAGCGGTTGGCCCGCGTCGAGCGAGCGCCCCTCACCGTCACCGACACCGGCACATCGGTCCGCGACGGACTGCACCGCGAACACCTGACGTTCGACTCGCCCGTACGCGGCTCCTTCCACGCCACCCTCCTCGCCCCCGCCGATACCCGCACCGACGGCTCCCCCGGCCCGGCCGTCCTCGTCATCGGCGGGAGGAACGCCCGCCTGGACCAGCTCACCGGCGATGTGCCGCCCGACCACCCGGACCGCAATGTCGCCGAGCAACTGGCGCACGCGGGCTTCGTGACGCTCTCCTTCGACCACGGCATCGGCGGCGGCCTCGACGACGACCGCAGGGCCGGGCGGGACGAAGGGACCCTGCTCGCCCACGCGTTCGCGCTGACCGGCCGCTCCCTGCTCGGCGCGCTCGTCGGGGACGCCCTGGGCGCGCTCGACGCGCTCACGGCACATCCGCTCGTCGACCCCGGCCGCGTCGGCCTCTTCGGCCACAGCCTCGGCGCGGCCGTCGCCCTGCACACCGCTCTCCTCACTCCCCGCCAAGGCCTCCCGCTCTGCGCGGCGAGCCACTTCGGCAGCTACCCGGCCCTGTACGGGCGGCTGCTGACCGGCCACGAGGGAGCGGCACTCCCCGGCATCCTCGAATACGCCGACCTGCCCGACCTCTACGCGGCACACGCCCCGGCGCCCCTCCAACTCCAGTACGGCACCGCCGACCCCTCCCTCGAACCGGCCGACGCGCGCGCCGCGGCGGACCGAGTTCGATCGGCGTACGGGACGGGCGAGGCCTCCGCTGCCGTCGAGATCCATGAACTCCCCATGGGGCACGGCACGCATGTGGGCCACACGGCGGACTTCTTCACCCGCACTCTGTCGGCCCCCCGCCCGCCCCGCGCCGACGTCCCGGCCCAGCGCGTCCACTTCGAGGTGTCCGAGCGGCGTGCCGTACTCGACCGCGTCGACACCGCCCTCGCCTCGGGCGTCCTCACCCAAGGCCCGCAGGTCGCCCGCTTCGAGGAGCTGTCCCGCGCCTGGACCGGCACGGGGACGGCCGCCGTGGCGTCCGGTTCGGCGGCCCTGGAGATCGCGCTGCGGATCATCGGGGTGGCGGGCAGGACCGTGCTCACGCCCGTCAACACGTTCTTCGCCACGGCCGCGGCGACGGTGCGCGCCCGCGCCACCGTGCGCTTCGTCGAGATCGAGCTGGACGGGCTCGGCATGGACCCGGACGCCCTGCGCGCGGCCCTCGACCGCTATCCCGACACGGCCGCCGTGCTGCCGGTGCACATCGGCGGCATCGTGTCACCGGCGCTCGACGGGGTCCTCGCACACTGCCGGGAGCGCGGCGTACCCGTGGTGGAGGACGCCGCGCACGCCTTCGGCGCCACCCTGAACGGACGTGCGGCAGGCAGCTTCGGACGGTTCGGCGCCTTCTCGTTCTTCCCCACCAAGGTGGCGGTCAGCGGCGAGGGCGGGCTGGTGTCCGCCCGGCCGGACGACCTGGAACAGGTGCGGCGCTGGCGCGACCACGGCAAGAGCGCCCCGGGCTCCACGCTGCACGACCGTCCCGGCGGCAACTGGCGGCTGAGCGAACTCCACGCCGCCGTCGGCACGGTGGACCTGGAGCGCTTCGCCCACACCCTCGCGGCCCGCCGGGAACTCGCCGCCCGCTACGACACCCTGCTCGCCGACATCCCGGGAATGCGGCCGCACACCGTGCCCGCCGGGGTGGGCGGCAACTTCTACAAGTACCTCGCCTATCTGGACCCCGACAGCCCGTTCGACCGCGCCCTCCTGAAGAAGCGCCTGCGGGAGCGGCACGGGGTGTCCCTCGCCGGTGAGGTCTACGACCATCTGCTGTGCGACCACGCGTACTTCACCGGCGCGGACGTTCAACCTGCCATCCCCGACGGGCCGTTCGAGCGGGCCCGCTGGTTCGCCCGTCACCACATCGCCCTGCCGCTGTATCCGTCCCTCACGGAAGCCGAGCAGATCCGGGTGGTCGCCGCCCTCCGCAGCGAGCTGTCGTGAGGGCGGTGCTCTCCGCGTTTCGCAGGGGCGAGTGGCGCACATCGCTGGACACCGCCGCCCTGCCCGGCGCGGCAGGCTCCGCGTACGGCCTCGCGCTGGTACCGGAGATCGTCTCCCACGCCGACCGCGACTGGTGGGACGGCACGCGCACCGAGCTGCCCCCGTTCGTCGGCCGCCGCGACCTGCTGCTGGCAGCGGTGGAGTTGTTTGCCCGCGGCCGTGTCTTCGTGGGCGGCCTCGGCGAGCAGGACGCCGACGACTTCCGCGCGCTCGTATGGGAGACCGCGGGGCTGCCCGGCCCGCTGGTGGACCGGTGGTGCGGGCTGCTCCGCGACGGCCTGCTGAAGCGGGGCGAGGCGCCGGTCCCCGACGGCCGGCTATCCCTCGTATCGCTGCCCGGCAACACGTTCACCTGCCTGAACTCCGTACTCGACCAGGCCGAACGCTCGGCAGCCGTCTGGGTGCGCCCGAGCCGACGCGAGCCGTACTCCGCCGCCCGGCTCGTCGCCGCCCTGCTCGCCGTCGGCTGGCCCGCCGCCCGCATCGGCCTCTACCCCACCGACCGGCGCGGGCTGCACGGCCTGCTGAAGCGCACCGAGCGGCAGACCGTCTACGGCGGCGCCGACCTCGCCGCGTCGGTCCGCGACTCCCCGGCACTCACCCTGCACGGCCCGGGCCGCGGCTGCGCCCTGGTGCCCGCGGACATGCCGGTCGAGCAGGCCGTGGCCTGGCTGCTGCCCCTGGTCGCGGGCGACTCCGGGCGCTTCTGCACCAACGTACGCACCGTCATCTGCGCGGACCGCGAGCAGAGTTCGGCCCTCGCGGTCCCGCTCGCCGCCGCGCTCGATGCCCTCCCCCCGGCGCCCGGCGGCCCCGACTGGCCGCTCACCGTCTTCCGCGAGCCGCAAGCGGCACATCGCGCGCTGCGCTCGGTCCACGACCGTATGCGCCCCGGCGACCGCATGCTCACCCGCCGGGATCCGATCGCCCTGGTGGACGGGTCTCCCTGCGTGCTGCCCCGACTCGTCCTGCTCCAGGAACCTGTCCGGGAGTGCGTCCGCGAACACGTCCGGGGGTGCGTTCAGGAGTACGCGTGTCATCCCCTGGTCGGTCACGAGGTTCTATTCCCCTGCGCCGCCGTCCTCCACGCGGCCCCCGACGCGGTGCGGACCATCACCGCCGAGTCCCTTTTCGTGCACCGCCCAGCGAAGTGAGGCCCCCCGCATGACGACTGTCCTCGGCCCGCTGACCGACATGCTGCGCCGACGCGTCCCGGAGCTGGGGACCGACCTCGACACCTGGACGCGCCGCATGATGCGCTGGCACTTCGAACCGGAGACGGCGAGCCCCTTCTGGGCCGCCCGGCGCGAGAAGCTCGGCTTCGACCCCGTCAAGGACGTGGACGGCTTCGCCGCGCTGGAACTGTTCGGCCTCTTCGACAAGGCGGAACTCCGTACCGCCCGCGCCCGTGACCTGCTCCCGCGCGGCTACCGCGACCGGCCCTTCCGTGTCTTCGAGACCGGCGGCACCACCGGCACGCCCTGCCGGATCGTCAACGTCACGCGTCTCGCGTACGACGTGGAGATCTACCGCACCGTGCTGGAGGCGCGCGGCGTGGCGGGCGGTGACGTGCTCGCCATGACGCCGAGCGGCCCGCACGCGTACGGGCACTTCGTGGCGGGGCTCGCGGACAGCTGGCGGGGCGCCGTGCACGCCATCGACTTCGATCCGCGCTGGGTGAAGGCCGCGCTGCGCTCGGGCGGCGAGGCGGACGCGTACACCACGCACCTGATCGACCAGACCTTGGTGCTGCTGGCCGCCGAGCGTCCTTCGCTGCTCTTCACCACCTCGCGGCTGCTCCTGGAGCTGGCGATGCGGCTGCCGCGCCCCCTGCGCACCTACGGCGTCCGGGCGGTGTGCACGGGCGGGACCTCCTGCACCGCCGCCGAGGCGCAGTTCCTGCGCGCGGAGCACCTGGCGGGTGTGCGGTGGATCGACACCTACGGCAACACGCTGGTCGGGCACGCCCTCCAGGCCGACGCGGCGGCGGGGGCGGCGCCCGGTGTGCCGGACGGGGCCGGGCACTCCTACCACCTGCCGCCGCCCTTCGCCGTGTTGCGGGTCGTCGACCCGGCCGACCCGTGGCGCGAGGTCGCCGTCGGTGAGCGCGGGCGCGTCCGGGCCACCACCCTCCTCGAAGACCTCTTCCTGCCGAACCTCCTGGAGCGGGACAGCGCGGTCAGGACCGGCCCGCACCCGTGGTTCCCCTGGGACGGGGTGGCCGCCGTGCGGCCGTTCCCCGAGGGCGGCGAGGGGCCCGCCGACGCGGTGGAAGGCGTCTACTGACCGAAGGACACCCCCCGTGAACCTGTCGTCGAACGGCGTACCCGTCCCCTTCACACCGGACCTCTTCGGCCCGCTGCGCCCCAGCTCCGACCTGCTGGCACCGAGGGATCCGGCAGCGCTCCGCGCGCGGCTGCGCGCCGACGGCTATCTGTATCTGCCGGGGCTCCTCGACCGGGCGGAGGTCCTGCGGCTGCGCGGGCGGTACTTCGCACTGTTCCCGCCGGGCCTGCTCGCGGCGGGCAGCGCCCCCGAGGACGGGGTGTTCTCCGGTGAGGTGCCCGCGCACGTTCCGGAGTACGGGGTCGCGGGGCATCCGGCGTACGCGTTCGTGCGCTCCGCGGCCTTCGACCGGTTCGTCGGCGACCCGGCCCTCGCCGCGCTCGCCTCCCAACTCCTCGGCGGCGAGGCGCGGATGCTTCCGCGCCGCATACTGCGCCACTTCCACCGGGGCACCCGCCGGGCCTCCCGTGCCCATGTCGACTTCGACTACATGGACCGGGGCTCGCCGGGCGTCGTCACCCTGTGGATCCCCGTGGGCGACTGCCCGCCGCGGACGGGCGCGCTCGTGTATTTGGAGGGCTCCCACCGGCTGCCGCGCGAGGAGTACGCCCCACTGCGCGAGGTCACCGACCGGCCGGGCGACCGCCGCCAGATCTGCCACGACCTGGAACTCACCGCCCGCACGCTGGGCCGCCGCTGGCTGTGGGCGGACTTCGCGGCGGGCGACGTGATGGTGCACGTGCCGCACATCATCCACGCGTCCCTGGACACCATGACGGACGCGATGCGGCTCTCGATAGACGCGCGTTTCGTGCGCCGCGGCGACACTCCCGATCCGCGCTGGCTGCGGCCCTGGTCGGCGGACGACGGAGCGTGAACCCCGACAAGCGAGACGTTCAGCCGCAGAGCAGAACCGGCTCGGCGCCCGCCGCGTCCGAGCGTTCCGCGGCCACGATCACGTCGTCGACGAGGCGAGCCTCGGCCACCGGGCACACCGGTGTCCCGCCGGCCTCGACGGCCGTCGCGAAGTCGGCGAGCAGCGGCTGGTGCGGATTGAGGGCCGGGGGCAGCAGGAGCTGGCGCCCGGTCGACCGCGTGAGCCGCCCCTCGTCGAGCGGGTCCAGCAGTACGGCGCGGCCCCCTCCGGTCAGCTCGACGCGGTCCACCGGCGAGCCCCCGCCCCACTCCAGGAGGCACTGGGCCCGGAGCCCGGACCGCCAGCGCAGGGTGAGTTCAGCCCGCCGCTCCGCGCCCGCGGGGAAGCGGTCCCCGAGCCGCGCCCTCACCTCGTACGGGCGTCCGAAGAGGTGGAGGAGCAGGTCGATTCGGTGGCTGCCCGCGTCGGCGAGTACTCCGCCGCCCGAGACGGCCGGGTCGGTGCGCCACCGCATCGGATCGCGGGGGCCCGGCGCGAAGGCGCACCGGAACCGCACCCGGGCCCGCTCGGGCGTCCAGCCGGTGAGTTCCGCGCGCAGCCGCCGTACGGCGGGCGCGAGCCTGCGGTAGTACGCCACGCCCGCGCACCGTCCGCCCGTGTCGAGCGTGCCGCCCGTGCCGAGGCCCCCGGCGAGGGGCTTCTCGACGAGGACCGGGAGCCCGGCGTCCAGGACGGCTCGGGCGAGCGGCACATGGCCCGCGACGGGCGTGGCGACGTACACGGCGTCGACGCCCGTCAGCAGCAGGTCCGGGTCGGTGCCCGAGCGGGCGACGCCGTACCGCCCGGCGACGCGCGCCGCGCGCTGCGGGTCGCGGCCCCACAGGGCCACGGGCTCCTCGCCGAGCGCGCGCAGGGCGGGCAGCGCGCGGCGCGTGACGACGTCTCCGTAACCGGCGATGCCCCACCTCACCCGGGGCCACGCCCGCCCGGGCGCACGGGACGATCACGCGGGTTCACGGGACGATCGCCACCTTCAGCGTCTCGCGGGGCGGCCCGTCGTAGGGGGCGCGCTCGCCGTCGGGGTACAGGGCGCGGCTGGCGGAGAGCTGCTCCAGGGCCTTCGGGAGTTCGTCGAGGGGGTAGGTGTGGGTGTGGAGGTCGGCCAGACGCAGGGCGGCGCCGCGGCGGTGGGCGAGGCGTTCGGCGACGGCGAGCGCGTCCGCTCGCGCGGTGTCGACGGGTTCGGCGGAGCTGTGCACCCGAAGTCCCTTGCGCTCCCAGGTGACCAGGTCGACGCTGACGTGGGTGTCGATGTGGTGGGTGCCGAGGAGGACGACGAGGCCGTTCTGGCGTACGAGTTCCACGCAGGCGTTGAGGGTGGTCGGGGTGCCGACCGCGTCGATCGCGACGTCGAAGTCTGCGCCGACGGAGGCCAGTTGCTCGCGGCTGCCGTCCACCCGGCGCACCGCGTCGGCGCCCGCGGCGGACGACCGCTCAAGGCGCCAGTCGTCGAGGTCGACGGCGACGGTCTCGGCGGCGCCGCGGGCCAGCGCCACGCGCAGGGCCAGCTGGCCGACGGGCCCCTGGCCGACGATCGCGACGCGGTCGCCGAGGCGGATGCCGCGGGTGGCGTGCACGGCGAGCGGCAGCAGTTGCAGGATCGCGCCCTGCTCGAAGGGGACGGTGTCGGGGAGCACCCCCACGGCGATCTCGCGGGCCAGCGCGAAATCGGCGTACCCGGTGGTGAGCGGCGTCCGTACGAAGACCCGCTGGCCGGGCACGACCCGGCTCACGCCCGCGCCGGTCGCCTCGACGACCCCGGCGATCTCGTGACCGAAGCAGCCCTGGGAGCAGTGCTCGCGCAGCCCGTGGTAGTGGAAGTAGGCGAGGTCGCTGCGGTTGCAGACGGTGCAGGCGTGGACGCGGACGAGCACTTCCAGCGGCCCCGGGTCCGGCACCGCCACATCGGTGACCAGTCTGATCTCGCGCCTGCCGACGAGTTCGTATCTGCGCATGGCCCTCGCCCCTCACCGGTTGCGATCAGCGGAAGTCACCAGCATTCCCCAACTCGACGGCCACAGGGTCGGATTCACCCGTCTCGGCCTGTTCGCACTTCTTGACAGCCCCGATCGATACGAGCCAATATCCACTATCCGATTGGCCTGGACCAATCAGCAGGAGCCCCGCTCACCCCATCACGCCCCACGGGCCCCGGCCCGCGCACCCGCGAGCCAGGTCCCACGTACCCGCAACTTCGGAGGTCGCGCCATGGCATCGAGCAGTGACCCGACTCTGGAGCACCTCGCCAACTCCGTGCTACAGCCCGGCTTCGAGGGCGCCACGGCCCCCGACTGGGTGCGCCGCAGGATCTCCGAGGGCCTGCGCTCCGTCGTATTGTTCGCGCGCAACATCCAGAGCCCCGAGCAGGTCGCGCGGCTCACCGCCGCCCTGCGCGCGGAGAACCCCGATCTGATCGTCGCCATCGACGAGGAGGCGGGGGACGTGACCCGGCTGGAGGCGTGGACGGGCTCGTCGCGTCCCGGCAATCTGGCCCTCGGCGCGGTCGACGACATCGATCTGACCGAGCGCGTCGCCCAGGACATCGGCCGCGATCTGCACGCGGCGGGCGTCTCCCTCAACTTCGCGCCCAGCGCGGACGTGAACTCCAACCCCCTCAACCCGGTGATCGGCGTACGCTCGTTCGGCTCCCGCACCGATCTCGTCTCCCGGCACACGGCCGCCTGGATCCGCGGTCTGCAAGGGGCCGGCGTCGCCGCCTGCGCCAAGCACTTCCCCGGGCACGGTGACACGGTCGTCGACTCGCACTACGGCCTTCCGCAGGTGCGGGGCTCCGCGGAGGAGATCGCGCGCACCGCGCTGCCGCCGTTCATCGCGGCGATGGAGGCGGGCGTCCGGGCGGTGATGACCGCGCATCTGCTGGCTCCCGCGTACGACGCCGACCTGCCGGCGACCCTCAGCCGCCGCATCCTGGTGGACCTGCTGCGCGGGGAGCTGGGCTTCGACGGGCTGCTGGTCACCGACGGCATCGAGATGGGTGCGGTCACCGACCGCTACGGCATCGACGGCGCCACGGTCCGCGCGGTCGCGGGCGGCGTGGACGCGGTGTGCGTGGGGGGCGAGAGCGCCGGGGAGGACACGGTCGACCTGCTCGCCACGGCCCTGGTGAAGGCCGTGCTCGACGGCACGCTCCCCGAGGAGCGGCTGGCCGCGGCGAGCGCCCGCGTACGCGACTTCGCGGCCTGGTCCGGTGCGCGGTCACGGTCCGTGGCGCGCGACGCGCGGGACTCCGGCATCGGTCTGGTCGCGGCGCGCCGCGCGATCCGCGTCCGGTACCGCTCCGAGACGGCGCTGCCGCTGGCCGGGGCGCCCCACGTGGTGGAGCTGTCCCCGAGGATGAACCTCGCCATCGACGGCCGAACTCCCTGGGGCATCGCCGAACCCCTGCGCGCCCTGCGCCCGGGCACGACGTCCGTACGCCTCACGGAACCCGAACTCACCCACTCCTGCGACCTCCTGGAGCGCGAGGTGCTGGCCCCGGCGGCGGGGCGCGCCCTGGTGGTCGTGGTGCGCGACGCGGCCCGCCACCGCTGGATGGCCGACACCCTGCACCGCCTCCTGCGCAGCCGCCCCGACGCGCTGGTCGTCGAGATGGGCGTGCCCGCGGGCGACACGCTCGGTGCCGCCCATCTGATCACGCACGGCGCGACCCGCGTGTCGGGGATCGCGGCGGCGGAGCTGCTGGTGGGGGCCGGCGCCTGACACGTGGCCCGGGCCGGGCGCCGCCCCCCCCCTTACGGCCTCAGCCCCTCAGCGGGCCCTCGCAGTCGAAGTCCGCGCTGCCCCCGCGGCCGTCGGACCAGATGTCCACCTTCCCGAACGAGCAGTTCATGTCCGCCAGGTTGTTGTGGCCCGCCCGGGACCGGTCGAGCAGGTAGTAGTCCACCGTCTCCGACATGTCCTTGAAGACGGCGTCGGGATCACCGGCCGCACTCAGACGGGCCGTGATCCGCCCCGTGCAGGTGTAGCGCGGGCGCGGCGCGGCGCCGTTGGAACGGCACTCGGGCGCGATGCCCGTCGTCGCCTTGAAGGAGCCGCGGACCTGGGCGGCCGTGGTGTCGCGCAGCCGGCTGACCGGCACGTACTTCGTGTCGGGGACGAACAGCTCGTCGACCCGCGCGATCTGCTTGTCGAGGAACGAGTCGTACGCGCTCTGCAACCCGCCGTCCTTGCCGAGCCGGTCGCGCCAGGCGTCGAAGGCCGCCGGGTCGTCGGCGCGCAGATGCCCGTACATCTCCTTGATGAGCGAGGGGCGTTCGGTCCACAGGAACTCGAAGAACGTGCCCGCGTAGTCGTAGAAGCGGAAGCCGTCCCCTTCGTACGTGGCGTGCAGGATCTGGTCGACGCTCATCCGGGGGCCGCCGTTCGCCGTGTCGTCGATGACGCCCTGGACCAGCGACTTGCGGACCTTGATGCCGTCGTCGCGGGTGGCGCCGTCGAAGAACTCCGCGGTGCCCTCGTCCATCGCGGTGGTCCGGTCGCCCTCGTACCAGGGGCCCTCGCCGAAGAAGCCGGGGACCGCCCAGCGGCCGTTGAGGTAGTGCGTGTACTCGTGGCGGAACAGCTCCTCCAGGGTCAGCGTCGAGTCCTGCGGGACGCGCCGCTGGTAGGTGTAGAAGGTCGCGCCGCGCTCGATGTAGACGCCGCCGTTGTTCGTGTCCATCCCGGTGAGCAGCGGGTGATAGTTCTCGTAGTCGGCCCGTGAGGCGTAAAGGACCGTCGTCAGACCGGTGTTGGGGTCGCCGGCCAGCGGCTCCTGGGTGCCGAGGACGCGGTGGAACTGCGCCTTGACCTGCTTGCTCGCGTAGTAGAGCTGATCGACGGTCTTGCGGTCGAGCGCCGTGCGGACCTTCATCCCGCCCTTGTCGTAGGTGAACGTGCTCGGGAAGAGGCGGCGCTCGATGTCCGCCTTGCACACCTTGTACGGCGCGCAGGCCTCGAACTCGTTGAGCCAGAGGGCGACCTTGGACCAAGGGGCGCTGCCCTCGCCGAAGTTGCGGATGGTGACGCCGACGAGGCCGCCGAGACCGGAGACGATCTCGCTCCGGAGCCCGTCGATCTGGCCGAACCTGCCGTACTCGCTCAGCGCGTCGCGCACCACCCAGGCGTTGGCGGTGCCCTTGAGGTGGGTGTGGCCCGCGAAGGCCTTGAAGGCGGCGCGGTAGGAGGGGTCGGCCTTGACGGCGGCGTGGAAGGCGGTGTCCTTGTTGCCGGGGTACACGCCGAGGTAGCTCAGGGAGAGCGCGGCGAGTGCGGATCCGGCCCAGGAGGCGTCCTTCGCCGTTTCGGGGTGCGCGGCGTCCATGACGGTCAGCACCCTTTTGATCAGTGGGAGTTGGTGCTGGCGCAGGCCGGGTGCGCTCGCCGCGTAGAGCGCCTCGCGCAGCGACTCGGCGTTGGTGCGGGTCACGTCGAAGGTGCGGGGGGCCGTGCCGTAGGCGGCGACGGCACGGCGCATGGCGTCGACGGTCGGGCCGTCGGTGACGTCGATCTCGTCGTGCGAGAAGTCTTGGTAGGCGACGGCGTGGAGATACGTGAGCATCTCCAGGAGGTTGCTGCCGTTCTTGCCGTCGTGGGCGGCCGCGAGCCGGGTGACGCGGCCGGAGACGGCCTGGACGTGCGCGTCCGACATGACAGGGGCGAGCCGCCGGTCCCAGGTCCAGACGAGGGTGCGCAGACAGCCGTCCGCGGTGACGGCCGGATCGGCGAGGAAGTCGGCGAACCGCTCGGGCGAGAGGCCGGTGACGCCGTCGAGGGTGCAGGGGGCGGCCTTGGGGGTGCCCTTGGCTCCGGTCGCCGCCCTGTCCTCGGGCTTGGGAGTGCGGGCGCCCGGCGTGCCGCCGCCGCCCGCGAGTCCGCCGGGCGCCGGGATCTTGTAGGCGCCCGGGGCGGGGGCCTTCGCCCTGCGGTCGACCACGTCCAAGGGGTTCGGCCCGGCGGCCCTGTTCGGGGAGGCCGTGCTCTTGGAGGTCGGGGCGGGGGCGGGGGCGGCCGCGTGTCCGTACTGGACGGCCGTGACGCAGAGGGTCGCCGCTATCGCGCCGGCGAGCGCGGATCCGCGCAGGGTTCTTCGTGGACGTAGCTGGGACACCGATGGCTCCTGTGTGGGGAGGTGGGGGCTTGCGTCTCGGTCAACTGCCTTGTGCAGAACGGCGATTGGGTGAAACACGGGTGGACCGTACATGGCCGCCGTCGGACCATGTGATGCGTAACGTAGTAATGTGAAATTGCACTGACAACCCCTCAGGCGTGAGGAAAAACAGCTGGATTACGGCTGGCTCGGCTCGCGCAGGGTCCGCAGCAGGAGCCAGCCGAGGGCGGGCAGCGCGATCAGGGGCGCCAGCGCGGTCCGCAGGGAGGTGGCGTCGGCGAGGGTGCCGATGAGCGGACTCACGAGCCCGCCGATGCTCACCGTCAGGCCCAGGGTGACCCCGCTCGCAGTGCCCATGCGGCGGGGCAGATAGTCCTGGCCGAGGGTGATGTGCAGGGAGAACGGCACGTACAGACCCGCCGAGGCGAGGGCCACGAAGAGGAGCAGCACCGGCTCCGGGGTGAGGCCTGACCATCGGGCGAGGCCAGGGGCCAGGCCTGAGGCCAGGCCTGAGGCCAGGCCTGGGGCGAGTACGACGCCCGCCACCGCGAGGACCGTCAGCGCGTACGACCATCGCACCACCGGGAGGCGTCCGTGGCGGGCGGCGAGCCTCCCGCCCGCCACCGTGCCGATCGCGCCGCCGAGGTAGAGGACGAACAGCGCTACGGTGCCCGCGACTTGCCCACCACCGGTGCGCTGGCGCACGTACAGCGCGATGAAGGTGCTGAGGCCGGTGAAGACGACCGAGCGGCAGACGACGGCGCCGGACAACCTGAGGAAGGACGGCCAGTCGTCCTCGGCGAGGACGGGGCTCGGCACCGTCTTCTCGGGAGCGGCGGCCTCGCGGCCCCTGATGCTCCGCAGCGCGGCCACGCAGAGTGCCGCCCCGGCGAGGGCGGGAACCACCAGGAGCGGCGAGGCGCGCAGGCCGCCTGTCGCGACGATGGCGGCGGTCAGCAAAGGCGCGGTCGCGAAGCCGAGGTTGCCGCCGAGGGAGAACCAGCTCATGGCGGTGTGGCTGCCGCGGCTCGCCTGCCGTGCCACGCGGGCGGCCTCCGGGTGGTAGGCGGCGACGCCGATGCCGGACACGGCGACGACGAGCAGCGTCAGGCCGTAGCTGCCGCCGATCCGGCGAGCACGATGCCGGACGCGGCGGCGTAGCTGTAGGCGCGCTCGGCCACGAAGAAGGGTACGAGCGCGGCGACGGCCCCTTGGTAGACGTCGACGCAGGCGTGGCTCAGGGCGGTGTGGCGGCCGCGGCTCCCCTGCCGTGCCACGCGGGCGGCCTCCGGGTGGTAGGCGGCGACGCCGATGCCGGACACGGCGACGACGAGCAGCGTCAGGCCGTAGCTGCCGCCGATCC
>NZ_JODF01000028.1:0-158781 GCF_000717945.1 Streptomyces sp. NRRL S-920
GCCCGGCACCAAGGCCCGCCGTCCGCGCTCGGCTGCCCATCGCCCCGCTCAGGGGCGGGGCGGTGGAAGGGGCGGCAGGGGTGGGTGATTAGGGCTGGGGTGGGCTGATGGGTGGGGGGCGTCGGGCGTGGGGGCGCGTGGCTGGGCGCCTGGGTTCGGCGGCCCGCTCCTCTGCCCGCGTCCGCCGCCCGGGCCCGCCGCCCGCGTCCGCCGCCCGGGCCTGCTGTCCGGGCCCGGCACCAAGGCCCGCCGTCCGCGCTCGGCTGCCCATCGCCCAGCTCAGGGGCGGGGCAGTGGAAGGCCGGGCAGGTGTGGGTGCCGCAGGTGCTGCCCGCCGTCGTAGACGTGCAGAGTGAACGTCTCCGGCCCTGGGCGGTCCGCCTCGTCGTACGCAGACAGCATCCGCTCGATCCGCTCCCACAGCTTCACCGGGCCGCCCTCGCGCACCTCCCACCCGCCCTCGCCGGGGGTGAGGGCGGCGGCGGAGCCGGTGACGACGTCGACCAGGTGGACCACCTCGCCCACGGTCGTCATCTGCGCGCCCGGCACGGCGCATTGAGCGAGGAAGCGCAGGTGGAACGCCTCCGCGGTCGCGGCCGTGAGCCGCTCCGGGCTGTGCCGGGCCGCCCGGCCTGTCTCCGGGAGCCCGCAGGCCCAGTGGGCGGGGTTGCCGAACGCCGGCGCCGCGTGGGTGCGCGCGGACATGAACGACACCGTGCCGCCCAGCAGCCGCCCCTCGGCGGTGCCGTCGTCGTTCACGGTCAGCAGGACGCGGGCGTAGCCGTAGAGCCAGCCGGACAGGGTGAGCAGGATCTTCCCGCCCGGCCGGACCTGCGCCAGCAACGCCGGGGGCACAGCGCGGAAGGAGCAGGCGGCCACGATCCGGTCGAACGACGCTTCGGGCCAGTAGCCGTACAGCCCGTCCGCCACCGCCAGCGTCGGCGTGTACCCGTAGCCGTACAGGGCGCTGGCCGCCTGTTGAAGCCGGTGGGGGTCGACCTCGATGGACGTGACGTCGGCGGAGCCGAGACGTTCGCAGGCCAGCGCGGTGGAGTAGCCGGTGCCGGTGCCGACCTCCAGCACCGTGTGCCCTTCCTGCACGTCGGCGTCGGCCCACATCCGCACCACGAGCGACGGCAGCGTGGACGACGAGGTGGGGGCACCGCCGTGCCGCACCTGCGGCGCCTTCCAGTCCGGTTCGTCGCTGTCGAACTGGGTGATCAGCGTGGTGTCGGAGTACGCGGCGGCCAGCCACCGGCCATAGTCCAACTCGGCGGTGACCGCCTCCCACACAGTCAGGCCCTGCCCGTCGCGCTCGTCGGCGGGCAGGTAGAACCCGGGTACGAAGGCGTGCCGGGGCACCGTCTCCACCGCCTGGCGCCAGCCGGGATCGGCAAGGACGCCGTCGTCGGCAAGGGTCTTGGCCAGCGCCTCACGCAGCCGGGCGGCGTCGGTCTCCAGGTCGGCGGGCATCATCGGGCTCCGCCTCCTTCCGTGCTCAGGATGTCGGCGAACGCCGTGGTGATGTCGCCGGCGTCGGGCAGCCAGCCCCACTGGCCGTTGGGATTGCACTCGATGAACACCCAGTCCTCCGGGCGGTCGCCGTCACCGGTGAGGGCGAAGTCGAAGCAGCCGAAGACCAGGCCGAACGCGCTCAGGTAGCTGTGCAGTGCCGCCTCGATCAGGGCCGGGACGGCGATGGGGGCGTGCAGGAGCTGGTCCCAGTCGCCGCGGCGCCAGTCCAGCGAGCCGTCCGGCGCGGCGATCTGCTGGGCGAACACACGGCGGCCGACCACGGTCACCCGGACGTCGCCGGTCTTGGAAATCTCCGACTGGAACAGGTGGGCGGTCACCGTGAGGGAGTCGTCGAAGGAGTCCGGATCGACGCGTTGGGCCCAGATCGCGCCGGTGTGCCCGTCCTCGGAACGCGGCAGGCCGCGGAACGGCTTGTAGATCACCGGGCTGTGCTCGGCGGCGAACTCGCGGGCCTGCTCGACGTCGTTGGTGACCAGGGTCGGCGGGATCGTCAGGCCGAGCTGGGCCGCCTGCTGGAGCTGAGTGGGCTTGAAGTCCGCGGCCGTCACGGCGGACGGGTGGTTGACGTACATCGCGCCGTGCAGTTGGTTGAGCACCCCGCCGAGCCCGTGCCGGGCCTCGGCAGTGGCGAAGTCGCGCTGCTGGCCGGGCAGGTGTGCGAAGCGGGAGACGTACGGAGTGGGGCGGCGGTAGTACACCGCCGCCACCTCCCCCAGCTCCACCTCGCGGCTGGCCGTCCGCAGTCGCCCACCCCACGCCGACGCCCCGGCGCCGATGCGGGCACCGAAGACCAGGCCGGGCCCGATGTCGGCCGGGTCGATGCGGGAGACAGGCACTGCACGCTCGTTCAGCGCGGCGATCACGCGGTCCGCGGTGACGTCCTCCAGGGACGTGATGACCAGGACGAGGGGAGCCGTCATCGGATCAGTCCGACTCGTAGTCGGTGGTGTTGTCGTCCTGGGTCTGCGGCTGCGGGTTCTGCCCGTCGCCGCCGCCGGACATCGACGCGGTGCCGGTCGTCTTGCTGGTGCCGTGCTTGCCCATCTCCACCACGTGGCCGACGGCGTCGGTGTAGCGGGCGGTCTGCGTCGCCGGATCGAGCGCCACCGCGGCGTACGACGGCGGGCCGACCGGAAGCCGGTCGGTGACCAGCCGCATCGCCCACGGAACCTGGGGTGCAAGCGTCGCCATGGAGATAGTCCTTCCCCTTGCGCCGAAGCAGTAGCCGGGCGGCTACCACCTGAGCAGAATCGACCTCCCGCACCCGCCCTGACCAGTACCGTAGGTGCCGCGAACCGTGGCGAATCTGCCACGCTCCGTGACAGAAGTCAGGGAGGGCGTAAGACGCGATGACCGGCAGAACGAGCAATACGCACCTCGCGCTGTGGATCGGCGCCACCGGACTGGCCCACGGCGAGATAGCCCGTCGTATCGCAGCAGAAGCGATCTGCGGAGGTCACCGGCAGATCGCCCCCGACGCCACCCGCGTACGGCGCTGGATCGACGGCGAGCGGCCCCGGCCGCCCGTGCCCGCTCTGCTCGCCGCGGTGATCTCCGGCGCGGTGGGCCAGACGGTTACCCCGGGTGATCTCGGCCTGACGTCCACCGGGCCCACGTTGGATAGCATCCAGCTCCCACTGCTGACCGAGGCAGCCGCCCAGACCCTGGCCGGATGGACCCAGATGGACCTCTTCCTCGACCGCCGCGACACCCTCAAGCTCGCCCTCGGCGCCCCGCTGATCCTCGCGGCCGAGCGCATGCTGGGCGCCACCGCCCGCCGCCTGGGCCCAGGCGCCAAGGGCTTCGACACCGACACCACCGCCGCGCTGGAAGAGGTCACCGCGTTCTTCACGAAGGCAGACGCTTCCAAGGGCGGCGGCCTGTATCGGTCCGCGCTCGTCGCCCAGCTCGCCGAAGTCGCCCGCCGCATCCGGGACGGCGTCCCGCCCAAGCTGAAGGCCCGGGTGTTCACTGCGACTGCCGACCTCGCGGCGCTGGCCGGGTGGGTCAGCCACGACTGCGGCCGGTACGCGACCGCCCAGCGGTACTGGTCCTACGGCATCTACGCCGCATCCGAGGCCGGGCAGCCGGACCGCGGGGTGGAGATCGTCACCCGCATGTCCCACCAGATGATCTACCTGGGCCACCCCGGCGACGCCCTGGGACTGCTCGGCGTCGCCGCGGACAAGGCCAACCTGCCCGCGACCAGGGCGCTGGTGGCCTCCCAGACCGGGCGGGTGCACGCGGCCCTCGGTGACGAGCGCCAGGCCGAGCGGCACCTCGGCGCCGCCGACGAGCTGGTGGCCGAAGGTCTGGGCGACGACGTTCCTGCGTGGGTGGACTACTTCGATGCCGCCGAGCACGCCGGCGCCCGCGCGGTCTCCGCCCGCGACCTCGCCGGGATCGGACGGGCCCGCCGCGCGAGCGTCCACTTCACCGACGCGCTCGCCCTGCGCAAGCCCGGCTTCGACCGGGTGAAGGTCATGGACCGTGTCGGTCTGGCTGCCGCGCTGTTCGACGAAGGCGAGCCCGAGCAGGCCGCCCAAGTCGCTCAGCAGGCCCTCGACGAAGCCGCCCGGGTGGACTCCACGCTCGTCGTCTCCCGGCTCAACACGCTGTTGGACGCCGCCCGCCCCTACAACACCGCCGCAGTGGACGAGGTCCGCGCCCGCGCCGCCGATCTCGCCGTAGCACGCCCGACGACCGTCGCGGCCTGAGACCATCGAGTCCATGGGCAAGCACTCCCGACCCGGACCGCCGAACCAGCCGTCCCGCGCGATCCCGCGCGCCGACTCCGGTGATCCGCTCGCCGCCTACCACAAGCGGCGCCACCCGCCGCTCGATCGCTACCGCCGGCACCGGCCGCTCCACGGCGGCGGCGGTCACCTCCGGCCGGACGAGCCGAGGGCGCTGGAGGAGTGGAACGGATTTTCGTACGAACCCGCGGGCACCGCCGCGAACCTCGCGGACGCCGTGCGGTGGGTGAACGAACGTACGTCCGACGACGAGTCGGCGACATGATGATGAGGCCGGGCTCCCACAGCTCCAATGACCCATACCCCCACTGGCAGTTAACCCAAGACCTCGACGCCTTCCGCACCCGCGCCGACGCGTTTCTGCGGTCCGAGCCCGCCCTGCACACCGCCCTCCTCAGCGTCACCGACACCCTGCGCGTGTCGGGGCTCCACGCGTACGGGGAGGGGGCGCCCCACTTCGGTGCGTACGTCGATGAGGGCGGCCACGTCCGCGGGGCTTTTCTGCGTACCCCGCCGTATCGGCCGGTCCTCAGCCCCCTCGGCCCGGAAGCCGTCGACGCCCTCGCCCGGCAGCTCGCCGACCTCACGCCCGATCTGCCGGGCGTCGCCGCCGACGAGGAGACCGCGGAGGGTTTCGCCCGTGCCTGGGAGAAGCGCACCGGGGTCACCGCCGCGCCCGGCTACCGGCAGCGGCTCTACCGGCTCGGCCCCCTCACCCCGCCCGAGCCCGCCCCGCCGGGCCGCGCCCGTCTCGCCGACGAGGGTGACCGGGAGCTGCTGGCGCGCTGGCACGGGGAGTTCACGGAGGCCGTCGGCGAGCCGTCCGCCATGGACCCCGGGGCGTGGGTGGACGCCCGTCTCGCCTATGGAGGCATCACCCTCTGGGAGACCCCGGACGGCACGCCCGCCGCGATGGCCGGCGCCACCCGCCTCATCGCCGGGCAGGTCCGCGTCGCCCCCGTGTACACCCCGGCCGGACTGCGCGGCCGCGGCTACGGCGGTGCCGCCACCGTCGCCGTCACCCGCGCCGCCCTCGACGCGGGCGCCGCCGAGGTGCTGCTCTTCACGGACCTCGCCAACCCCACCAGCAACGGCCTCTATCAGCGGATCGGCTACCGACCCGTACGGGACTTCACCCAGTACGACTTCAGCGTATGAACCCCGGACCTTTGACCCGGCGAGCCGGGCTCAGGGCCAGAGCAGCTCCCGGGTCCAGGCCTGGTCGGCCCGCGCCCTCCGGTACCGCAGCCGGATGTGCCGCCGCCGCGCGTCGCCCTGGAAGAACTCCGCCTCCAAGGGCTCCAGCACGTACAGCGTCCAGGTCGGTGCGTCCGCGTCCGGCTCGGCCTGGGCCCGGTCCCAGGCGGCGGCCGACGAGCGCTCCAACTCCTCGTACGCGTCCAGCACTTCGCTCTGCCGGCCCACCAGCGCCGCGGCGAGCGCGCCCGTCGACCTGGCGTGCAGGTCGGCGAGGCTCTCGGCGTGCGGCGCCGTGGTGATCCGGCCCCGGATCCGGATCTGCCGGCCCTGCGAGGCCCAGTAGAAGTGCAGGGCGGCCTCCGGGCGGGCGGCGAGCTGGTGGCCCTTCCTGCTGCTCGCGTGCGAGGCGAAGTGCCAGCCGCGTTCGTCCGCGTCGTGCAGCATCACGGTCCGTACGTCGGGCCCGCCGTCCTCCGCGACCGTCGCGAGACCCATCGTGTGCGGCTCGGCCTGCCCCGCGCCCACCGCCTCCGCGAACCACGTGTGGAAGAGGGGCAGCGGCGCCGCGGGCGCCACCGCCGGATCGAAGCCGGGCAACTCGACGTCCCAGACGCGCTGCGCCCTCAGCAGCCTCTGGAACTCGGACACGGGGTGCGCGGAGGCGCCCCGCGCCGCGGCGGGCCGCGCGGCGGCAGGTCGTGGGGATCCGGAAGTCGTCATACGTCGATTGTGGCGTGCCGCGCCCCGGTGAACCCCGACCGCCCTCATCCCCCGTGCCCCGGCCCCGGACCTCGCCCCTCACCCCCTCCCCAACACCACCGTCCCCGACGAGCAGAACCAGCCTCCCGTCCCCGAGGCCACCGCCAGTTCCGGCAGAGTGCCGTCCGGGCGTCTCACCTGGCCGGGGCCCGCCTCGCCCCGCAGTTGGCGTACCGCCTCCACCAGCAGGAACAGGCCCCGCATTCCGGGATGCTGGGCGGAGAGGCCGCCGCCGTCTGTGTTCGTCGGGAGGGCGCCCGTGCGCAGCAGGCGGCCCTCTTCCACGTACGCGCCGCCCTCGCCCTTTGCGCAGAAGCCGAGGTCCTCCAGCGTCACCAGCGTCATATAGGTGAACGCGTCGTAGATCTGCGCCACGTCCACATCCTGTGGACGGATCCCCGCCCGTTCGAAGGCGAGGCGGCCGCTCACCGCCGCCGGGGAGACCGTGAAGTCCTCCCATTCCGACATCGTCGTGTGCGAGACGTGCTCGCCCGCGCCGAGCACCCACACCGGCTCCGACGCGCAGTCCGCCACGTACTCCTCCGCCGCCAGCAGCACCGCGCAACCGCCGTCGGAACGGATGCAGCAGTGCAGCTTGGTGAACGGGTCCGCGATCATCGGTCCCGCCAGCACCTCGTCCACCGTGATCGGGGTGCGGAACATCGCGTCCGGGTTCGTCGCCGCGTTGGCCCGTGCCTGCACGGCCACCGAGGCGAGCTGCTCCAGCGTCGTGCCGTACTCGTGCATGTGGCGGCGCGCGGCCATCGCGTACTTGGCGATCAGGGAGTGCCCGTAGGGGGCCTCGAACTGGAGCGGGCCGCGCGCGCCGAAGGAGAGGTTGGATGTGCGGCGCCCCGCCTTGATGTCGGCGCGGGCCGTCGAGCCGTAGACGAGGAGTACGGCGTTCGCCCGCCCCGCCGCTATCGCCTCCGCCGCGTGCGCCGCCATGACCTCCCAGGTGGCGCCGCCGACCGAGGTGGAGTCCACCCAGCGGGGCGCCAGACCGAGGTACTCGGCGACCTCCACGGGCGCCAGCGTGCCGAGGCCCGCCGACGCGATGCCGTCGATGACCTCGCGGTCCAGGCCGCAGTCGGCGAGCGCGCGGCGGGCCGCCTGGGCGTGCAGGGCATAGGGCGTGGCCTCATCCACCCGGCCGCAGTCCGAGAGGGCGACACCGACTGCGGCGACCCTGCGGGAACGGGAACCCGAGTGGGAACGGGGGTGGGATCGGGAGGCCAGCGGCATGGATCTGACGGTACATCAGGTTATGGTCGGTGGAGTAGGTCGCCTGTACTCGGGTGGAGCGCCCGGGACGGGTTCCACCGCCGGATATCGGCGGCCCGTGACAGGAACCGGCGTGGCGCGTTGGCACTCATGCTCCATGAGGATCCGGGACAGCGCGCAGTGGTCGCCCCTCCCCGGCCCCCACGGCACGCCGCACGCGCGTGCCGGTCCCCGCTGAGCCGAGAACGAGGAAGTCACGTGCCCCTGTCGACCCACAGACGCCTGGCCATGAGCGCCACCCTGATCGCCGCCCTCGCGGGCGTTCTCGCCCCCGCCACCGCGGCCTCCGCGGCACCCGCGGCCCCCGCCGTACCGGCAGCCCCCACATCCCCCGCCGGTCCCGTGGCCCCCTCCGCCCCCGCCCCCGACATGGACGGCGTGACCGCCGCCCTGAAGGCCGCCATGGCCAACGGCGCTCCGGGCGCGATGGCCCGCTTCACCGGCCCCGGCGGCGTCCGCACGCGCACCGAGGGCGTCCGCGACCGCGTCTCCGGCAAGGCCATGGACACCCGGGCCCGCTTCCGTATCGGCAGCGTCAGCAAGACCTTCTCCAGCGTCGTACTGCTCCAACTGGTCGACGAGGGGCGGCTGGAACTCGACGCGCCGGTCAACCGTTACCTCCCCGGGCTGCTGCCCGACGAGCGCATCACGGTCCGCCACCTGCTCACCCACCGCAGCGGCCTCGCCGACTACACGGACGCCATGTTCGCCAAGACCGTGCCCGGCTTCGAGGCCGTGCGCAACCGCGTCTTCACCTACCGGGAGCTGGTCGACCTCTCGCTGGCCGCACCCCGCACCACCGAGCCCGGAGTCTCCTACAAGTACTCCAACACCAACTTCGTCGTCGTAGGCATGCTCATCGAGAAGGCCGCGGGGACCCCGGTCGCCGAGCAGTACGAACGGCGCATCATCAAGCCGCTGGCGCTGAGCCACACCTCCTACGTCCACCCGGAGACCCGGATCAAGGGGACGCACGTACGCGGCTACCTCCACCCCGACGAGGCGGGAGCGCCGCTCGTCGACTCCACGGAGCAGACCGTTTCCTGGGCCCAGAGCGCCGGCGCGGTCATCTCCGACCCGGCCGACCTGAACACCTTCACGACCGCGCTGATGCGGGGCAAGCTGCTCTCGTCCCGCATGCTGGACGCCATGACCACGGTCACCCCGACGGACACCACCCAGACCCGGTTCTACGGGCTCGGACTGCGCCGTTACGACCTGTCCTGCGGCACCCAGGTGTACGGCCACACCGGCACTGTGCAGGGCTACTACACGTACACCTTCGCCACCCGTGACGGCCGCCGCGCGCTCTCCGCCATGGCGAACACCTCGAACCGGGGCGCCGCGAACACCGCGCTCGGCGGCACCCTGGAGGCGGCCTTCTGCGGGAAGAAGCCCGCGCCCGCCACACCGTCGGCGAAGGCGCCGCGCGCCCTCACCGCGCTGCCGGCGGAGGCCGACCTGCCCGAGCGCCGCTGAGGCCCTCCTCGGGCCGGGTCCGCCGAAGCCGAAGCTGAAGGTATGTCTGAAGCCGGACCCGGTCCGAGGTGCGGGCGTCTGCGCGAGCGGTTCCGTCGCGCTCGGCTCTGGGCATCTCCCTGCCGCCGCCCTAACATGACGGCCCGTCAGAAATAGGCGCGGCCGCAGGGGGCCGCCCCCGGGGGAGGAGCCTGCCGATGGACGCCGCCTTCAGCGCGGAGCAGGACGAGATCCGCCGCACCCTGCGCGAACTCATCACCAAGCGCTGCGGGCCCGACGAGGTCAAGGCCGCCGTGCGCACCCCCCTTGGTCACGACCCCGCCCTGTGGGCCACCCTCGCCGAAAGCCTCGGCCTGCCCGGCCTCGCCCTGTCCGAGGCGTACGGAGGTGTCGGCTGTACGGCAGCCGAACTCGCCCTGGCGTGCGAGGAGTTGGGGCGGGCCCTTGTTCCCTCCCCGCTCCTCGCCACCGCCGTCCTCGCCGCCCCGCTGATCCTCGCCCTCGGCACCGAGGAGCAGCGCGCCGCCCAGCTGCCCCGGATCGCCGCCGGGGAGCTGACCGCCGCCCTCGCCGTGCCCGGCACCGGGCTCGCCACCGCGCTCGGTCTCGTCGGCGACAACGCCGGGGACTGGGCGGGCGGCGGACGCGCGGGCGGCGTGCAGGCCAGGGTCCGCGACGGGGTCTGGCGGCTGTACGGGCAGGCCGAGCAGGTGCTCGACGGGCACAGCGCGGGGCTGCTCGTCGTCGCCGCGCACGCGGGAGGCTTCGCCCGCGCCCGTACGCTCCTCTTCCTCGTGCGCGAGGGAGCGCGCGGCATGGCGCGGGCGCGGCAGACCTCGCTCGATGGGACTCGTACGCAGGGGCGCATCGAACTGCGCGATGTCGAAGCGGAGTTGCTGGGCCGCGACGACGCCGATGTGCCGGGTGTGCTCGCCGCCGTCGGGGATGTCGCCGCCACCGTCGTGGCCGCCGAGGCCGTCGGTGCCGCGGGCCGGGCGCTCGAACGCACCCTCGACCATGTGCGGCAGCGCGAGCAGTTCGGGCGGCCCATCGGGTCCTTCCAGGCCGTGAAGCACCGCCTGGCGGAGGTGTATGTGCAGGTCGAGGCCGCTCGTTCGGCCGTCTACTACGCGGCGTGGGCCGCAGGGGGCGAAGCGGTGGGTGGTCTCGCGCTCGCGCAGGGGCTCGACGCGTTGCGGGCCGCCGCGTCCGAGGCCGTACAGCTGCACGGCGGCATCGGATTCACCTGGGAGCACGACGCGCACCTGTACTTCAAACGGGCCCTCGGGGACGACCTCCTCTTCGGCCCCCCACACCGCCTCAGATCCCGGTCAGCGGACCAAGCAGCCCTGTTCACGGCCCTGACCCCGGAGACCACAACGGCGGACCACCACAGTGATCCGCCGCCAGGCTGACAGGACTTAGAGAGAGCGGAAGCCCGAAAAGGCTACTTCGTCGGCTTCTTTCCAGTGACACCCAAATGCACCAACATCGCCAGGTTCGGCTTGAGTTCGGCCTGTTTGACGCCCCACGTCTGGAAGCCGCGCTGGTGCGAGGCGACCGCGGCGAGCATCGCGACCAGGGAGCCCGCCATGGCCGCCGGACTGATGTCCTTGTCGACCTTGCCCTTGGACTGGAGTTCCTTGACGGTGTCCGTAAGGGAGTTGTTGACCGAATTGAGGATCTTCATCCGGATCTTGTAGAAGCGCTTGTCGCCCTCGGCGGCACCGAGGTCGACGACCCGGAGGATCGCGTCGTTCTTGCGCCAGAAGTCCAGGAAGCCCTCGACCAGATCCTGGGAGGTCTGCCAGCCCGCCTTGCCGACCCACGAGCGCCCGTCGAGCACCTGGGTCAACTCCGCGCCCTCGGCGGCCATTTGCTCCGCGATCTCCAGGACGGCACCCTCGACGTCCGGAAAGTACTGGTAGAAGGTCGCGGGTGAAGTCCCCGCCTTCCGGGCGACGTCGATGACTTTGACGTCCCGGTAGGGCGAGGAGCTGAGCATCTCGCTGAGGCAGTCGAGCAGCTTCTGACGCGTCGCCTGACCACGCCGACCGGCCACACGGCCGTCGACGGTACGTACCTGTCCTGTCATGCCGTCAGCTTACCGAGGGGTGATCGGAGCGCGATTCGGCCGAGTGCAAATGGGGTTGGGGCCGCTGGGGGCGGCCGGGGGCTCACTCCGTGTGAATCGACCAAAGGTTCGATCGTGTGTGCTGCGGAGGCCGGAAAGGGCCGCTAGCTTGACTGGCATGGACTACGCAGAGCAGGACACAGCGGGCGGATACGCGGAGGGCGTGCCCTGCTGGGTCGACGCGATGCTCCCCGACGTCGAGGGCGGCAAGAGGTTCTACGGCGAGCTGTTCGGGTGGACCTTCGGCGAGGACCCGGGCCCGGAGTACGGGCACTACGCCCAGGCCTACAGCGAAGGCCTGCCCGTCGCCGCGCTCGCGCCCAAGGCCGACGGCCGTATGCCCACCGTGTGGACCGTCTACCTCGCCACCCCCGACGCGGCCGCGCTCGCCGGACGGGTGAAGCGGGCGGGCGGCTCCATGGTGAGGGAGGTCCTGCCCGTCGGGCCCTTCGGCACCATGGGCCTCGCCGCCGACCCCGAGGGCGCCGTCTTCGGGCTCTGGCAGGGCGGCACCCACCAGGGGTTCGGCAGGAGCCGGCGGCCGGGGACGTACTGCTGGAGTGAGGTGTACTCGCGAAACAAGGACCTCGTCGACCCCTTCTACGAGACCCTCTTCGGCTACGGCGTCCACGACCTGGACCTCGACGGCATCGACTTCCGCACCTGGTCGCCCCCCGGAGCCCCGGCCGGGCCCGGCACGGCGATCGGCGGGCGCAGCGTGATGTCCCCCGCCACCGACGGGTACAGCAGGCCCGAGACACACCCCCACTTCCTCGTCTACTTCCAGGTCACCGACGCGGACGCGACAGCCGCCGCGGTCGTCCGGCTCGGGGGGCGGGTGCAGCTGGCCCCCCATGACATCCCGTACGGACGCGTCGCCGTGCTCCGGGACAACCAGGGGGCGACCTTCGCGGTGCTCCAGGACTGAAGCGTGGGTTTTTTGTCCCGCAAAACCCCGAGAGACACTGAGAAACCCCGAGACACCCCGATCCCGCCCCGGGTTCGCCAGGGCCGCCTCGGACAGGAAGAATCAGGGTGCGTGCCGCCGTAGCGGCTCGGGTGGTGAGACGCTGCACGGGGCTGTCTTCTTCGGCGGCCGCGTACGGGGAGGTGGCAGGGCAAGTGGTGGATCAGCTGACGCAGCACGATCCGAGGCGGATCGGACCGTTCGAGGTGCTCGGCAGGCTGGGCGCCGGTGGCATGGGCCTGGTCTATCTCGCGCGCTCCGCGTCGGGGCGGCGCGTGGCGATCAAGACGGTGCGGACCGAACTCGCCGAGGACCAGCTGTTCCGCGTCCGCTTCACGCGCGAGGTCGAGGCCGCGCGCGCCGTGTCCGGCTTCTACACGGCCGCCGTGGTGGACGCCGACCCGCGGGCCGCCGTGCCCTGGCTCGCCACCGCGTACGTCCCCGCGCCCTCGCTCGAAGAAATAGTGAATGAACACGGGCCGCTGCCCACCCAGGCCGTGCGCTGGCTCGCGGCCGGTGTGGCCGAGGCCCTGGAGTCCATCCACGGCGCGGGCCTGGTCCACCGCGACCTCAAGCCGTCGAACGTCCTCGTCGTCGAGGACGGACCGCGCGTCATCGACTTCGGCATCGCGTCCGGCGTCTCCAACACCCGGCTGACCATGACGAACGTCGCCGTCGGCACGCCCGCGTACATGTCACCCGAGCAGGCCAAGGACTCCCGCAGCGTGACCGGCGCGAGCGATGTCTTCTCGCTCGGCTCCACGCTCGTCTTCGCCGCCACCGGCCACGCCCCCTTCCACGGCGCCAACCCCGTCGAGACCGTCTTCATGCTGCTCAGGGAGGGCCCCGACCTCGAAGGGCTGCCCGACGAGCTGCGCCCCCTCATCGAGTCCTGCATGCAGATGGAGGCGGCGCTGCGGCCCAGCCCCGCCGACCTCCAGGCGCAGCTCGCCCCGCACCTCTTCGCCTCCGAGAGCGCCGACAACGACGACAGCGGTACGGCGTCCGCGTGGCTGCCCGAGCGGGCCGTCGCGCTCATCGAGGCCCGCAGGGGTGGCCGGCCCCCGGCCCGGGTGCCGGCCACGGCCGGTCGCAGCGGCGGCCGGGGTGCCGCCGTCCCCGCGGCGGTGCCCGCCACCGCCCCGCCGCCCCCGCAGCAGCCGCCGCCCGCGCCGCCGTCCCGGCCGCCGTTCGCGGCCACGCCCGACTCCGGGCCCGTGCGGCTCGCCGGGGCCAAGGTGCCGATCGGACCCGGGCCGCGGGTGGCCGACTCCCGGGCCTCCGCCATGCCCGGCGCCTCCGGGCTCGCCGCGTCCTGGTCGCGGTCCGCCTCGCCCAAGGCCGCGGCCAACGGCGTCGCCCCGGCGGCGCCCGCCGTGCCCGCGCCCTCGGCGGCGCCGGACCCGGGCCCCGAGGCGGCCAAGACCTGGCGGCCGTGGCGGTTCCGGATGTCCAACGACGTGTGGGGCACCCCTGTCGTGGCCGGTGACCTGGTCTACGTCACCTCCTTCGAGGTGCACGCCCTGGACGTCGGCACGGGCCGCCGCAGCTTCAAGACGCGGGACGTCGCCTGGTCCATGGCGGTGGCCGACGGACGCGTCCACGCCTCCGACGGCCCCACGCTCTACGCCCTCGACGGCGCCGACGGCTCCGACCTGTGGCGGCTGCCGACCGACGCCTGGGTGTACTCCCTCCAGGCCGCCCGCGGCACGGTCGTCACCGGCACGCGCGGTGGCGGCGTCCAGGCCTGGGAGGCCGCCAACGGCGAGAAGCTCTGGGAGATCACGGGCGCCCAGACCGACTTCGAGACGCCGGAGGCGGGGCCCGCCGTCTTCGACGGGACGGTGTACGTCTGGAAGGACGCGAGGCTGCGGGCCCTGGAGGCCCGTACGGGTGAGGAGCGCTGGTCCTACCCCGTCGGCGACGCGGCCTCCTGCGGAGGCGTGCCGGTCCGGCTCACCCAGGCGCAGGACGGCTACGTGTACGTCTCGGCCGGCAGCCGCGTCCTCGCCATCGACGTCGCCGCCGGGCACGTCCGCTGGCACTTCGAGGCGCCCGCCGCCTTCCTCTGCCCGCCGGCCTTCGCGCCCGGGCCCGCCGTGACGGGCGGCGGCGTGTACCTCGCCGACTACCTCGGCACGGTGTACGCCCTCGACGCCACGGACGGCCGCGACCGCTGGCGCATCGCCACGGAGTCCCGCTCCTCCATCGAGCCGGTCCTCGTCGCGGACGGCCACGTCCACGTGGGCAGCGGCAAGGGCCTCTACACCCTCGACGCCGTCACCGGCACCCCCAAGTGGCGCTTCCAGGCGGGCGGCGAGGTCGTCGGCGCGCCCGTCGTCGCGGACCGCCGCATCCACTTCGGCTCGACGGACCACCTGCTGTACACCCTGAAGGCCGACGACGGCCGCCTCCGCTGGAAGCTGGCCACCGGCGGCGAGATCACCGGGGCGCCCGTGGTGCGGGACGGCGTGGTGTACGCGTGCAGCAAGGACCGGTGCGTGTACGCGCTGGACGCCGAGCGGGGGACGGGGACGTCACCCCGACCGTAGCCACCGCCCCACCGCCTCACCGCCTCATGGCTCCGGCGACTGCCGCCACCCGGCAGGATCGTCCGGCCCGACGGGCGGGGCCTGCGGGCGCGGCGGCGGTGGCGGCTCCTGATCGGAGGCGGGGCTCTCCTGCCAGGGGGCGGGGCCTCCGGGGTGGGGGTCGCTCTGCCAGGTGTCGGCGCTGGGGCCGGGTCCGGGGCCGCGGGAGTCGCCGTCTTGCCAGGTGCCTCGGGCGTAGGGGTCGTTCTGCCACGGCCCGGCGCCGGGGGCGGCGCCCCGGGCCTGGGGGTCGTCCTGCCAGATGTCGCGGGTGGCGGCCGTGTCGCGGGCGTGAGGGGCGTCCTCGTGCTCCGGAGTGCGGGGGCCGTTCCCGTACTCGGGGTCGCGGGGCCCGTTCCCGGGCCCGTACTCGGGGTCGGGCGACCCGTACCCGTACTCGGGGGCATAGGGCCCGTCCTCGCGCTCCTGGGCGGGCCGGTGGGGGGCGTACCCGCGCTCCGGGACGTGAGGGTCGTACTCGTTGTGATCGGGGTCGGGGTCATGGGGCCCGTCCCCGTACTCGGGGTCGCGGCGCCCGCCCCCGGGCTCGGGGGCGTAGGCCCCGTTCGTCCGCTCCCGGCCCGCCCGGCGGCGGGCGAAGCGGCGGGGAGTGGGACGGCGGCGGCCGGACAGGAGTGCTGCCGCCAGCAGCAGGAGGGCTCCGCCGCCGAGTGCGCCGAGTACGCCTACGCCGAGACCCGAGCCGTCGCCGGATATCGAGAGGCTGCCCGCCGCCTGGCCCTGGCGCACCATCCACAGCACCGCGAAGCCGAGTACGACCACGCCCGCGAGCAGCACGAGCAGCCGGGAGCGCAGCAGGAGGCCGATCAGCGTCAGCAGCGCCGCGAAGGCGAAGGGGAGGAAGAGCGAGCCGAAGAGTTCCGCGTCGGCGCCGGTGACCCCCGCCCCGGAGAAGAGTTCGTCGAGGCGGAAGTGGCGCCCGTGACGGCCGTCGTACCAGGCTCGGAAGGGGCTCCATACGGCGGCCGTCGCTCCGATGAGAGCGAGGACCGTCCCGAGGACGTTGCGGACCATGACGGGCCTCCTCGTACGTCACCACGCGCCGCGCCCCGCGTGACCACGTGAAGCGCCGCGCGCACCCGTACGCGTCTCTCAAAAGGGACGCTACGCCGCCCGCGTGCCGCCTGCCACGCGGGCGGTCACCGGATCCGGAAGCCGCCGCCCCGCCTGCTCTCGAACAGCTCCGCCTGGCGTTCCGGCGGCAGGTTGCCCAGCGCGATCAGGTGCGGCGCGTGGGCCATGGCGTGGGCGCGGGACGCCTCCCTCGCGGACCAGAGCGAACGGACCGTGCCCTGGACCGCCTCCGTGGGGTAGGAGGCGATGGTCGCGGCGGACCGCACGGCCGCCGGCAGCGCCCCGCCCGGCGGGGTCAGCTCGGAGACCAGGCCCGTCTCGTACGCCCGTCGCGCGGATACGCGTTCGGCCGTGCCCATCAGAGACATCCTCGCGACCTCGCCGTACGGCATGCGCTGCGCCATGTGGACCGACTCGTACGCGCTGACCATGCCGTACGTCGTATGCGGATCGAAGAACGTGGCGTTCTCGGCCGCGACGACGAACTCCGCCTCGCCCAGCAGATAGAAGGCGCCTCCGCACGCCATGCCGTTGACGGCGGCGATCACCGGCTTCCAGAGGTCGTTGGCCTTCGGGCCGATCGTGAGGAGCGGGTCGTCGATCGTGTAGGGGGAGTCCGGCTGCGGCACCCGCACGGAGCGGTCGATGCCCGTGCAGAAGGCCTTGTCGCCCGCGCCGGTCACGACGATCGCGCGTACGGAGTCGTCGTACCGGAACCCGCGCCAGGCCGCTGCCAGCTCGGCTGCCGTCTCCAGGTCGATGGCGTTGTGCCGCGCCGGGCGGTCCAGGGTGAGGACCGCCACGCCCGTGTCCTTGTCGGTGGCCGTGCGCAGGGCGCCCCGCGCGGTCACGGGCGCTCCAGGATCCAGCGCGGGACCGTGACGCCGTCCTGGTCCGCGAAGACCACGTGCACCCTCGCGCCGATGCGCAGGCGCGTCGGGTCGACGGAGTTCAGGGGGGCGTCGGGGGCCGCAACGAGGTTGCCGACCAGGCGGATGCGGGGGGCATCGGCGAGTTCGACGACGATCGCGTTGTACGGCATCCGGGCGGCGTAGGCCGGTAGGAGGGGCGGGTGGGGGACGACGTAGGACCAGATGCGGCCCCGGCCGCTCATCCTGCGCCACGTGCTGTCGAAGGACTGGCAGTGGGGGCAGCAGGGGCGGGGTGGGAAGCGGGGCGCGCCGCAGGTGGGTTCGGCGCAGGTCTGTATGCGGAGTTCGCCTCGGGCGGCGTAGGTCCAGAAAGGGGTGCCGTCTTCGTCCACGGTGGGCGTGAGCAGGGGCTCGGCCGTTTTCTTCGCGTCTGCCATGTGGGGGTTCCTTTGTGGGTGCGGGTTTGGTGTGGTTGCTCGCGCCGTTCCCCGCGCCCCTGACGGGGCACTTCAAGCCCTGAGCAGCAACGCCGAGGTCGGGACGCCCTCGCCCGCCGTCACCAGGCACGTCGACGCGTCCGGGACCTGCGCGGTGGAGGTTCCCCGCAGTTGCTTCACGCCTTCGTTGATGAGGTTGAAGCCGTGGACGTAGGCCTCGCTGAGGCCGCCGCCGCCGGTGTTGATGGGGAGCCTGCCGCCGCTCTCCAGGGCGCCGCCCTCGGTGAACGCGCCGCCCTCACCGCGTCCGCAGAAGCCGTAGCCCTCCAGGGAGAGCGGGATGAGCGGGGTGAACGCGTCGTAGATCTGGGCGACGTCCACGTCCTGCGGCCCGAAGTCGGCCTGCTTCCACAGGTGCCGGGCCGCCGTCCAGGCGGGCCCGGAGAGCGGGTCGTCGTTCCAGTAGTTGACCATGCCGTGATGCTGGGAGGGGAGCCCCTGGGCGACGGAGTGGACGTACACAGGTGTCGTACGACAGTCCCGGGCCCGCTCGGCGGAGACGACGACGCACGCCAACGCCCCGTCCGTCTCCAGGCAGTTGTCGAAGAGGCAGAGCGGCTCGCTGATCCAGCGCGAGGTCATATACATGTCGCGGGTCAGCGGACGTTCGTACATCATCGCGGCCGGGTTCTGGTTGGCGCGGTTGCGGCAGGCGAGGGCGACGTTGAAGAGGTGGTCGCGGGTGGTGCCGTACTCGTGCATGTGGCGGCGGGCGAGCATCGCGATCTCGTCGGCCGGGCGGAGCAGGCCGAAGGGGCGGGTCCACTGGGCGGGCGTGGGGAGTTGGACGGCCGTGTTCCGCCAGGGGCGGGGGCCGCTGCCGCGCTTGCGGGAGCGCCAGGCGACGCCGACGCCCGCCTGGCCGGTGGCGATCGCGGAGGCGAGGTGCGCGACGGTGGCGCAGGAACCGCCGCCGCCGTAGCCGACCTTGCTGAAGAAAGTGACGTCACCCGCGCCGATGGCCTTGGCCACCTCCACCTCGTCGGTCTCCTCCATCGTGTACGAGGCGAAGGCGTCCACCTCCGAGGGCGCGATGCCCGCGTCGTCGAGCGCCGCGACAATGGCCCGGCACGCCAACTCCTTCTCACTCTGAGGGAGTTGTCTGGCGAAGGGGGTCTGGCCTATCCCGGCTATCGCTGTAGCGTCCTTGAGTGCGGGCATGGGCAGCGGCACCTCCGCGGGAGAGGCGACCCGGTCGCCGTCTCGACTGCTGACAGGGCGTCAGGCTACCGCTAATCTGACGGGCAGTCAGCTACTGCGGTGGGAGGGGCTTGCGATGCGCGGCGACCTGCGGTGGGGGTCCATCCCGGGGCTGGTCGGGGCGGCCGCCGAGCGGTACGGGGAGCGGGAGGCGGTCGTCGAGGGCCGTACCCGTATCTCGTACGAGGAACTGGGCGGGCGCGTGGAGCGTGCCGCGGCCGCCTGTATGGCGAGCGGGGTCGAGCCGGGCGACCGCGTCGCCGTCTGGGCCCCCAACACCCTCGACTGGATCGTCTGCGCACTGGGCGCGGTCTCGGCGGGCGCCGTCCTCGTCCCCCTGAACACCCGCTTCAAGGGCGCGGAGGCCGCCTACGTCCTGGCCCGCACCCGGGCGAGGCTCCTCTTCGTCACCGGCACCTTCCTCGGCACGTCGTACGTGGCCTCCCTGCGCCGCGCGGCGGCCGACGGTCCGGGGGACGGGCCGCTGCCCGGCATCCCGCACCTGGAGCAGGTGGTCGTCCTCTCCGACGACGCACCGGAGAACTTCCGTACCTGGAAGGACTTCCTTGCGGGCGGCGAGCCCGTGGACGCGGCCGCCGTGCGCGCGCGGGCGGCGTCGGTGGACGGCTCGGTGCCCTCGGACATCATCTTCACGTCCGGTACGACGGGCCGGCCCAAGGGCGCCGTGATCACCCACGCCCAGACACTGCGCTGCTACGACGTGTGGAGCGATCTCGCGGGACTGCGCGAGGGCGACCGCTATCTGATCGTGAACCCCTTCTTCCACACCTTCGGCTACAAGGCCGGGATCATCGCCTGCCTGATGCGGGGCGCCACGATGATCCCGCAGCCGGTCTTCGACGTCGACACGGTCCTCGCGAACATCGCCGCGGAACGCGTCTCCGTCCTGCCGGGCCCGCCCACCCTGCACCAGTCCCTCCTCGACCACCCCTCCCGCCACCAGTACGACCTGTCGGCGCTGCGGCTCGTGGTGACGGGCGCGGCGGTCGTGCCGCTGCGACTGGTGGAGCGGCTGCGCGGCGAACTGCGCGTGGGCACGGTCCTCACCGCGTACGGCCTGTCGGAGGCGAGCGGCATCGTCACCATGTGCCGGCGCGGCGACCCGGCCGAGCTGATCGCGTCGACGTCGGGGCGGGCGATCCCCGACACGGAGATCCGGGTGGTGTCCCCCAACGGGGAGACGCTGTCACCGGGCCACCCCGGCGAGGTCCTGGTCCGCGGCCACCACGTCATGCGGGGCTACTTCGAGGACCCCGCGGAGACGGCCCGCGCGATCTCTGCGGACGGCTGGCTGCGGACCGGCGACGTCGGCGTCCTGGACGCGGAGGGGTACCTCCGCATCACGGACCGCATCAAGGACATGTTCATCGTCGGCGGCTTCAACGCCTATCCCGCCGAGATAGAGCAACTCCTCGGCGCCCACCCGGATGTGGCGGACGTCGCGGTGATCGGGGTGCCCGACCCGAGGCTGGGCGAGGTCGGCAGGGCGTACGTGGTGCGGCGGCCGGGTTCGGTGGTGACGGCGGACGACCTGATCGCGTGGTCGCGGCGGGAGATGGCGAACTACAAGGTCCCGAGAGGGGTGGAGTTCGTGGCCGAGCTGCCCCGGAACGCGAGCGGGAAGGTGGTGAAGGGGGAGTTGCGGAGGGGGGCGCGCTAGCGGGCCCGCCCGGCGGCGGTCAGGGCCGCGGGGTGGGTGCGGGGGCCGCTGCGGCTTCGGCGCTCGCCGTGGTCCTCGCGGCTTCGGCGGTCGCTGCGGCTTCGGCGGCGATGAGGGCCGCGCGCTCCGCCTCGCCGCACTCCACGCAGAACTCGTTGCCCTCGGGGTCCGCGAGGAGGGCCCAGCCCCGGCCGGTGGGCTTGCGGTGGTCGTCGACCAGTTTCGCGCCGAGCGCGATGAGCCGCTCGACCTCCTCGTCGCGGGTGCGGTCCTGCGGCTGGAGGTCGACGTGCACCCGGTTCTTGACGGTCTTGGCCTCGGGCACGGTCACGAAGAGGAGGGTGATGCCCTCCGCCGTGACGAGGGCTTCGGGATCTCCGGGGAAGTCGTCGTCGGCGAGCGATCCGCCGAGGACCCCGGCCCAGAAGGTGGCCTGGCGGTAGGCGTCGTGGCAGTCGAATGTGAGGTGGCGCACAAGGGAGGTCATGGGCGGCACTATCCGGGCCGGGGGGCCGGGCTGTCCACGGGATTTCGGGGGCGAGCCGTCTCCGGGGGCGCGGGGCGCGGCCGGGTGGCCGAGCGGCCGGTGGGCTGTTCAATGGCCGGTGGGCGGCTCGATGCAACCGGTCTCCGGGAAGCGGCCGTTGGCCTTGACCTCGTAGTTGGATTCCTGGACGAAGGCGGTCACGCAGGCGTCGTCCCCTACGTAGAGACCGATCATCGCGCCCTCGGGCGTGATGTTGCCACCGTCCTCGTAACGCTCGTACATCTCCCGCACGTCCAGCTCCCCGCCGAGCAGCTCGCCCCCACTGGTCGTCTCGCGGACCTCGTAGCCCAGCTCGCCGGTGAGCGCGGCGCGCACCCGGTCCGGGTCCCACTTCTTCTGCCGCCAGAGCCGCTTCAGCACGGGCTTGATACGGGCGGCCTCCGCCAGCGCCGCCTTCTTGTCGGCGGAGGACATCTCACCGGGGCGGCGGTAGGCGTTGTTCTCACCGTTGTGGGGAGCGCCGTCGACGACTCCGGGTTCCACGTAGGGGGAGGCGCCGGGGGCCGACGGGCTGGGGGCCGAGCTGCGGGAGGCCTGCGGGGAGGCGTCGACGCGGGGTGCGTCCGAGGCGGACCCGGCGCGCGTCTCGCTCCCGCAGGCGGTCAGGGGCGCGGCGACCGCCAGCAGGAGGGCGGCGATGCGGAGGCGTCTTCGATGCGTCGGCGAGGTGACCATGTGCATGACTCTGCCATGCAGAGGCGACCCTCCGCTCTGGAGTTCGACTCTGCGACGATTGCGCGATGAACGCCGCACCGCCCCGCTCCCGCGTCCTCTTCGTCACGGACCTCGCCTACGAGGCCAAGGGCCGCCGCTACTGCGACGAGGACATCTACCTCACCGCCCGCCTCCGCGAGGACTTCGACGTGGCCCTGTGCCACCCGCTGGACGCGGCGCCCCTCATGGAGACGTCCGCCTTCGACACGGTGATGGTCCGCAACAGCGGCCCGGTCCTGAACTACCAGGACGGCTGGGACGACTTCAGGGCGCGCGCGGCGGGGTGCGGGGCGCGGGTCTACAACCAGCTCACCGGCA
Source organism: Streptomyces sp. NRRL S-920 (assembly GCF_000717945.1). Lineage (NCBI taxonomy): Bacteria > Bacillati > Actinomycetota > Actinomycetes > Kitasatosporales > Streptomycetaceae > Streptomyces > Streptomyces sp. NRRL S-920. The sequence goes on from NZ_JODF01000028.1 coordinate 21,631, forward strand.
GGGCGGACATGCTGGGCAAGCAGTACCTGCTGGACCTGACGGCCGCGGGGTACCCCGTGATCCCGACGGTCGACGACCCCCGGCAGGCCGACCGGCTCCCGGAAGCGGCCACGTACGCGGTCAAGCCGAAGCAGGGCGCGGACTCGATCGGCCTCACGTTCCTGCCGAGGAAGGACCTGGCGGCCCTGGCGCCCGCCGCGGCCTCCGGGATCCTGATCCAGCCGCGCATCGACTTCACGTACGAGGTGTCGTTCTACTTCGTCGACCGCGCCTTCCAGTACGCCCTCCACGCCCCCGACCCGGAGCGCCGCTGGCACCTGGAGCGGTACGCCCCCGCCCCCGAGGACCTGGCCTTCGCGCAGCGCTTCGTCGACTGGAACACGATCGACCACGGGATCCAGCGGGTGGACGCGTGCCGCACCCCGTCCGGCGGCCTGCTCCTGGTCGAACTGGAGGACCTGAACCCGTATCTGTCCCTCGACCTGCTGGACGACAGGACGCGGGACGCGTTCGTGGCGGCCGTGAAGGCCGGCCTCCGGGCCCAACTGGCGGCCGCGGTCAGTCCTGCGGCGTGACGGGGATGTGGGAGTCGCCCTGCGGCGTGACCGGGATGTGACTGTCGCCCAGGGGGGAGAGGGGGCCGGTGCCGGCTCCCTTCGGGGTGGCGGGCGCCTGCTGGCCGGCGAACGCCGGGCTCGCCGCGCCGCCGGCGACCGCCGCCGAGAGGGCCAGCGCGACGAAAGCCTTTTTGGTGCGAGTCATGTCCACTCCTGTGTGCGATCCGTGCGATCCGTGCGATCTGTGCGATTGGTGCGGTGTGTGCATTGGGCGCGATGGGCGCGTTGTGCGCGGTTGAACCAGTGGTGAGTCATGCGTCGGCCGCGGCGGCTCCCCCTCCGCGCCGCCGCGGCCGACCCCCGTCGGGAATGAAGTTCTCAGGCGCCCTTGGGCGGCGGGGCGGGCATGTGGCTGTCGCCCTGCGTGGTGACCGTGCCGTCCTTCGGCGGGGCCGGCATGTGGCTGTCGCCCTGCGTGACGGCCTTGCCGTCCTTCGGCGGGGCGGGCATGTGGCTGTCGCCCATGGTCGTGAGGTCGGGCATCTTCGTGGTGTCGCTCATGATGGATCTCCCCCGTGGAGTTGACGGTGTGCTGGGGCGAACGCCCGCTCGGCAACTCCCCCGAGGGTCGCCGAACGGGCGTTCCAGGGCCGCTCACCCTATCTTCTGTGGGGCCCGGTGCGACCTGTCTGCCCCCCGACGCGACGGGTCGATGCATTGAGAGTGGCAGCTGCTCATAAACGTTCGATGAACGCGCTGGACGGCCTCGTCAGGCCGCTGCCACGGGGTGGAGGAGCCGGCGCACCTCGCCGGTCTCGGGGGCCCCTGTCCGCTCGTGGATGGCCAGGGCCTCGCGCCAGCACGCCCGTGCGCGGTCGAGCTGGCCCAGGCTGTCGAGGGCCTTGCCGAGGAGTGTGAGGACGTTGGCCCGCATCCAGTCGCCGCCGATGAACCCCGTGGTGAGCGCCTGCTCGGCGTGGAGCGCGGCCAGGGTGGTGCGGCCGGACCTGAGGTGGACCTGCGCGATGCGGTAGTGCGTCGTGCCCTCCCACAGCCGCTGCCGGTTCTCCACGAAGACCTGCAAGGCCTCGGTCAGCTGGTCCATCGCCTCGGGGTGGCGGCCCGCGTGGCTGAGGACGATGCCGAGGGCGTAACGGGCGTTGGCGAGCCGGAAGGTGAGACCGAGGTCGTCGTAGATCGCGATGCCCTGCCGCACGAGGTCGATCGCTGTGGAGGTGCGCCCCAGGGCGACGAGGACCCGGGAGAGGTTGCACAGGGCGCTGGCCTCACCCGGGCGGTTGCCGTCCGCGCGGAAGGCGTCGATCGCCCGGAGCAGATAGCGCTCGCTGGCCGCGGGCCGGTTCAGGCAGTTCGCGGCGATGCCCAGCTCATTGGGCGCGTTGCTGCTGGTCCACGGGTCGTCGGTGCTCTCGCCGAGGCCGATGGCGTGCTCCGCCTCCAGCCGCGCGGCCTCGAAGCGGCCCGCGTTGTTGTGGACCTGCGCCAGCGTCACCCGCGCCCGCCCCTGCGCGTGCGCGTCGCCCAGCGCCGATGCCGCGTCCCTCGCCGCCGACGCGGCCAGTTCGTAGCGCAGCGAGCTGGCGCCCGACTCCGCCAGGTCCTTGGACGCCAGGAGGAGGTCCACGGCGCGGCGCAGGGTGTGCGGGCCCAGGGACTGCTGGACGCAGGCCAGGATGCAGGCCGCCTCCGAGTGGAGCCAGTCCAGGGCCTTCGCGTCGTCGCTGAAGTCCTGGCCCAGGTGTGCGGTGAGTTCGAGGTGGTCCACCGTGCGGTCGCCGGGCCGCTCGATCGCGTAGACCCGCGCGGCCGTCGCCAGATAGAAGTCCAGCAGGCGCGACATCGCCGCGTCCCGCTCGCTCGGCGGCTGCTCGTCGCGGTCGGCGCACGCGCGCGCGTAGAGGCGTACGAGGTCGTGGTAGCGGTAGCGGCCCGGTGCCGCGGACTCGATGAGCGAGGTGTCGACCAGCGCCTCCAGGAGGTCCTCCGTCTCCTCCAAGGGGCGGTCGAGGATCGCGGCCGCCGCGGCGAGGGAGAGGTCGGGGCCGTCCGCGAGGCCGAGGAGGCGGAAGGCGCGGGCCTGGCTCGGCTCCAGCTGGCCGTAGCCGAGTTCGAAGGTGGCCTTGACCGCGAGGTCGCCCGCCTGGAGTTCGTCCAGGCGCCGCCGCTCGTCCGCCAGCTTCGCCGCGAGCGTCGAGACCGTCCAGGTGCGGCGGGCCGCGAGCCGGGAGGCCGCGATGCGGATGGCGAGGGGCAGGAAGCCGCAGGCCGCGACGACGTCCAGGGCCGCTTTCCGTTCCGAGGTGACCCGCTCCTCGCCGACGATGCGGGTGAACAGGAGCAGGGCCTCCTCGGGGGACATCACGTCCAGGTCGACCAGGTGCGCGCCCGCCAGGTCGACCATCCGGACGCGGCTCGTGACGAGCGCGGCGCAGCCCTCCATGCCGGGGAGCAGGGGGCGGACCTGCGCGGCGTCGCGGGCGTTGTCCAGGAGGACGAGGACGCGGCGGCCGTCGAGGACCGAGCGGTACAGGGCCGCCCGTTCCGCCAGGGAGTCCGGGATCGCGGAGTCGGGCGTGCCGAGGGCGCGCAGGAACGCGCCGAGGACCGTCTCCGGTTCCGCCGCCCGCGCGCCGGCGCCCTGGAGGTCGACGTAGAGCTGGCCGTCGGGGAAGTGGGCGCGGGCCACGTGCGCGACGTGGACGGCGAGGGTCGTCTTGCCGACGCCTCCGATGCCCGCGAGGGCCGAGACCGCCATCACCCGCCCCTCGGCCGAGGAGAGGATGTCGCTCAGCTCGCCGACGAAGGAGGCCCGGCCGGTGAAGTCCGGCACGGTCGCGGGGAGTTGGGCCGGACGGACGGCGGTCGTGGCCGGTTCCGGGTCCGCGGCCGAGGGTTCCGCCAGGGCCGGGTCGGCCTGGAGGATGCGCTGCTGGAGTTCCTTGAGGCCGGGGCGCGGGTCCACGCCCAGCTCGTCGGCGAGCAGGCGGCGCGTGTCCGCGTAGACCGCGAGGGCCTCGGCCTGGCGGCCGCTGCGGTAGAGGGCCAGCATCAGCAGTTCGCGCAGGCGCTCGCGCAGGGGGTGGGCGGCCGTCAGGGCGGTCAGCTCGGACACCGCCTCCGCGTGGCAGCCGGCTTCCAGGTCCATGTCGAGGCGCGACTCGATCAGTTGCAGTCGCCACTCGTCGAGGCGGGTGCGCTGGGTGTCCGCGTAGGGACCGGGGACGCCGGCCAGGGGCTCGCCGTCCCACAGGCCGAGGGACTTGTTCACCAGTGCGCGGGCCTGGCCGAGGTCACCGATGCCGCGGGCCTTCTCGGCGGCCGCCCAGAGATCTTCCGCGACGGCCAGGTCGAGGGCGCCGTCCGCGACCTGGAGGGCGTACCCGCCGGATTCGCTGACGAGAACTCCGGGAGGCAGCACCTTCCGCAGCCGCGACGCGTACGTCCGTACCGCCGCCAGCGCCTGCGAGGGCGGTTCCTCGCCCCAGAGGGCGTCGATCAGCTCCGAGGCCGTGGCCGTGCGGCCGTCCCGCAGCAGCAGGGCCGCCAGCAGGGCCCGCTGCTGCGGCGAGCCGGTCGGGAGCTGTTCCGTGCCGTGCCACGCGCGCACCGGTCCGAGCACGCTGAAGCGTGACGTCCGGACCTCGGGATGCCCCTCGGTCCGTGCCCCGGGGGTGTTCCCCGAGGCCGGACGCCACTGCTCCGGTACTCGCGGTACATCGACCATCGCTCCCCCTGCCGCCCTGCCGTTCCCAAGTCCTGCCGGTCGCGGGCCTGCCCTGCCCGCGTCTTGCCGTATTCGGTCATGCCGCGGCGGGACCGCGGCCGCTTCGGGCGGCCCGGGCCGTGCCTCGGTTCGTGCACCCCGCCAGTTTGCCTTGTTCATGGCGGATGCGTCAGCCGTGGGAGACGGCTCTCACAGGGTCCTCGCACGGCGTTCCGCACGGCGTTCCACATGGCGTCCCGCGTGGCGCGGTGTTCCGGTGCGCGTCATGGGGCGGTGTACGCATAGCTGACGGCCCGTCAGATCGGCGCTACCGTGGGCCGTATGGAGACCATGGAGAGCGCGGAGAGTGCGGGTGGCGCGACGGGCGCGCGGCCCTTCCCGAAGATCATCTCGGTGGACGACCACACCGTCGAACCCCCGCACGTGTGGCGGGACCGGCTCCCGTCGAAGTACCAGGACCGCGGCCCACGTATCGTCCGCGCCCCGCTGAAGGAAATGTCCTTCTTGGGCGGGAAATTCGCGCCGGTGATGGGGCGGCAGGGCGACGAAGGGCCCATAGGGGACTGGTGGATATACGAGGATCTGCACCGGCCGCTCACCCGCCTCGACACGGCTGTCGGCTGCGCCAGGGACGAGATCAAACTGGAGGTCATCACCTACGAGCAGATGCGCCCGGGGTCCTACAGCGTGCCCGACCGCCTCGCCGACATGGACGTCAACCACGTCCAGTCCGCCCTCTGCTTCCCCACCTTCCCGCGCTTTTGCGGCCAGACGTTCACCGAGGCCAAGGACCGCGAACTGGGGCTCCTGTCGGTGCGCGCGTACAACGACTGGATGGTGGAGGAGTGGTGCGGCCCCGAGGCCCGGGGCCGCCTCATACCGCTGACCCTCATTCCGCTCTGGGACGCCGAGCTGGCCGCCGCCGAGGTGCGGCGCAACGCGGCTCGCGGGGTGCGGGCGGTCGCCTTCTCCGAGATCCCGCCGCACCTCGGCCTGCCCTCCATCCACACCGACGCGTGGGACCCCTTCCTCGCCGCGTGCGACGAGACGGGCACGGTCGTGGCCATGCACATCGGCTCGTCCAGCAGGATGCCGTCGACGTCGGCGGACGCGCCGCCCGCGGTCGGCTCCACCATCACCTTCGCCAACTGCTGCTTCTCGATGGTGGACTGGCTGATGAGCGGCAAGTTCGAACGCTTCCCCGGCCTGAAGGTCATGTACGCGGAGGGCCAGATCGGCTGGATCCCGTACATCCTGGAGCGGGCGGACGTGGTGTGGGAGGAGAACCGAGGCTGGGGCGGCGTCGCCGACAAGGTCCGCCGCCCGCCGTCCGAACTGTTCGCCGAGCACGTGTACGGGTGCTTCTTCGACGACGCCTTCGGGCTGAGGAACCTGGAGTCGATCGGGGTCGGGAACGTGCTCTACGAGACGGACTACCCGCACTCGGACTCGACGTGGCCGAAGTCCCGGGAGGTCGGGGAGGCGCAGATGGGGCACTTGGCGGGGGATGTCGTGGAGCGGATCGTGCGGGGCAACGCGGTGCGCCTTCTCGGTCTTACGGGGGAGGGGCTGTGGGCGGGGGCGTGACCCTGGCGGGGCGGGGGGCCTCTCTGTGGGGGCGGACCCTGTCCCGCCGCTTCGCGGCGGATGCTTCCCCACCCACCCATCCGTTTGCCCCGCGCTGCGGAGGTTGGGGTAGGGGGGCAGGGTGGGCGGGGTCTACTCCGCCGCCCCACCCCTTGCCTGACGCCCCGTCAGCTATAAAGCTGGCGCCACCGGCACATATCTGGCGCCGCGTCAACTCCAGCCCCCGTAGAGAGGCAGGTGCGTCACCCATGGCCCCGCAGGCGCCGAAGCGTTCGTCCCTCCCGTACGGAATGCAGTTGCCCATCCAGTCCCAGAGCCGTCTCTACGCCGAGCCCTGGGAGGCCGCCGCCACCCCCCTCGACCTGCGAGAGATCGCCCGCACCGCGGACGAGACCGGCTTCGCCTATCTCGCGAGCTGCGACCACATCGCCATCCCCCGGCGCCTCGCCGACGGCATGGGAACCACCTGGTACGACCCCGTCGCCACCCTCGCCCACCTCGCCGCCGTCACCGAGAACGTCCGGCTGATGAGCCACGTCGCCATCGTCGGCCTGCGTCACCCCCTCGTCACCGCCAAGCAGTACGCGACCCTGGACCATCTCAGCGGCGGCCGGCTGATCCTCGGGGTCGGGGCGGGGCACGTGCAGGAGGAGTTCGAGGTGCTCGGTGTCGACTTCGAGCGGCGCGGGCCCCTGCTCGACGAGGCCATCGACGCGTTGCGGGCGGCGCTCGGGGCGGAGGAGTATCCCGAACACCACGGTGATTTCTACGACTTCGGCGGTCTTGGGCAGCGGCCCCGGCCCGCTCAGCCGTGTGTGCCCGTCTGGGTCGGCGGGTCCTCGCCCGCCGCCGTCCGCCGTGCCGCGACCCGCGCCGACGGCTGGCTTCCGCAGGGCGACCCCCGCGACAAACTGCCCGCCCAGATCGCGAGGCTCAGGCGGCTGCGGGAAGAGGCGGGGAACGAGGAGCCGGTCACCGTCGGCGCGATCACCGAGGTCCTGTACGTCGGCGAGCCGAGCTGGCCCGTCGGACGCCGGACCCTGCACGGCAAGCCGGACGCCCTCGCGGAGTCGCTGCGCGCGTACGCGGCGATGGGAGTCGACCAGATCCAGGTCCGCTTCCGCAGCCGAAGTCGTGCCGAACTCACCGACCAGATGCGGGCGTTCGCCGCCGAGGTGGCACCCCATCTCGCACATCCGTAGGCAGCCGCCTCCCCACGACCACCGAGGAGCACCCATGCGCACCAGCAAACTGAACGGCCGCGTCATCATCGTGACCGGCGCCGCGCGTGGGCAGGGCGAGCAGGAGGCGCGGCTGTTCGCCGCCGAGGGGGCCAAGGTCGTCGTCGCGGACGTGCTCGACGCCCAGGGGGAGGCCCTCGCCAAGGAGATCCGCGAGGAGCTGGGGGAGGGCGCGGCCGAGTACGTCCACCTCGACGTCGGCAGCGAGGCCGACTGGCAGGCCGCGGTGGCCGCTGCCAAGGACGCCTTCGGGAAGATCGACGGGCTCGTCAACAACGCGGGGATCCTCCGCTTCAACGAACTCGTCCACACGCCCCTCGAAGAGTTCCAGCAGGTCATCCAGGTCAACCAGGTCGGCTGCTTCCTGGGCATCCGCACCGTCGCCCCCGAGATCGAGGCCGCGGGCGGCGGCACCATCGTGAACACCGCCTCCTACACCGCGCTCACCGGCATGGCGTACGTCGGCGCGTACGCCGCCACCAAGCACGCCATCCTCGGTCTGACCCGGGTCGCCGCGCTGGAGCTTGCCGCCAAGAACATCCGCGTCAACGCCGTGTGCCCGGGAGCGGTCGACACCCCCATGACCGATCCCGCGCAGCTCGATCCGGCCGCCGACCCCGAGGCGGCGAAGGAGGCGGTCGCGGCGCTGTACAAGAAGCTGGTGCCGATGGGGCGGATCGGCACGCCCCGGGAGATCGCGGCCCTCGCCCTCTTCCTCACCGGCGACGACTCCGCGTACATCACGGGCCAGCCCTTCGTCATCGACGGCGGCTGGCTGGCCGGGGTCAGTGTCGTCTGAGACGGCGGCGCGGCCCAGCTAGCTGACGGTGTATCAGCTATTGACGGCCCCGGGGGCCGGTGGAACAGTCGACGCATCAAGATCTGACGGGCCGTCAGAAAGCCGGTCGGACCCTCACGAGGACGGTGAACCTCCTTGGAATTCGGTCTCTTTGTACAGGGATACGTGCCCGCCGCGCGGGCCGAGGTCGACCCCGAAGCGGAGCACAAGGCGCTCATCGAGGAGACCGAGTACGTCGTCCAGGCGGACAAGTCCGGCTTCAAGTACGCCTGGGCGTCCGAGCACCACTTCCTGGAGGAGTACTCGCACCTCTCCGCCAACGACGTCTACCTCGGATACCTCGCCCACGCCACCGACCGCATCCACCTGGGATCGGGCATCTTCAACCCGCTCGCGCCCGTCAATCACCCGGTCAAGGTGGCTGAGAAGGCCGCCATGCTCGACCACCTCTCCGAAGGGCGATTCGAGTTCGGGACGGGGCGCGGTGCCGGTTCGCACGAGATCCTCGGCTTCATGCCGGGCATCACCGACATGAACCACACCAAGGAGATCTGGGAAGAGACCATCGCCGAGTTCCCCAAGATGTGGCTCCAGGACGAGTACACCGGCTTCCAGGGCAAGCACTGGTCCCTGCCGCCGCGCAAGATCCTGCCCAAGCCGTACGGGCAGTCCCATCCCGCCATGTGGTACGCCGCCGGGTCCCCGTCCTCGTACGCCATGGCCGGCAAGAAGGGTCTCGGCGTCCTCGGATTCAGTGTGCAGAAGGTCTCCGACATGGAGTGGGTCGTCGAGTCCTACAAGAACGCCGTCAAGGAGGCGGAGGCCATCGGGGACTTCGTCAACGACAACGTCATGGTGACGTCCACGGCCATCTGCGCGCCCACGCACGCCGAGGCCGTCGCGATCGCCGTCGGCGGCGGGCTCAACTACCTCCAGTCGCTGCTCTTCCGCTACCACGACACCTTCCCCCGGCCCGAGGGCATCCCCGAGTGGCCCGAACTCCTGCCCGCCTACAGCGAGGAGATCATCGAGCTGCTCATCGCCGAGGAGCTGATGATCTGCGGCGACCCGGACGAGGTCTTCCGGCAGTGCAAGCGGTGGGAGCAGGCCGGGGCCGACCAGCTCAGCTTCGGGCTGCCGATCGGGATCTCGCCCGAGGACACGAAGAACACGATCAGGCTGATCGGTGAGCATGTGATCCCGAAGATCGATACCGACCCAGTGCACCGGACCTCCCGGTTCCGGGCGGCGGCTTCTTCCTGAGGCCTGCCCCTCAGCTGCCCCGGCCTCCTCTCCCGGACGGAGGCCGGGGCACCCCCCATCGCCCTTCGGGCTCGTCCTCAAGCGCCGGACGGGCTGAAACCCTCGTTTCTCCGAAAGGGGACGTCCCGCCATGCTCGACCACCTCATCCAGGGCGCGACCGTCGTCGACGGGACCGGTGCCCCCGCCTTCGTCGCCGACGTCGGCGTACGCGACGGCCGCATCGCCGTCATCGCCGAACCCGGCACCGTCACCGAGCCCGCCGCGACCGGTGAGGACGCCCGGGGGCGGGTGCTCGCGCCCGGGTTCGTGGATCCGCATACGCACTACGACGCCCAGTTGTTCTGGGATCCGTACGCCACGCCCTCACTCAACCACGGCGTGACGACCGTCGCGGGCGGCAACTGCGGGTTCACGCTCGCCCCGCTGCACCCGGGGCGGCCCGAGGACGCCGACTACACCCGGCGGATGATGGCGAAGGTCGAGGGCATGTCGCTGGTGGCGCTGGAGGAGGGCGCTCCCTGGACGTGGAGTTCGTTCGGGGAGTATCTGGACGCCCTGGAGGGCCGCGTCGCGGTCAACGCCGGGTTCATGGTGGGGCATTGCGCCCTGCGGAGGTACGTGATGGGCGCGGACGCCGTCGGGGGGCAGCCGACGGCCGAGCAGCTGGACGAGATGGTCCGGTTGCTGCACGACGCGATGGACGCCGGGGCGTGGGGGCTGTCCACCACCCAGTCCTCGACCCACTCCGACGGCGACGGGCAGCCGGTGGCCTCCCGGCACGCGAGGCCCGAGGAGCTGCTGGCCCTGTCCCGCGCCGTCGCCGAGCACGAGGGCACCCAGCTCGAAGCGATCGTCGCGGGCTGCCTCGACCGGTTCGGCGATGAGGAGATCGACCTGCTCGTGGAGATGAGCGCCGCCGCCGGGCGTCCGCTCAACTGGAACGTCCTCACCGTCGACGCCGCCGTCCCCGAGCGCGTACCGCGCCAGCTCGTGCCCAGCGAGCGCGCCCGGAAGGCCGGGGGCCGCGTCGTCGCCCTCACCATGCCGATCCTCACCCCGATGAACATGTCGCTCGGCACGTTCTGCGCGCTCAACCTCATCCCGGGCTGGGGCGACGTCCTCGGGCTGCCCGTGCCCGAGCGGATCGCGAAGCTGCGCGACCCCGAGGTGCGTGCCGGGATGCTGCACCACGCGGACAGCGAGGAAGCGGGCGTCTTCCGGCGCCTGGCCCGCTTCGACCGGTACGTCATCGGCGACACCTACTCCGAGGCGAACGCCGGGCTCACCGGGCGGGTCGTGGCCGACATCGCCGCCGAACGCGGCCAGGAGCCCTTCGAGTGCATCGTCGAGATATGCGCCCATGACCAACTGCGTACGGTCCTTTGGCCCATGCCCGCCGACAACGACCCCGACTCCTGGGCCCTGCGCGCCGAGACCTGGCAGCACGAGGACGTCCTGCTGGGCGGCTCCGACGCCGGCGCGCATCTGGACCGCATGTGCGGAGCCCCGTACACGACCCGTTTCCTCGGGGACTGCCTGCGCGGACGGAGGCTCGTCGGTCTCGAACAGGCCGTGAAGATGCTCACCGACGACCCGGCGCGGCTCTTCGGGCTGCGCGAGCGCGGGCGGATCACCGAGGGCCACCACGCCGACCTCGTCCTCTTCGACCCGGAACGGATCGACGCGGGCAAGGCCACGCTCGTCCACGACCTGCCCGGCGGCAGTCCGCGCCTGGACTCCAAGGCGATCGGCGTCGACGCGGTCTGGGTGAACGGCGTCGAGGTCATTCGGGACGACGTCGTCACGGGCGCGGTACCGGGAAGGATTCTGCGCTCCGGGCGGGACACCAGGACGGTGAGCACCAAGTGACGCGCGAGCGGCGGCTGTTCATCGGTGGCGAGTGGGTCGGGCCCGACGGCGGGCATTACGAGGTGATCGACCCGGCGACCGAGGAGGTCGTCGGCCTCGCGCCCGAGGCGAGCCGCGCGCAGGTCCACGCGGCGGCGTCGGCGGCCCGGGACGCCTTCGCGAGCTGGTCGCGTACGCCTCCCGAGGAGCGGGCCGCGGTCCTCTCCCGCGCGGCCTCGGTCATCCGGCGCGACAGCGCCTCGTACGCCGAACTGGCCCGCGCGGAGACCGGCGCGACGACCGCCACCGCGCGCGGCATGCAGGTCGCGGTGGCCGCGGCCCGTTTCGAGCGGTACGCGAAAGGGGCCCTCGAACCGGTGGAGGCCCCGCTGCCGCCGCAGATCAACGAGGCGGGGCCCATGGGGCGGGCCGGGGTGCTGGGGGCGGTGGCCGTGCGCAGGCCCGTCGGTGTCGTCACCTGCATCACCTCGTACAACAACCCCTGGGCGAATGCGGCGGGCAAGGTCGCGCCCGCGCTCGCCATGGGCAACACGGTCGTGGTCAAACCGGCCCCGCAGGACCCCCTGTCCGTCTACGCGATGGCGGCCGCGCTGGAGGAGGCCGGGGTGCCGCCCGGTGTCGTGAACGTCGTCTCCGGCACGGACGCGTCGGTGGGCGAGGCCGCCGTCGACTCCCCGCACGTCGACATGGTGAGCTTCACCGGCTCGACCGCCGTCGGGCAGCGCATCGGCGAGGTCTGCGGGCGCGGCATGAAGCGGCAGCTGATGGAGCTGGGCGGCAAGGGCGCGGCGATCGTCTTCGACGACGCGGACCTGAGGGCGGCGGTCGCCGGGATCGGCACCACCTTCTCCTTCTACAGCGGCCAGATCTGCACCGCGCCGACGCGCGTCATCGCCCAACGCGGGGTGTACGAACGCCTGGTGGAGGACCTTGCCGCCTATGCCGGGCAGCTGAGGGTCGGCGATCCGCGCGCGCGGGACACGGTCGTCGGCCCCGTCATCTCCGCCGCGCACCGCGACCGCGTCGAGTCGTATGTGGAACTCGGCCGCAAGGAGGGCGCCCGTATCGTCACGGGCGGCGCGCGCCCCACCGGGCCCGGGTTCGCCAAGGGCTTCTACGTCGCTCCGACCCTGCTCGCCGACTGCGCCCCGGACATGCGGGTCGTCCGGGAGGAGATCTTCGGCCCGGTCGTGGTGGTCGTCCCCTTCGACGGCGCCACCCCGGAGGCCGCCGAGGAGACGGCGATCACCCTCGCGGACGACAGCGACTACGGCCTGATCGACTACGTGTGGTCGGGCGACGTGGCCCGCGCCTTCCGCGTCGCGGGGCGCCTGCGATCGGGCGGCGTCGGCGTCAACACCGTCGGCCGCAACATGGAGGCCCCGTTCGGCGGCTTCAAGAAGAGCGGAGTGGGCCGCGACGTCGGCTCGTACGCCCTGCACGCGTACAGCGAACTCCAGTCGATCGTCTGGCCGGGGTGAGGGAGCCCACGCGGAGGCTTCCTCGGGCCGGGCGGTCAGTGGCGGCCCAGGAAGATCGGGTTCGTGAACGCGCACAGGGGGCCGGGGAGGCCCGGGGTTGTCGGGGTGTGGCGGATCTCTGCCCGGACGTAGGCCGCGTACGACGGCGTCGTGCGCCACTCCACCGTGCCCGTGCCGGATTCCGGGAGGGCGGCGCTGGTGTGCAGGACACCCTGGTCCGTGACGATCCGGACCGTGCGGCCGGGAGCGCCCTTGACGTCCAGGCGGACCGTGACCGGGGTGTCGCGGTCCACGGCGAGGCGTTCGCCGATGCCCGCGTGTCTGCCCCGGCCGCCCGCCGCGGAGAAGGTCAGCTCGACGGAGCTGGACTCGGCGATGTAGGAGCGGCCGCGCCGCAGGCCCTCCTGGATGGCCTCGCGCGTCAGGTCGTCCGCCAGGACCACCGTCTGCGGGCCGCCGATCCGGTCGGGGTCGCGGTGCGCGTCGCTGTTGCCCATCGCCGGGATCCACGGCCGCCCACCGCGTACGGAGGCGACGAGCATGCTGTCCCAGTCGGCCAGGGACACCTCGTCGTCCGGCGTGTACGTGCCGTTCCACACCTCCACCACGTCCGCCTCGCCGAAGCCGAACTTCCAGTTGCAGCCGACGCAGGTGGCGTGCGGGTGGGCGGGCACGACGAGGCCGCCCGCGTCACGGATCTTCCGCGCGTACCTGCCGAAGCGGTTGTCACGCGCGCGGTAGCGCCAGTCGATGAACGTGCCCGGGTCCGCGCCGAGGGACAGCACGTGGCCGTTGCGGGTCGTCACCTCCTCACCGAGCATGATCAGCAGGTCGTCGCCCGCGTGCTCGGCCCAATGGGCGTGCGCGGAGTGGGTGTTGTGCTCCGAGCTGTTGATGAAGTCGAGACCGGCGGCGCGGGCGAGCGCGGCGATCTCCGCGAGGGTGCGCCTGCCGTCCGAGTACACGGAGTGCAGGTGGCAGTCGCCGCGGTACCAGGCGCGGCCGCGGCCCTTGGCGCGCTCGGGAGGGTAGACCGGCCTCGGGGTTGTGCCGGGCGCCCCGTAGGTGAGGGTGATCGTCACCTCGTAGGGGAGGCCTTCGGGGGCGACCGTATAGGGGCCGAGCGCGATGTTCCAGGTGCCCGCGCGGATCCGGCCGGGGAGGTAGCCGGGCGTCGCGTCGTCGGCGCGGAGGAAGAACTCGGTGCGGGCGCCGCCGGACCAGCCCCGGAAGCCCTTGCCGCCCAGCTCGGTGCCGCGCTCGTCGAAGACGCCGATGTCCAGGGCGTTGCCCTGGGTGCCGGCGGGGACGGGCGGCTTCTGGTAGGTGTACGAGACGCGCAGCTCGGCGACCCCGTCGGGGACCTCCACCGGCAGGTACACGAAGTCCGGCGATCCGACGGGCAGCGTGCCGCGGACCGTTCTGGTCTCCTTGCTCCCCGGCTTCCGCGCCGGGCCGCGCCGCTCGGCGCCGCTCGCGAAGCTCACGCTGTTCAACGTAAGCGCGGCGGCGGCTCCCGTCACGAACAGTCCGCGCCGGTTCAGTGCCTTGTGTGCCGGGTGTACGGCGTCCTCGCACATGCTGCGGCTCCCCAGGGTGTCGATGGTGACGTGGGTGGTGCGGGCAACCCTGGTATTGAGCCGTGAACTGTGCGCCAAGGGAAGACGATTGACGGATTTCCACCCGGTGGCAGCGAAACATCCCGCCCTAGGGGGCGCCCGCCGCCAGCAGCGCCGCCTCGGTCTCCGGGTGCGGGCCGTTGCGTGCCCAGCGCAGCGGGGAGTATCCCGTGCCGTGGTCCTCGCGGAGGTTCGGGTCGCAGCCGTGGCCGCTCTCGGCGTCGGGTTCGGCGCCCGCCCGCAGAAGCAGCCGCACGGCCCCGGCCTCGCCGTGCACCGACGCCGCGTACAGGGGCAGCGTGCCCTCGGCGTTCGGCAGGCGCGGGTCGACCCCCGTGCGCAGGATGGTGGCCACGGCGGCGGTGTCGCCCGTCAGCGCGGCGAACACCAGACGCTCGGTCAGCTTCTTCTGCCGTCTTCTGTTCACCGGCGCCACGGTAGTGAGGACGCGGCCCTGGACCAACCGGCCTTGCGGGGATAGGAAGTGCCGAGGAAGCACCGAGGAAGCACCGACACCTCCGGAGGCACCCGTGCGCATCTCCGCGACCCTGTACCTGACCGACGCCACGATCGGCCCCGCGCGGCTGGCCCGGGAGCTGGAGGGGCGTGGCTTCGACGGCCTCTACGTCCCCGAGCACACCCACATCCCGGTGCCCCCGGAAACCCCCTACCCCGGCGGTGAGCTGCCGCCCGAGTGCGCGCGGATGCTCAGCCCCTTCGTCGCCCTCGCCCAGGCCGCCGCCGTCACGGAGCGGATCACCCTCGGCACCAACATCGCCCTGGTCGCCCAGCACGACCCCATCGACCTCGCCAAGCAGATCGCGACCCTCGACCACCTCTCGGGCGGCCGCCTCACCCTCGGCATCGGCTACGGCTGGAACCGCGAGGAGGCCGAGGACCACGGCGTCCCGTGGCCCCGGCGGCGGGCCGTCGTACGGGACAGGATGGCGCTCATGCGGGCGCTGTGGGCCGATCAACCCACGGAGCACGAGGGCGAGTTCGGGTCGGTGCGGCCGAGCGAGGCCCATCCGAAGCCGCGGCGCGCGCCCCGCAAGCGGCTCGCGAGAGGGCCGCTGTACGGTCCGCGCACCCTCATCGGCGGGGCCGCGGGCCCCGGGCTCTTCGCGCACATCGCGGAGTACGCCGACGGCTGGATGCCCATCGGCGGCAGCGGCCTGCGCGAGGCGCTGCCCGCGCTGCGCACGGCGTGGGCGGACGCCGGACGCGAGCCGCACGACTTGTACGTGGCGCTGACCGGCGTCGTCCCCGACGCGGGCAAGCTCGCGCATTACGCGGAGCTGGGCGTCGACGAGGTGATCGTGCAGCTGCCCGCGGGCGGGGACGCGGAGGTGTGCGGGGCGCTCGACGCGGCCGAGCGGCACGTGAACACGTGAATTCGTGGCCCGGGTGCGCCCCGAGGGCCTGGTCGGAAGTATCTGTACAGGTCAGGCGTTGTCGCTCGTATGCTCGGAGACATGACCAACAGCGCGCAGCCCGACGAGGCCGGACGACCCACCGCGAACGCCATGCGACGCGCGCTCAGGCGGGCCAGGGACGGTGTCGCGCTCGATGTGACGGAGGCCGCCGTCCTGCTCCAGGCGCGCGGCGACGACCTCGACGACCTGACCGCCTCCGCGGCGCGGGTGCGCGACGCGGGCCTGGAGGCGGCCGGCCGGCCGGGCGTGATCACGTACTCGAAGAGCGTGTTCATTCCGCTCACCCGGCTCTGCCGCGACAAGTGCCACTACTGCACGTTCGCGACTGTTCCCGGCAAGCTGCGCCGCGACGGGCACGGCATGTTCATGTCCCCGGATGAGGTCCTGGACATCGCGCGGCGCGGCGCCGCGATGGGCTGCAAGGAAGCCCTGATCACGCTCGGCGACAAGCCGGAGGACCGCTGGCCCGAGGCCCGCGAGTGGCTGGAGGCCGAGGGGTACGACGACACCCTCGCGTACGTCCGTGCCATCTCGATCCGCATCCTGGAGGAGACGGGCCTGCTGCCGCACCTCAACCCGGGTGTGATGTCGTGGACGGACTTCCAGCGGCTCAAGCCGGTCGCGCCCAGCATGGGCATGATGCTGGAGACGACGTCGGAGCGGCTGTGGAGCGAGCCGGGGCAGCCGCACTACGGCTCGCCCGACAAGGAACCGGCGGTGCGGCTGCGGGTCCTGGAGGACGCGGGCCGTTCGTCCGTCCCGTTCACCAGCGGGCTGCTCATCGGCATCGGCGAGACGTACGAGGAGCGCGCCGAGTCACTGTTCGCGCTGCGCCGCGTGGCCCGCTCCTACCACGGCATCCAGGAACTGATCATCCAGAACTTCCGCGCCAAGCCGGACACGGCGATGCGCGGCATGCCCGACGCCGAGATCGACGACCTGGTCGCCACCATCGCCGTCGCCCGGCACATCATGGGCCCGGCGGGCAATATCCAGGCACCGCCGAACCTCATCGCGGGCGAGTACGAGCGGCTGATCGGCGCCGGCATCGACGACTGGGGCGGTGTGTCCCCGGTGACGATCGACCACGTCAACCCCGAGAAGCCCTGGCCGCGCCTCGATGAGCTTGCCGAGCGGTCCGCGGCGGCGGGCTTCACGCTCGCCGAACGGCTCTGCGTCTACCCGGAGTTCGTCCAGCGCGGCGAGCCCTGGCTCGACCCCCGCCTGCTCCCGCACCTGCGCGCGCTGGCCGACCCGGAGACCGGCCTGGCCCGCCCCGACGCCACGGTCGAGGGCCACCCCTGGCAGGAGCCCGACGAGGGGTACGTCGCCTCCTCCGGCCGCACCGACCTGCACCGCACCATCGACACGGAGGGCCGCACCGCCGACCGGCGCGACGACTTCGACGAGGTGTACGGCGACTGGGAGGCCCTGCGCGAACAGGCCGCCCCCGGCATGGTGCCCTCCCGCATCGACGGCGATGTCCGCGCGGCCCTCGCCACGGCCGCCGACGACCCGACGAAGCTGACCGACGACGAGGCGCTCGCGCTGCTGCACGCCGACGGGCCCGCGCTCGACGCGCTCTGCGCCGTCGCGGACGACATCCGCAAGACGGTCAACGGCGACGACGTCACGTACATCGTCACCCGCAACATCAACTTCACCAACGTCTGTTACACCGGCTGCCGCTTCTGCGCCTTCGCGCAGCGCAGGACGGACGCCGACGCGTACACCCTCTCCCTGGACCAGGTCGCCGACCGGGCCGCGCAGGCGTGGGACGTGGGGGCTGTCGAGGTGTGCATGCAGGGCGGTATCCACCCCGACCTGCCGGGCACCGCCTACTTCGACATCGCGCGGGCGGTGAAGGAGCGCGTGCCGGGCATGCACGTGCACGCCTTCTCGCCGATGGAGGTCGTCAACGGCGCGACCAGGACCGGGCTTTCGATACGGGAGTGGCTGACCGCCGCCAAGGAGGCGGGCCTGGACTCGATCCCGGGGACGGCCGCCGAGATCCTCGACGACGAGGTGCGCTGGATCCTCACCAAGGGCAAGCTGCCGACGGCCACCTGGATCGAGGTCATCAAGACCGCGCACGAGCTGGGCATCCGGTCCAGCTCCACGATGATGTACGGCCATGTGGACCAGCCCCGCCACTGGCTCGGCCACTTCCGCACGCTGGCCGCCATCCAGCAGGAGACCGGCGGCTTCACGGAGTTCGTGACGCTGCCGTTCATCCACACGAACGCGCCCGTCTATCTCGCGGGCATCGCCCGCCCTGGCCCCACCACCCGCGACAATCGCGCGGTCACCGCCATGGCGCGGATCCTGCTGCACCCGCACATCCCCAACATCCAGACCAGCTGGGTGAAGCTGGGCCAGGAGGGCGCGGCCGAGATGCTCAGGTCCGGCGCGAACGACCTGGGCGGGACGCTGATGGAGGAGACCATCTCCCGTATGGCGGGCTCCAGTTACGGCTCGTACCGGTCCATCGAGGACCTGGTCGCCATCGCGGAGACGGCCGGGCGGCCCGCGAGGCCGCGTACAACGCTCTACGGCGAGGTGCCCGAGGAGCGGCAGCGGGCGGCCCGCGCCTCGGACGGGCAGCTGCCGGAGCTGCTGCCGCTGGTGGACTGACGTCCCTCAGCGGCAGCAGGGCGGGCGCTGGCTAGCGGGTCAGCGCGCCGCCGAACTCCACGCGGTTCTCCGGGAGTCCGAGCGACTTCGGGCTGTAGGACGCGATGCCGGTGACGGTGAGGCCGCTCGCGGCACCGCGCAGGTACCAGGCGGCACCGGAGTCGGCGTAGGTGCCGTCCTCCGTGGGCGCGGTCGCCGTCAGGTCGGCCTTGCCGTCCTTGTTGGTGTCGGACAGCAGGACCTGGCTGCCGAACTTGTCGCCCTTCTCCGAGACGCCGGGCACCCCGGTCGTGGACTGCTGGAAGGCCTGCGCGCCCGTGCCGGTCAGGCCGGTGCGGGAGCCCTTCAGGAGCACGGTGCTGCCCGCGTCCGTGACGGCGTCGATGTCCTCGCCCGGGATGCCGACGGCCACGTCCGCGTAACCGTCGCCGTTGACGTCGCCCGCGCTGATCGAGGAGCCGAACTCGTCACCCACCTCACCGACGCCGGGGACGCCCGCCGTGTCCTGGGTGATCTTCGCGGTGCGGGTCGCGGAGGGCCCGTCCGGCGTGCCGTACCGGACGAGGATGGTGCCCTTCTGGTACGGCATGTCCTCGTAGTTGCCGCCGATGTCGCGGACGATCAGGTCGCCGTAGCCGTCCTTGTCGACGTCGGCGATCGCCCCGCTGTAGGTGGCGGCGAGCGGTGTGGACGTGGTGCTCACACCGTTCTTGCCGCCCTTCCAGAACTGGCTGCCGTACGCCCGCTCCTCGAAGCCGTGGCTGGAGACGATGTCGTCGGCGCCGTCACCCGTGACGTCGCCGACCACGAAGGCGGATTCGCCGAACTCCCGCTGGGTGGGCACCTGCTGCTTGCTCGCGGCCTTGCCGTCGCGCGTGAACGGGCCGTACGACACCGACATCCCGAAGAGGTCGTCGCCGGGGTCGGGCTCGCCCTCGATGTCGCCCGTGACCAGGTCGCGCTTGCCGTCGCCGTTGAAGTCGCCGGCGGTGACGTCGCTGCCGCGCCAGGGCAGCTCGGTGCTCTTCTCGCCGTGCAGGCCCAACGCCGAACCCCACAGGACGACGGCGTTGCCGTCGCCGCTGATGACGAGGTCCGTGTACTGGTCGTCGTCGAGATCGGCGGCAGCCGTCTGCGAGCCGAAGCGTCCGCCGTCCTGCGGGTCGCCGGGGACGCCCGGGGTGGCGCGGCCGAAGGTCGCGTGGGCGGTGTCGGGGCCCGAGGCCGAGCCGTAGATGACCGTGACCGTGCCGGGCGTCGTGCCTTGCCAGCCGCCGACCGAGGAGATCGCGACGTCGGCGTACCCGTCGTGGTTGAAGTCGACGAGCGGGGTGCGCGGCGGCACCGGGGCGGCCGACGCGGAGCCCGCCGTGGCGACGAGGGCGAGCGGCGTGATGAGCGTGGTGACCGCGAGGGCGGCCGTGAGGGAGCGTCGCAACTGGTTCTCCAGAGAGAGGGGGGAGGGGTTCGGGGCGGGGGTGGTCAGCCGACGAGCGTGTGGCCGAACTTGGCGTCCTTCTCCGGCGCGCCGAGCTTCACCGGGCTGAGCGTGGTGGCGCCCGTCGTGGTCAGGCCGGTCGCGGAGCCGAAGAGGTTCCACAGGGCCCCCGAGTCGGCGTACGTGCCGTCCTCGCCGGGGGCCGTGGCGGTCAGGTCGGCCTTGCCGTCCTTGTTCAGGTCGGTGAGGGAGACCTGGCGGCCGAAGTCGTCGCCCGCCTCGGAGACACCGGGCACGCCCGCGGTGGTCTGGCTGTAGGCGACCGCGCCCTTGCCGGTCATGCCGCCCGCGGCCTTGGAGGCGCCCTTGAGCAGGGTCACCGTGCCGGTGCCCGCGGCCGTGTCGAGGCCCTCGCCGGGAGCGCCGACGGCGACCTCCGCCTTGCCGTCGCCGTTCACGTCACCGGCGCTCAGGGACGCGCCGAACGCGTCGCCGCTCTCCCTGGTGCCCGGGACGCCCGCGGTGTCCTGCGTGATGACCTTCTTGCGCGTGTTGGAGGGACCGGTGGAGGTGCCGTACTGGATGGTGATGCTGCCCGGGGCGGAGTCGATCTCCTCGGTGACGCCGCCGATGTCGCGGGTGATCAGGTCGCCGTAGCCGTCGCCGTCGACGTCGCCCACCGTGCCGCTGTACGCCGTGCCGAGCGACTTGGACGTGTGGCTGACACCGGTCTTGGAGCCCTTCCAGAAACGGGCCGAGTGCTGCATCTCCTCGAAGCCCGCCGTGCTGACGATGTCGTCGACGCCGTCGCCCGTCATATCGCCGGCGATGAAGCCGCGGATGCCCGTCGGGCCGTCGCTCGTCCGGAAGGTGTCCTGGGTGCGGGTCTTGCCGTCCCGGGTGAACGGGCCGTACTGGATCGTCATCCCGTCGACATCCGGGTCGTCGCTCGGCGTGTGGTTCACCACGAGGTCGCGCTTGCCGTCGCCGTTGAAGTCACCCAGGGCGTACTCGGAGTGCCTGTACGGCAGGGCGGTGTTCTGGCCGGTCAGGCCGTCCTTGGAGCCCCACAGCACGGTGGTCTTGTTGTCGTCGCCACCACCGATCACGAGCAGGTCGGTGTACGAGTCGCCGTCCAGGTCACCGGCCTCCGTCCGGTAGCCGAAGGCCCAGCTGCCCTCGGCCTCACCCGGCACACCCGGCGTGCTGCGGTCGATGACCTGGTGGCGGCCCGTGCCGGGCCCCGCCGAGGTGCCGTACACGACGGATATGTATCCGGCCCTCTCGACACCGCCGGCCGTACCGAAGGGAGCCGAGACCGCGAGGTCGGGGTACCCGTCGCGGTTGAAGTCGGTCATCGGCGTGCGGGGCGGCACGGGCGCGGCCGACGCCGTACCGGAGGCGGCGAAGAGTGTGAGGGGGGCGGCCAGCGCGGTGACGGCGATGGCGGTGATGAGGGTGCGGCGGGGCACTGAGCCTCCTGTGAGGTACGTCTGTGACACAACAGGAGACAGGTGGCCGGAAGTGAAGGTTGTACACCGCAGGAACTCCGTTACGTGATCCGGACGTTCGACGGCCGACGGCCGCCGTTCACCCCGCGCCACGTACGCGTGCGTGAGACTGGCCGTACGCCGGAAGGCACGAAAGGCGGGAGGGGCAGGATGGCGCGGGCGAGGGTGTCGATGCAGGAGCTGATCCGGCGCAGGCGGCGGGCGGGCTTCGTGGGGCGGCGCGAGGAACTGCGGATGTTCCGCGAGAACTTCGAGCTGCCGCCGGACGACGACCGCCACCGGTTCCTCTTCCACGTGCACGGCCCCGCGGGCGTCGGCAAGACCTCCCTGGTGCGGGAGCTGGCGCAGCTGGCGCGGGACCGCGGCGCGCTCGTCGCCCACGTCGACGAGGCGGCGGCCGGCATCCCCGAGGCGGTCGCCGAGCTGTCCGCCCAATTCGCCCAGCAGGGGCGGGCCTTGAAGCGGCTGGAGCGGGCCCTCGCCACCTACCGGCAGCGCAGCCACGAGGCCGTCGCGGCGGCCGTGCGCGAACCCGATCCGGACGCGCCGTCCATGGGCAGCGCGATGGCGGCCCGCGCCGGGGTCGTCGGCCTCGGCATGGTGCCGGTGGTGGGCGCCTTCGCCGGGGTCGTCGACGCGGACCGCCTCGCGCGGGGCGCCGACCGGCTGCGGTCCCGCTTCCGCACCCAGGAGGACGCCCGCCTCGTCCTGGAACCGGAGCGCGTGCTCACCCCCGTGCTCCTGGACGAACTGGCCGAGGCCGCCGACACCGTGCCCTGGCTGGCCCTGTTCTTCGACACGTACGAGCGGACGGCGCCGTTCCTCGACCGCTGGCTGCACGCCATGATGACGACCGACCGCTTTGGCGAACTCCCCGCCAACGCCGTCCTGGTGACCGCGGGCCAGCGCCCCCTCGACCCCACCCGCTGGGAGGGCGCCGCGGACTTCGCCGCCGATCTGCCGCTGCGGCCCTTCACGGACGCCGAGGCACGCCTCCTGCTCGCCGCCAAGGGCGTCACCGACGAGCCGGTGGTCACGGAGGTGCTGCGCCTGTCGGGCCGGCTGCCCGTCCTCGTCTCCACCCTCGCCGAGAGCGGCCCGGCGGACCCGGGTGACGTGGGCGACCCGAGCGCCACGGCCGTCGAGCGCTTCCTGAAGGCGGAGCAGGACCCGGCCCGCCGCGCGGCCGCGCTGGCGTGCGCACTGCCCCGCCGCCTCGACGAGGAGGTCGTCCGCGCCGCCACCGACGAGGGCGCCGAGGGCGGCGGGAGCCCGGCGGAGCTGTACGCCTGGCTGCGCGCGATGCCGTTCGTGGGGACCGACCGCGGGGGCGCGGCCCGCTACCACGGTGTCGTACGCGCCCCGATGCTGCGCCTGCGCCGCGGCTCCGCGCCCGAGCGGTGGAGCGCGGGACACACCCGGCTCGCGGAGCTGTACGGGCGGCGGCGCGGCGTGCTGGAGGAGGAGGACCGGGGTGGTCCTGGGCGCCCCTGGACGCGTTCCGCTTGGCGGGCCGTGCGGGTGGAGGAGCTGTACCACCGGCTGTGCGCCCGGCCCCGTGCCGCGCTGCCCGCGGTGCTGCGGGACGGGGTCGACGCGTGCCGCGTGGACACGGCCGTGGCACGCGAGTGGGCGCGGGCCGTCGCGGACGCGGCCGACGACACGGACGCGGGGCATCTGCGGTCCTGGTCCGACGACTGCCGGGCGGCGCTCGCCGACGAGGAGTCCGGGGCGCTGCGCGTCCTGGAGCTGCTGCTGGCCCGCGGCGGTCTCGACGACGCGGGCAGGGCCGCCGCGTACAACGCCCACGGCCTGCGGCTCTTCCTCCTCGGCCGCTTGCGGGAGGCGCTCGGCGACCACGAGCGCGCCATCGCGCTGGCCCCGGCCGACCCCTGGGGCCACCACGACCTCGCGGTGACCTACCGGGCGCTCGGCGCGTACGAGAACGCGCTGCGCCACCTCGCCGAGGCCGCCGAGCTGGCGCCCGACGCGGCGTGGGTGGCACGCCAGCGCGGCGAGACCTACCGGCGCATGGGCCGACCGGAGGAAGCGCTGCCCTGGCTGGACCGGGCGCACGGCCTCGACCCGGAGGACCCGCTGGCCCTGGGCAGCCTCGGCCAGTCCAAGTTCGTCCTCGGCCGCCCCCAGGAGGCCCTCGTCGACCTGGACCGCGCGATCGCCCTGTGGCCGGACTACGCCTGGGCACTGACCCGCAGGGCCCGCGTCCGGCACCACCTGGGCGACGGGCCGGGCGCCCTCGCCGACCTCGACCGCGCCCAGCGCCTGGCCCCGGACGTGGCGGGCACCCGGGGCGAGCGGGGCGATGTGCTGCGCTCGGCGGGCCGTCACGAGGAGGCCGTCGCGGAGTACGAGTCGGCGCTGGAGATCGACCCCGCCTACGCGTGGGCGTGGGGCAGCAGGGCCCTGTCCCTGGAAGCGCTGGGCCGCCGGGACGAGGCGGTGGCGTCCCTGGAGGAGGCGCTGCGGGTCGATCCCGGGTACGCGTGGGCGCGGGAGCAGATGCAGCGGATCCTGGACGGTCCGGAACCAGAAATTCCGTAGGTTCCGTAGCACCTGCGAAGGTCTGGTGAACGACGTTCAAAAGCGACCCCGAGGACGACTCTTCACATTCCACTTGGCGATGCATTTTGTCGTTCGCAGTCGATTACAGTGCTGCGCAGCCGCAACCGGGCGAGGCACGTCAAGGCACTGAGGGAGGTCCCGTGGGCACAGCAGCCACCGGTGTCTGGGGCCGCGCCGAGCAGCAGGACTTCCGCAGCCGCGTGCGCGGCACGCTCCTCGGAGCCGCCGTGGGCGACGCCTTCGGGGCGCCCGTCGACGGGCTCTCCCTGGACGACATACGCGCGGCCCACGGCGCCGACGGCCTCACCGAGCCCGCCCCCGCGCACGGCAGACGCGGCGCCGTGACGGCCGCCACCCAGCTCACCCTCTTCACCGTCGACGGCCTCATACGCGCCCAGGTCCGCCGCGACACCGGCGCCTGGCACCCGCCGACCGACCTGCACCGCGCCTACCGCCGCTGGGCCGCCACCCAGAGCGACTGGGGCCCGGACGAGCGGCGCGAGGAGGACGGCTGGCTGGCCCGCGAGGAGTGGCTGTACGCGCGCCGCAACCCGCCCCGCGCCTGCCTCCTCGGGCTCGGCAACATCGTCATGGGCACCGTGGCCACCCCCAAGAACCCCGACGAGCGCGGCCCCGAGGCCGCCGTCAGATCGGCGCCCTTCGGCCTTCTCGTCGGCTGGGAGCCGCAGCTCGTCCTGCAACTGGCCGTCGAGTGCGCCGTCCAGACCCACGGCCACCCCACCGCCTACCTCTCCGCCGGCGCCCACGCCGTCATCGTGCACGGCCTCGCCCGCGGCGAGTCCCTCGACGGGGCGATCCAGCGGGCCCTCGCCCTGCTCGCCGCCCACCCCGGCCACCCGCCCGTCGCGGACGCGCTCCGGCACGCGCTGGGCAGCGTGCGCCAGGGGATGCCCACGCCCGCGCGCGTCGAGGAGCTGCTCGCGGACGGCACGGCCGAGGGGGCGCTCGCCGCCGCCGTGTACTGCGCCCTGGTCGGTGCGGACATCCGCCACGGCGTGCGGCTCGCCGTCAACCACGGCGGGGCGTCGGCAGCCGTGGGCGCGCTGTGCGGGGCGCTGCTCGGCGCGCTGCACGGGGAGACCGCGCTCCCGCCGGGCTGGCTCACGGAGCTTGAGGGCCGCCCCACGATGCTGGAGCTGGCGGACGACTTCGCCATGGAGATGACCCAGGGCCCCGCCCTGCACGGGCCCGCCGTCTCCTCCCCGGGCTGGCTGGCCCGCTACCCGCGCGCCTGAGGCGGCGCACTACCGCATCAGCTCCCCGGCGTTGACCAGCAGGGACTGCCCCGTGATCGCCCGCGCCCGGTCCGACGCCAAGAAGACCACCGCGTCGGCCACATCCCCGTCCGTCGCCAGGTCGGGGAGCGCCATCCGCGCGGCGAGGCGCCCGCGCACCTCCGCCGCCGCAACCCCCTCGGACTCCGCCGTGAACTGGACGTACGCCTCCACCGGCGGCCCCCACATCCACCCCGGCAGCACGGTGTTGACCCGGATGCGGTGCGGCCCCAGCTCCCGGGCGAGGGAGTACATGGCGGAGGTCAGCGCCCCTTTGGACGCGGCGTACGCGGCCTGGCGCACCTGCGAGGGCGCCGCCACCGCCGACTGCGTGCCGATGAAGACCACCGAACCGCCCCGCCGCTCCTTGAGCGCGGGCAGACAGGCCCGGGTCATCCGCAGGGTGCCGAGCAGATTGACGTCCACAACCCCCTTCCACGTATCGAAGTCCGCGTCCTCCAGGCCGCCGAAGTGGCTGTCCCACGCGGCGACATGGACGACGGCGTCGATCCCCCCGAACCGGTCGCACGCCAGTGCGGCGAGGGCCTCGCACTGGCGCTCGTCGGTGATGTCGGTCGCCCGGTACGCGGTCCGTGTGCTCCCGGGGTCGATCCCGGCGGCCGACGCGGCGAGACGCGCCTGCGTACGCGCCCCGAGCACGGCGTTGCCCCCGTCGCGCACGACGGCCGCCGCGACCTGGTGGCCGAGCCCGGCGCCGACGCCCGAGACGATGACGGTCTTACCGGTGAGCAGCGACGACGGCATGGGGCGCCTCCAGGCTCTGGCAGTTTTACTGACGGGGCGTCAGAGTATGGGCGTCCACCGGGCGAGGGAAGAGAAGGGCAGGGCAGCGGCATGACGCACGAGACCCGCAGCGACACATACGCCGAACTGGCCGCCGTCGGGCCCTACGGAGTGCGCCCGGGACACGCTCTGATCACCTTGGTCGAGCCGCACCCGGGGCACGAGTACGCGTACAACCGCTGGTACGAGGACGACCACTACTACGCCGGGGCGATGGCCATGCCGTGGATGTACGCGGGGCGCCGCTGGGTCGCCACGCGCGAGCTGCGACTCCTGCGCTACCCGGCCGGGTCCGCGGTCGCCGCGCCGGTCACCGCGGGCTGCTACCTCTCGACGTACTGGATCACGGAAGGCCGCTACGACGACCACATGAAGTGGACCGTGGGGATCAACAAGCGCCTCAACCGTGACGGCCGCGTCCATCAGGAGCGCACTCACGTCTTCACCGCGTTCCAGGACCACGAGGCGACCGTCTACCGGGACGGCGCGGCGGGCCCGCGCGACTTCCACGCGCTCGACCACCCATACAAGGGCCTCGTCCTTGAGGTCGTGGACGCCGAAAGCGCCGTGCGGAGAGCCGAGTTGCTCACGTGGCTGCGGACCCGGCACCTGCCGAGCGTGCTCGCCGGTTCGCCGGCCGCGATGGTGACGGTCTTCCGCCCGACCCCGCTGCCGGGCGACCGGATGGCGTACGTGAAGCAGGTCGAGGGCGTGGACACCCGGCTGACGCTGCTGTGGTTCCTCCAGGAGGATCCGCGCGCGTGCTGGGAGGCGCACTTCACCGGGCGGGACGCGTCGGTGGCCGAATCCGGCCTCGGCCGGGTGGAGTTGGTGGCGCCTTTCATTCCGACCGTCCCGGGCACGGACCTGTATGTCGACCAGTTGCGCTGACGGGAGGCGAGGGCGCGGGGCCCGGCGCAGGGCCGAGCCCCCTCGGCCGGGACGGCGGGCCAGTCGAGAGGGCTCATTCGGTGCTGCTTATGCGGTTGTGTGTCGGCGTCACGCGAGATCGGCAGCCCCCCGGCTCACCTCGCTGACGAACGCGTTCCACGAGTCGGCGGGGAAGGCGAGGACCGGTCCCGCCGATACCTTGGAGTCGCGCACCGAAATGCCGGTGTGCTGGGGGGACTTGACCTCGACGCACGCGCCGTTTCCGGTGGAGTACGAGGACTTGACCCACGTGTGCGAAACACCCTGCTGGATTGCCATGTTCACTCCGGTTCGACCAGTTGATGAGTTGCTTTCACCGCACATCGCGGTGTGCGCCAACGCTGTTGCTCGATGGCGTGAATGACGCTACTCGCCAACTTCGGCGCGTGAAGGGGCTATTCACTCGACCGGATGGCATATACCAGGGGGGTCTTCCGCCCCGACGCGGCAAGGGTGTACCGTGCCGGTCTTTCCGCGCGGGGGCGGTGGCGCAGCCCTCGGTCAGCGGGCGTAACCCTGTGAGATTTCCGTGATGAGTCGGCGCGACTGCTCCACGTTCAGCGCCTGGGCCCGCAGGTGCTCGTACATCACGCTGTACTGCTGGACGTCGTTCGCCTTCTCCAGATACAGGTCGCTGGTGACGCCCTCGATGTAGACGACGCTGGAGTCGGCGGCGTCGGGGAATTCCAGAATCGCGTACTGGCCGTTGAGGCCCGGGTGCGCGCCCAGCTCGAAGGGGATCACCTGGACCGTCACGTGCGGCAGCTTCGACTGCTCCACGAGGTGTTCCAGTTGCTCCCGCATCAGCTGCTCGGAGCCGACGACACGGCGCAGCGCGGACTCGTCGAGGACGGTCCACAGACGCAGCGGATTCGTCGGCGCCGCGATGCGGTCCTGGCGTCTCATGCGCACCTGGACACGCTTCTCGATGTCGCTCGTCGTGGTCTCCGGGAGCGCGCCGGTGATCAGCGCCTCGGCGTAGGCACGGGTCTGGAGCAGGCCGGGGACGACCTGCGGGTCGTAGACGCGCAAGGAAGCGGCGTCCGTCTCCAGGCCGATGTACACGCTGTACGGGATGTCGCCGAAGGAGTGCCACCAGCCTTGCTGCCGCGAATCCTTGGCCATTTGCATCAGGGAGTCGACGATGCGGTGGTCCTCGACCTCGTAGACACCGCACAGGTCGCGGACGTCGCGCTGGCTGATCGAGCGGCGGCCGTTCTCGAGGCGGCTGATCTTCGACTGCGAGACGAGCAGACGCTCGGCGACCTCTTCGGCCGTCATGCCCTTCAGCTCGCGGAGCCGGCGCAGCTCCTGGCCCAGGCGACGTCGCCTGACGGTGGGATTGACATTGGACGCCACGGGACGTGCACCTCCGGCTTGCCTGCCACGATTTTGCGTATCTACTGCTCAGCAGAGTGCCACCAACCTGTGTGGCACCGCTGGGAAACAGCGGATGTGCGAACGTGCGGGCGGTTGTGGGGTGCGGGCCGTCCCTGGCGGCGCCGGAGGGTGTGCGGCCGCGCGGGGTGGTGGTGCCGGGGTGTCGTCGTCCGGACGGTCCGGCCCCACTCCCCGCGCGGCCCAGCGGCTCCCGAACCGGGTCTGGGGGACTGCGGTGCGGCGCTGGTGTGGTGGTGCGTGCGCTGGTGCGTAGGTGCAGAGGTGCGCTGGTGCGTAAGTGCCTTGTGCTGAGCGGTGACGTGCGGGTGGTGCCGAGCGGTGCACGTACTGGTGGTGCCGAGCGGTTACGCGCTCCTGGTGCCGAGCGGTGAATGTGCTGGTGGTGCCGTGCTCAGTGGGCCACGGCGCGTGCCATGGATCCGCGGCGCGGCTGCATCGGGATCCGGTCCGGGTCCGCCGCCGCCCTGGCCGGCTGCCGGCCGCCGGCACCCGTGGGGGCTGCCGGTGCTGCGCTGCGGCGCGGCTGAGCTGCCACGCCGTTCTGGACGTCCATCACGGCGTGCGCCACGAGACCGCCCATGGGGTCGTGCCTGATCAGGTCCCGGAGGCGGGAGCGCGATGAACGCCCCTCGTTCCCGGGGTACAGATGCTTGCCGAGACCGACCGCGTGGGCCAGCGCGGCGAGCGCCGCGGTCCGCGGGTCCGGCGGTACGCCGGTGCGGATCGCCGAATCCAGCCGGGCCCTGATGTCCCGGCTGATCGCCGTGTCCGTCGCCTGATAGCGAGTCGTCGGCAGTACTCCGCACATCTGGCCCGCCACGGCATGCACCATGCCGCACCGCTCCAGATGCGAGAGGTAAATCTGGCGCAGCCCCAGCCGGGGCCCGCCGATCCAGTGGACGGCCCGGACCGGGCTGCCGCGCCTGCGCAGCAGTTCCAGTGCGGAGTCCAGAGTCGGATCTCCGGTCGGCCGTGGCATCACCACGGCGATACGATCCCCGTCTGGGGCTATCCGTCCGGCCAGCGCCAGCTCCACTAGCTGTGCTCCGGCCAGACCGAGGTCGAGCGACTGCGGCTGCGCTGTGGTACCCGTGGCCGGGTCCAAAGCGAGCAGCAGAAGCTCCTCCGGAATTGTTCTGCGGCTCCTGCCCATCCATGCCTCCCCGCGTGGATGAATGACAGGGTGACCCCTCTCACATTCATCTGTCGAGAGCGCGTGGGCGGGATGTACGGGAACCAGCAGGTATGTCGTTCTCGTCTACCACGGGGGTTAAGCCCTCACACAGGACACTGGTACACGGTTCGGACAGTGGGTCCGGACCGGATTTGGCGCACGGCCAGCACACGGCAAGCATCAGCATCGGCATACGGCATGGCGTACGAGGAGGCATCGGTGGCGGGCGAGACCCCCGACAGGTCGAAGCAGCGGAAGTCGTCGGGGAACCCGACTGCGGCGGATCCCTCCGCGCCGGCACCGGAGGAACGGGACCCGCGCCTCGCGGTGGCCCGCGAGGTCCCGGCGGCGCGGGGCGCCGTTGCCGGCGGGGGGGACGAGGCTCCGGGTACTCCGGGTGCCCCGAGTGGCTCGGGTGACTCGGGTACTTCGGGTGCCCCGGGTGACTCCGGTGACCCGGGTGCCCCGGAGTCCTCCGGTGGCGCGGTGAAGGGTGACGCGCGGCTGCGGGACGCGGTGGCGGCGTGGGTCGCCACGTCGGACGAGTCTTCTGGCGAAGGCGCGGGGGCTGGCGAGGGCGCCGGTGCGGAGGGGGGTGCTTCTGCCGGGGGCGGTGCGTCCCGCGAGGGTGCGGTTTCTGGCGAGGGCGCCGATCACGCGGAGGGCGCTTCTGCCGAGGCAGCGGTTTCCGCTGCCTCCCGCGAGGGGGCTGCTGCTGCCGAGGAGACCTCGGCTGCCGGGGGTGACGCCCCGGGCCAGGAAGCTTTCGCCGGCGGGGGCGGTGCCTCGGGCCAGGACGCTTTCGCTGTCGAGGCCGGTGCCTCGGGCAAGGGCGCCCCGGCTGAGGGAGCCGCGGCTGAGGGCGATGCCCAGGCCGAGGGAGCGCCGGCTGCCGAGGGTGTCACCGCGGGTACGGGAACCCCGGCTGCCGAGGGCGACGCCCCGGCCAAGGGAATTCCTGCTGCCAAGAGCGACGCCCCGACCAAGGAAACCTCCGCCGCTGAGGCCGGTGCCTCGGGCAAGGGGGTCCCGGCTGCCGAGGGTGTCACCTCGGGTACGGGAGCCCCGACTGCCAAGAGCGACGCCCCGACCAAGGAAACCTCCGCCGCTGAGGCCGGTGCCTCGGCCAAGGGAGTCCCGGCTGCCGAGGGTGTCACCCCGGGCACGGGAACCCCGGCTGCCGAGGGCGACGCCCCGGGTACGGGAACCCCGACTGCCGAGGGCGACGCCCCGGCCAAGGGAATTCCTGCTGCCAAGAGCGACGCCCCGACCAAGGAAACCTCCGCCGCCGAGGGCGATGCCCCGGCCAAGGGAACCCCGGCCGCCGAAGGTGCCAGCCCGGCCAAGGGAACCCCGACTGCCAAGAGCGACGCCCCGGTCAAGGAAACCCCCGCCGCCAAGAGCGACGCCCCCGCCCAACAGAACCCCGAGCCCCCCACCGGCCCCGGCACCAAGCCCCCCGCCCCCGACGACAAGTTCGCCGGGGTTGATCAAGCTACCGCCGTGTTCAAGGCTCCCTCCGTGAAGCCTGCCGTGGATCAGCCGACCACCATGCTCAAGCTGGGCGGCGAGGCACCCGCCAAGGGTGCCGGCAAGGGTTCCGCAAAGGGCGCTGCAAAGGCCGGGCGGGACAGTGAGCGGGATGCCGAGCGGACCAGTAAGTTCGTCGCTCTGAAGCCCCTCGACGAGCCGGCCGGCAAGGCCGCGCCCAAGGCCGGGGAGTCGAAGGCCGGGGCGGAGGCCGGGCCCGTGGCCCCTGCCGCTGGCGGGGTCACCCCGCCGCCGCCCCCAGTGGAACGGACCACGCAGCAGCCGCTGCCCCCCAAGCCCCCCATCGACCTGCTCGCCGAGCTGACCAACACCCCGCCGCCGCCCGAGACGCCCGTCCGCACCGCCGTGCGCCGGGTCAAGATCTGGACGCCGCTGGTGCTGCTTTTGGTGGTCGTCTTTGCGGTCGTACAGGCCGTGCGGCCGCTGCCCGCGCCCACCCTGACCCTCACCGCGCAGAAGTCCGTGTCCTTCGAGGGCGACAAGCCGTCCGTGCCGTGGCCGTCCCAGGGACAGGCCGCGATGGACGTCAACGGACTCGGTTCGTTCGGCACGTCCGGTGAGCAGAAGCCCGTACCGATCGCGAGCATCGCCAAGGTCATGACGGTCTATGTGATCCTGCGCGACCACCCGCTGAAGAAGGGCGAGCACGACAGCCCGAAGATCCCCGTCGACGCCGCCGCGCAGAAGCACTACGAGACGGGCAAGCCGGAGAACGAGTCCGTCGTCAAGGTCACCGAGGGCCAGAAGATCTCCCAGTACGAGGCGCTGCAAGCGGTGATGCTGCCGTCCGCCAACAACGTCGCCAAGCTGCTCGCGCGCTGGGACACCAAGAGCCACTCCGAGGACGCGTTCGTCGCGAAGATGAACAAGACCGCCAAGGAGCTGGGGATGAAGAACACCCACTACACGGACCCCAGCGGCCTCGACAAGACGACCGTCTCCACCGCCGAGGACCTCGTGAAGCTCGGCCGCGCCGCGATGGAGAACCCGGTCTTCAACGAGATCTCCCGCCAGCCCAGCTACAAGGACCTCAACGGCGACCAGCAGAACAACTACTTCGGCCTCGTCCCGACCGTCGCCATCGGCATCAAGACCGGCACCACCACGGCAGCGGGCGGCAACATCCTCTTCGCCGCGGAGAAGAAGGTCGGCGGCGAGACCCAGACGATCATCGGCGCCGCCCTCGGCCAGTACGGGAAGAACGGCGTCGCCAACATCGACGAGGTCACCGGGGTGACCCGCAAGCTCATCGAGGCCGGTCAGGACGCGCTCACCGCCAAGAAGATCGTGAAGAAGGGCGACGTGGTGGGCCAGGTCGACGACGGCCTGGGCGGCACGACTCCGGTCGTCGCCACCAAGGACGTCTCCGCGGCGGGCTGGTCCGGCCTCACCGTGAAGCTGATGCTGGAGGAGAACAAGGGCAAGCCCGTACCGCACACGGCGAAGGCCGGGACCAAGGTCGGCGTGCTGAGCGTCGGCGACGGCAAGGGTGACGCCGTCGAGGTGCCCGTGGCCCTGAAGAACGACCTCGCGGAACCGGGCCTCGGCGCCAAGCTGCGCCGCGTCGGCTGAGCCGGGGCGGGAACCAGCCGCACCCCGGCGGGGGGAGGCCCACCCCGGGCCTCCCCCCGCCGTGTGCGTGCTAGCGTCACAAGCTCGGGGGGCAGTACGCCGGAGCCGAGGACGGGGTGTTCCGGGACGGATTCCTCGCAGGCCTCGACCCCGGGGACAGGACGACACGGGGAGAGCCTTCAGTGGCCACAACAGAGCCGACGCGCGCCGAAAACGACGCACAGCCGGACAGCAGCGAGGGCGAGAGCCCGGGCACGGGCCCGCGAATACCAACGCCGCCCTCCCGAGAATCCGACGCGCCCACCGCGTCCACCGCGTCCACCGCGTCCGAGGTGCCCACCGCGGCCGACTCCGCCGTCGACCAGCGCCTGCGGCGCCTCCTGCGCCACCCGGTGACCCTCACGACGGCGCTCGCCGCCGTGCTGCACATCATCTGGTTCTTCGCGTTCGCCAACAGCGGCGGCGACCTCGCGGCGCAGGACGCCTGGGCCGAGTTCGTCGGGCGGCACCCCGACTCGGCGTACAACCTCGCCTGGTACGGCGGCATGCACCCGGTGTCGTACAGCGTCGTCTCGCCGTATCTGATGTCGGTGCTCGGCGTGCGGACGACGATGATGATCGCCGGGACGCTCTCCGCCACCTTCCTCACGATGATCCTGGTCCGCAGCCGGGCCGTGAAGCAGCCCATGTGGCCCGCCCTCGCCGGTGTCTTCGCACTGTTCTGCAACGCCGTGTCGGGCCGTGTGACCTACGGCCTCGGCCAGATGTTCGCGCTCATGGCGGTCGCCGCCGTCTTCTGCTGGCCGTACCGCTGGCGCTACAAGCGGTGGGCCAAGGCCCTGGTCGCCGCGCCGTTCGCCGCGCTCGCCACGATGGGCAGCCCGGTGGCCGGCCTCTTCGTCGGGCTCGTCGCCGTCGCGCTCTTCCTCAGCAAGCGCTACCCGGGCGCGTACGCGCTGGGGGTCGCGCCCGCCGTCGTCGTGGGCCTGTCCGCGTGGCTCTTCCCGTTCTCCGGCACCCAGCCGATGTCGATCGGCTCGGCGTCCCCGCCGCTGATCAGCGCGGTCTGCGTCTACTTCTGCGTACCGAAGCAGTGGAAGACCGTGCGGATCACGACAGCCGTGTACGCCGTGTTCGTGCTCGGCGTCTGGGTGATCAACTCCCAGATCGGATCCAACATCACGCGCCTCGCGATGTGCTTCACCGGCGTCGTGCTGCTCGCCGCGCTGCCGTTCACCGTGAAGAAGTCCCGCAAGTGGTACGCGATCGTGCTGGCCCTCGCCGGGTTCACCGGCTGGATCGGGTACAAGACCGGCGACGACATCGTGCACACGAGGCCCGTCGCGTCCTGGACGCGTGAGGTGTCGCCCCTGATCGACGAGTTGCGGGAGGTGGGCGCCGCCAAGGGCCGCGTCGAGATCGTGCCCGCCCGCAGCCACCGCGAGGCCTCCGCGTTCGCCCCGCACGTCCAGCTCGCCCGCGGCTGGAACAGGCAGGCGGACATGGAGCGCAACCCGCTCTTCTACGACGACACCCTCAACTCCGCGA
The DNA here is from genome assembly GCF_000717945.1 of Streptomyces sp. NRRL S-920. Taxonomy (NCBI): domain Bacteria; kingdom Bacillati; phylum Actinomycetota; class Actinomycetes; order Kitasatosporales; family Streptomycetaceae; genus Streptomyces; species Streptomyces sp. NRRL S-920. The sequence continues at coordinate 55,670 of NZ_JODF01000028.1, forward strand.
ACTACCGCGAATGGCTCCAGCGCTGGGCCGTGCACTACGTGGTGCTGCCCGAGGGCGAGCCCGACGGCGACGGCGGCAAGCGCGAGGCGCAGCTCATCAAGGACGGCCTGCCGTATCTGAAGCAGGTGTGGGTCGACTCCGACTGGCGGCTGTACGAGGTCGTCGACCCGACGCCGCTCGCCGAGCCGCACGCCGTCGTCGAGCGTGCCGAGCAGGGCGAGATGAAGCTGCGGGTGGACCGGCCCGGACGCGTCCTGATCCGCATCCCGTACTCCCCGTGGCTGAGCGTCGTCGACGCCGAGGGCAAGGGCGTGGCGCGGCCCGAGGAGACCGAGGACTCCAAGCAGCGCCGCGCGCTCAACGACCGGCGCCCCAAGGAGTACGCCAACGTCCACGGCTGCCTGGTGGAGGCCAAGGAGGACCACAACGGCGACGAGTGGGTCGAACTGCTCGCCCCGAAGGCCGGCACCTACCGGCTCGGCTCCCCCTACCAGCTGCCGCGCGGCACGCCCTGCCCGGAGGAGCTGAACCGCTGAGGACCCCGCGCCCGCCCGGCGCTCAGCCGCCGGGCGCCGCGCAGATCCCGGAAGCGGGCAGGCGGCCGGGCCCCGTGTCCGGCGCCGCGTCCGCGCGCACCGCGTCCAGCTGCCCGAGAAGTTCGTCGAGGCGCTCGCCCGTCGGGTTCCCGAAGTACTGAAGGACGGCGCGGTGGAACGCGTCGCGCAGGACCGGCGGCATCGCGTCCGAGGCGTCGAAGCAGAGCGCGCGCGCCTTCTCGGTGAGGATCGCGGCGATGCGCCGGCCCGTCGGGTCGGTGGGCTGGGGGTCGGTGGCGTCCGGGAAGAACGGCCGCAGCTCCTCCTTCGCCTCGGAGCGCCACAGCGTGCGGGCCGTCTTGCCCGACAGCCGTTCGACGAGGGTGCGGGCCGCCGGGTCGTCGCTGAACACGGCGGCCATGTCGCCCGCCACCTCGTAGGCGCCGTCGTGGGCGGCGCGGCCGCGCAGGAAGCCCGCCGACGGATCGGCGCGCACCGGGTCACCGGCGTACACGTACCGGATGAAGGCGCTCTGGTGCTCGTGCGTGCAGCGCGGTGTCACGGAGCCGAGCAGCCCGCGCGGGTCCGCCCCGCCCTTGTCCGCCGGGTCGGGGGTCCCCACGTACGACATGGTGAGGGACTGGTCGACGGACGCCTTGGAGCGGTCGCCGAGGAGGTCCGCCCAGGTCGTCCAGGCCTCCCGGACCCGCGGGTCGCGCCAGCGGAGGCGGCCGGTGGCCCACCGGGTGTAGACGTCGGGGCCCGCCTGATGGAGCAGGATGTCCTCGATCCAGTCGGTGCCCGGCCAGCCCGACGTGGCCTGCGAGGCAAGGCCCACGCACCACTCGGGGGACGCGGCCGACTGGCCTTCCCTGCTCCACACCAGGCTCTTCAGGTCGACCTTGAGCGGCACCCAGTACGTGCGGCGCGTGCCGTCGACGGTGAGCGGCGGGGCCCACGGCGGGTAGGCGCGGGCGGCGGCCGCGGCGGGCAGCGGGCGCAGACGGCCCGCGCGGGCGTACTCGGTGAGTTCGCCGACGCTGTTGAGGATCGCCACGTCCGGCGGGTCGCCCGCCTCCAGCTGCGCGACGAGCGTCTCGCGCAGGGAGCGGGTCCCCTGGTAGGTGTACGTCCGTCCGGTGCCGTCGTCGAGCCTGTTCAGCATCGCCTCGAACGCCTCGCCCTCGTCACCGGTCCAGGGGCCGAGGACAACGAGCGTCTCCTCCCTCTCGCCCGCGCACGCACCGGCGGTGACGGCGAGCAGACAGGCCGCGAGGAAGGCGCGGAGGACGGCGAGGGGCCTGCTCATACGGCGGCTCCGGAGCGGGAGATGAGGACGTACTCGCGGCGGTAGGCGTGCAGCGTGGCGTAGATCAGGCCCGCGGTGAGCAGTCCCACGGGCGCCACCCAGGGCGCGGCCCCGTCGAGCGAGGACAGGCGCCCCTCGGCGAGGTCACGGTCGGCGCGGGCGTCCAGGGAGGCGATGAGGCGGGGGTCCGGGTCGGCGAAGGGCCGCTCGTCGGCGGTGGACTCGATCGCCGGTGAGGTCGCGCGGGACAGCGCGCCCGCCGTGGCCACGACCCGCTGCTGCGCGCGGTGGGCCAGTACCGCGTCGGCCGTCAGGAACGGCACGGCGAGCAGCGGCAGCGCGGCCGCGAGCAGCGGGACGCTGACGCGCAGATGGAAGCGGTGGTGGAGGAAGACCTGGGTGCGCCACAGGCCGAGGGAGAGCAGGGCGAGGGCGATCGCCGCGACGGCGGCCGCGCCGCACACGCCGCCGCCGAGGGCGGCGCGCCCTGCCAACCGGTCGCGCAGGCTCGTCTCCAGCGCGGAGATGCGGTCCACCACGGCGGTCGCGTCGGAGCCGGTGCCCGGCTCGCACGGCGGGTAGCCGCCGGGGCCCGTCTCGCGCGGGGGCGCGGGAGGTGTGCAGAGCATGCTGCGGGCGTACGACAGACCGGCGTCCCGCAGGGCCGGGTCGCCGACGTGGTTCTGCGCGAAGACGATCCAGTTGCCGTAGTCGGCGACGAGCCCGGAGACCACGTCCAGCTCCTGGCGCTCGGCGGTGGACAGAGCGCCGCTGCGGGCCACCTGGTTCAGGCTCTGGGTGGCCCGTGTGGTGCGCGTGAGGTAGCGCTTGCCGATGCCGGAGAGCCGCACCGACTCCCCGGCGGCGAGGCTCTTCTCCGCCTCGCGGTCGGCGATGCGCAGGGACATCTCCGCGTCGGCCAGATCGCCGAGGGCGGGCGTATAACTGCCGCGCAGCGCCGCGGAGTCCGCGCGGATCTCCGCGTACGCCCAGCCGAACGCGACGGACGCGACGACGGCGAGCAGCGGCAGGGCGATCATCCGCTCCCGCACGTAGGCGTGGTTGCGCGGCCGCCGGGAGAGCGGGACGGGCCACAGGGAGCGGCGCAGCCGGCGCAGGGCGTCGGTGGCGACGAGCCGGGCGGTGTGCCAGGAGGCCGTCACCGGGGGCCGCCGGGGGTGCGGGCGCGGGGCGGGCGGCCTCCCGGCAGGACCGTCATGCTCGACTGGATGCGGGCCGCCTCGACGTCGAACCTGGCGATGTGTTCCAGGAGTTCCACCGTGCCGCGCTCGCTGTCGTGGACGCGGACGAGGCGGCGCAGATGGTCCCGCATCGCCGTGTCGCCGGTCTCTCCCGCGAGCCGCCAGGCCGTGCCGAGCAGCGCCTGTGCCTCCGCGCGGGCGCCGCGCTTCAGCTCCGCGCAGGCGCGCTCGAAGGTGCGGTGCAGCTCCTCCTCGTGCTGGAAGTGGGCCACTTGGGGATCGAGGCGGCTGTAGAGGTCGGCGTCGTCGGTCCAGCGCATCAGGACGGGCTGGGGGGCGGGAAGTTCGAGGTGTTCTCTGCCGTGCTCACCGGCGTCGATCTCCACCTCCGTCAGGAGGAGTTCCCTGCCGAGCTGCGCCGGGTCGTAGGGGGCGCCGACGCAGAGCAGGTAGGCGCGGGTCTCCTCACCGCAGGGGCCCAGCTCGTACTCCTCGACGGGGCCGCCCGCGCCGGTCTCGACGCCGGTCAGGTCGGTGCGGGCGGGGGTGAGCGGGGTCCGGGTGGGGTGGACCTGTTCGAAGGAGTGGGGGTGCACCCCGGCCCGGTGGTAGAGGCGCAGCCTGAGGCCGGTCACGTCGCGTTCGGCGGCCCGGCCGGTGAGCGCGGCCAGCTCGCCCGGCAGCCGCGTCAGATCCTCCACTGCCCTAGTCCGCCCGCTCAACACGCCCGCGATCAGCAGCAGTTCGTCCGTCTCCCAGGCGTCCCCGATGCCGACCACATCGCAGTCGAAGACCCCCGCGCACCGCCGGACGCGGTCGTCCAGGTCCTCGCGCGACTCGTAGCCGGGCTCGTTCTTGCCGTCGGTGAGCAGCAGGGCGTGACGTACGTAGGCACCGGATCCTCCTGCGGGCAGGTCGCGGAAGAGGAGCCTGGCCCGCTCCAGCCAGGTGCCCATCGCGGTGCCGCCGCCCGGTGTGCAGTCGTACAGGGCGGCCTCGGCGGCGGCCCGCGACTCGGCGTGCGCGACGGCGAGGCCGGGCCGCCTCGGGTAGATCATGGCGGTCCTGTCTCCCCCGGCGACCAGGGCGAACAAGGCTCCGTCGGGGATCTTCGCCAGCGCGCTGACGGCGGCCGCGCGGGCGGCGGCGAGGCGGCTCGGCGGGATCACCATCGAGGAGGAGTGGTCGATGAGCAGTACCTCCGCGAGGCGGGGGCGGGGGCGGGGCCGGCCCGGGGCCGGACCGTCCGGCGCGGCGGGCGCGAGAGTGCCGGGCCTGCGGACCGTCACCGTGAGGACCGCGTACATCCGCGCCGGTTCCTCCGCCCCCGGCGGCCGGGGCCGGGGCAGTTCGACGACCTGGCTCACCTCCAGGCCGACGCGGGCCCGCGGCCCCCTCTCGTCGCGGCTCAACCACCTTGCTGCGTGGGCGCGTTGTTCCTGATCCAGTTGGTGATCTTCTTGCCCGGCCATGGGGTGTCCCTGTGGTGTCGTAAGGCGAAGGGGCGTACCGCGTAGGCGCGGTCAAGGAGGAGTTCGGCGAGCGGCACCTCGGTGTCCCGCGGGGGTGCGTCGCGAGCGGCCTGGAGGGCCAGGCCCCGGTAGAAGCGGGACAGGTCCTTGCGCAACCGCCGTTCGTCCGGCGGGAATTCGAGCAGCGGGTCGGCCCTGGCGGCGACCGCCCGCAGCTCGGCGCCGGTCATCCGCGGGGCGTCGTCGGGCGGGGCGAGCAGCCGGTGCGCCACGCCCCACACCTCGGCCTTCATCCGCACGCGGGCCTGCTCGTCGGTGAGGCCGTGCGCGGAGAAGAGGCCGGCGAGGCGGCGCAGTGCCGTGCCGAGGCCGTCGGCGTCCTGGGCGTGGTCGGCATGGATGCGGACGGCCGCGGTGCGGGCGGCGGTGCGGTGCCGGGAGTGCTGGGGCACGGCGTCCAGTGCGGCGATCGCGTCGGCGAGGGCGTCCGGGCCGCCGAGGGCGAGCCGGGCGCGGGCGGCGCCGAAGGCCGCGCTGCCCAGCGACGGATTGCGCAGCCGTACGGCTTCGTAGAAGGTCAGGGCCTCGTGGGGCCGCCGCAGGTGCTCGGCGCAGTGCCCGAGGGCCAGCTTCGGCGCGTACTCCCCGGGGATCGCGCCGTACACCCGGTCGAAGTGGTCGCGGGCCTCGGCGACGCGGGAGCGGGCGAGCGCGAGCAGGCCGCGGTGCCAGTCGAGACGCCAGTCGTACGGGGCCTTCGTGGGGCCTATGGCGTCCTCGGCCAGGGCCAGCGCGGTCTCGGCGGCGGGCAGGGCGTCGGGGTCGGTGTCCGGCGCGAGCCGCAGCCGCAGGCGGCAGCGCAGCAGGTGCACCTCGGGGGAGTCCCGCCAGTCGCCGGTGTGCTGGAGCAGCGCCGCGGGGTCGTCGTCGCTGAGCCTGCTCAGCTCGCCGTGGTGGTCGTCGTCCGGGTCGGGGCGCGGCACGGGCAGGCGCCGGGAGACCTCGGGCGGGCCGGGAGGGGGGTAGCGGGGCGCGGAGGGCGGGGCCGCCCAGCGGGACACCTCGGGGGCGGCGCCGAGCCCGCCGTCGAGGGCGTACGCGGACTGGAGGAAGAGCGGCGACGGCTCGAAGGTCTCTACGCCCGTGCGCAGCGACCGCAACTCCCTGAAGACACCGCGCAGTTGCTCGGCCATCTCGCGGGCGGTGGCGAAGCGGTCGGCGCGTCGGGTGCGGGTGGCGCGGCGCAGGGCCCGGGCGAGGGAGACCGGGCCGAGCCCGCGGTGCCCGGCGGACGGGTCGTCCAGCGGGCCGAGCGCGGCCAGGTCCGCGAGGTCGTGGCGGGTCGCGCCGAGGCCGCACAGGGTGCGCAGCGTCTCGCCGAGGCTGAACAGGTCGTCCTGCGGCTGCGACTCACCGCGGTCGCCGACGCTGGGGGCGCGGTAGAGCGGGGTGGTGAGGCCGGGCGCGCCCGCGCGGCGCACGCTTCCGACGTCGATGAGCTTGGTGGTGGAGCCGTCGTGCATGACGTTGGGGGGCTTCAGGTCGCCGTAGACCTTGCCGCGCTCGGGGGCGTGCAGATAGGCGAGCCCGGCCAGGATCCGTACGCCGTACGCGAGCGCGAACTCCCAGAACCGCTCGTGGCCGAACTCCTCCGGGTGCTCGCGGGCGCGGGCCCGCACCTCTTCGAGGTTGAGCCCGTCGACGTACTGGAGGACCAGGAAGTCCCCGACCCCGGGGTGGTGCCCGTAGTTGAACACCCGGATGAAACCGTCGTGGTTCAGCTCGACCAGCTCTTTGCGCTCGCCCTTGAGGAGGCGGTACGAGTCCGTGGCCAGCTCGGCGTGGAGCATCTTGATGGCGACGGCACGGTCGTCGACGTTGGTGTCGCGGGCGAGGCACACCTCGCCCATCCCGCCGTAGCCGAGCGCCCGCACCAGGCGGTACTGGCCGCCGAGCAGTGTGCCGGGCGGCAGCGGAAGCCCGCTCGGCGCCGCGAGGGCGGCGTCCTCGCTGTCCGCGCGGTCCCGCAGGGTGATCTCGGGCAGGACCGTGGGGTCGGGGTTCTCCGCGGGGAGCGTGACGCGGGCGGGGCGGGGCGGGGGAGCGGCGGCGGGGCCCGGCCCGACGATCCAGTGCTGGGAGGGCCCCTGGCCGGAGGAGGGATACGAAGGGTGCGCGGGGGTCGGTGGGTGCGCGGGGTACGGCTCGGTGGAGTGCCGCCCGGTGGCCGGGTCCACGCGCTCCCCGCCGGCCAGGCAGTACCCGTTGGGCGTGAGGGTGCCCGCGCAGCCGGGGTGCGGGCAGGGCCTGACCGGGCTCACCCGCCGCCCTCCGCCTCGGCGAGCCGCCGCACCACCCGCGCGAACGCCTCCACCGCCCGCTCCGCGTCGGCGAGCGGGCACGGCCCGCCCATCAGGAGCTGCTGCGCCTCGCGGTAGGGGCCGACGGCGGCGGGGTGCTCGGCCAGACCGCGCCCGGCGAGGCGTGCCAGGTGGTCGCGGAGCAGCCCGCGCAGCCGCAGATGCTCGTCCAGTACCTGCCGCAGCTCGCTCTCGGCGGCCTCGGCCCGCAACAGGTAGGTGTCCACAGCCTGTTCGGCGTACGAGAGCTTCTCCAGGAAGCGCGGTCCGCCCCGCCCGGCGAGGGGCCGCAGTTCGTTGCTGAGCTGCACCGTCCACAGCGCGGCCCGCGCCGCGTACGCGGTGGCGGCCGGCGGGTCCACGACGTGCGGCTCCACGCGGTGGAACAGGCGCCGCGCGCGCCGCTCGGCGTCGGCGAGGACGTCGACGCGGGCGCCGATCCGCTGCAACCACTGCGCGGCCCGCTCGGCGGGCAGTAAATGCTCGGCCACCGCGTACGGGAAGCCGTGCGCGGTGTCGCGCACGACCAGCAGCAACCGCGCCCCGCCGTCGGCCAGTTCGCGCAGGATCCGCACGGCGGCCGCCGGTTCGGTGGGGGACCGGTCGGCGTACAGCACGGCGACGGCGGGGCGGCGGGGTAAGCCGGTGCGTGGCAGCGCCGCGTGCCGCAGCTCGTGCCGCAACACGGCGAGGGCCTCGCGCAGTTCGGGCTGGGAGGGCTCGTCGAGCGCGACGCCCTCCAGATCCAGTACGAGCCCGATGCTGCCGACGCGCGGCGCGATCCCGGCGCGGGACAGGAGCGGCGCGGCGCTGGGCTCGTCGGCGTCGAGGTCCAGGGGGCTGACGGCCAGTTGCGGGGCCTGTTCCCGGTCGGCCATGTTCAGGACGACGTACAGCGCCTGGCGGGCCCGCTCGTCGTCCTCGGCGATGAAGAGGACCTCGGTGTCCCAGGCGTCCTGGTCGGCGTTCAGCCAGCGGGCCACCGTGCGCTGGAGGCCGTGCGGGCGGGCCGCGCGGGCCGCCTCGGCCGGTACGACGCGGTGGCCGGGGACGGCGTGCGGCCCCGTCACATACCGCTCGGCGAACCGGCGGAAGTACTTGGCGACCGTGGCCGCCGGGATCATGTATCCGTGCTCACCGCTCTCGTCGGCCTGCACGACGATGCCGAGCAGCCGGTCGCCGCCCTCCTCGCGCACCCCGGAGCCGCTGAACCCGCCGCGCAGCCCGCCCGCCCCGGTGAGGTCGATCTGCACCCGCTCGTCGCCCTCGCCGCCGGGCCCCATGCACGCGCCCGTGAGCCACTGGCCGCCCGACCGGAACTCGGGGAAGCCGTCGATGAGGACCGGGGCGCCCCGGTAGTCCAGCGTGCGGTGCAGCCTGACCGGCGAGGGCACCGGCGCGGGCTCGTCCAGGACGAGCACCGCCAGGTCGCCCTGCGCCTTGCCGAAGGGCGGCACCCAGTGCCCGGCCGCCACGGTCGCGGTGCGGTGCGGGGTGCGGGTCAGGCCCTGGAGCAGCGGGAACTCGACCTGTACGCGATCGGGGCGCAGGCCCGTCGCCGGGTCGCGTACGACATGGGCGCAGGTCAGCACGCGATCGCTGCCGAACAGCACTCCCGCGCCGAGCACGTCGCCGCTCCCCGACGCGGCCCACCGCCGCAGCCGGACGCGCCAACTCCCGTGATCGACATCGGGGTTGACGCCCCCGGCCGCTTCTCCCCGCTTACCGTCCCCGTCCCCCATGCTTCCTCAGGATAGGCGCGGGGGAGGGCGATGACGCCCGGGTTGCGTGGGGAGGTGAGTGCCGCTATCCGGCCGAGACCGGGAACGCCACGTCGCACACCTCGTCCTGTGGGCCGCTGCGCCCCCAGTCCGCGAAGTACACCTCGCGGCACGGCCCCGTGATGGTAAGACCCCGCTCGGCGGCCCAGGCCTCCACGGCGTCGTAGGCCGCGATGATCTGCGGGTAGGCGACCTGCGCCTTGGTGATCCGGGTGTAGGCCAGGCGGTGTGCGGGCTCCACGCGGACCTTGGTGTCCGAGGCCCGGCCCTGATCGGCCGCCCAGGACCGGGCCGCCTCGGCGTCGACGACCGGCACGCACGACTCGGCGGGCCCGTCGCTCTCCTCGGTCACGTCCGCGTGGTAGACGACGAAGTGCGGGGCGGCGATGCCCCCGCACTCCTTCGCGGCCTTCTCCAGCCGCTCGGCCGAGGGGCCGATCCAGGCGGCCAGCTCCCCGGCGACCACGTGCCGGGTCTCACTGAGGACGTGCGTCTCCGGCACGTCCACGGTCTTCACTTCGAATGTCGAGTACAACTCGGCGTTCCTTCCCGAGAGTCGTCCACGGAGGTAGGCCGCGAGTGTCCGCTGTTCGGCGAAGCGCTCCTCGATCCCCGCCCAGTAGGCGTCGAGCGAGTGCGCCGCCCGCTCCCCGTCGAGCCGCACCATCTCGGCGATGCCCGCGAGCGGCATGTCGAGCCGGCGCAGCAGCGCCACCGTGCGGGCGCGCTCGACCTGGTCCACGCGGTAGTAGCGGTAGCCACTGACCTCGTCGACGTACGCGGGCGCCAGGAGCCCGAGCCGGTCGTAGAGCCGCAGCGCCTTCGGCGAGAGCCGGGCGCGGGCGGCGAACACGCCGATGGAGAGCAGTTCGTCAGGCGGTGGTGCGTTCACGGGTCCATCCTCCGTCACCGGGCCGGTCGGCCCGGTGACGCAGACTCTGGGCTCTGCCCCAGGGGCAAGGTCAACGGCCGCCGTCGGCCTGCGCGTACGCGCTCCAGATCCTGGGCGGAAGCGCGTTCCCGCGCCCCGACTTGTCCCCGCCGACCCCCGACATCGGCAGCAGCGCCGACTGGCCCCGGCGCACGCGGAATACGGTCACCGCCGTCGAGAGGTCCCGCGTGAACCCCGCGCACCACGCCGTCCGCAGCCGGTCCTGGGCGCCCGTGCGGCCCGCCGCGACCCCGGGGCCGAGGTCCTCGGCGCCCGCGCGGAGGGCGTCCGTGACCTCGCGGGCCACCCCCTCGTCCATCGCGCGCCCCGGCCCCGGCCGATCGAGACCGGGCAGGGCCGTGCCGTCCTTGACGACCTTGGTGACCGAGTACGGGGCGTGCCGCAGCCCGCCGTTGGCGAACGTGCCGTAGGCGGTGGCCATCCGGATCGCGCTGGGCGTCGACGTGCCGATGGAGAAGGTCGGCTCCAGAGGGGCCATGCTCTGCGGCAGCAGCCCCGCGTCGATGGCGGTGCGGCGCACCTGCACCCGGCCGATGTCCTCACCGAGGCGTACGTAGGTGGCGTTGCCGCCGGTGTGCAGGGCCGCGCCGAGCGTGGGGTGGTCGGGGTCCGGCTTGCCCTTGGAGCGGCGCAGGGTGCCGTCGGGGGCGTAGTGGCTGTCGGCCCCTATGGACACCCCGTGCTGGAGCGCGGCGGCGAGCACGAACGGCTTGAACGCCGAGCCGACCGGGACGCCGGACGTGTCCGCGTTGTTGGTGAAGTGCTCGGTGGCGTCGGGGCCGCCGTACAGCGCCACCAGCGCCCCGTCGGAGGGGCGTACGGACGCGGCGCCGACCTGCACGTGCTTGTCGGCGGGGCGCGTTTTCGGCGCGAGGTCGCGCTTGAGCACGCCGCGTACGGCGCGCTCCAGGTCCCGGGTCCTGCCCCGGTCGAAGGTGGTGTGGATCTTGTGGCCGCCGCGGGCCAGCTCCTCGTCGGTGAGGCCGGTGTGCTGCTTGACGTACCGGTTGGCGATATCGACGAGATAGCCGGTCTGGCCGCCGAGGCTGGAGGAGCGCTGCTTGCGCGGCTCGGGGAAGGCGCGGTACTTCGCCCGTTCCTTCTTCGTCATCAGGCCCACCTCGACCTGCCGGTCCAGGATCCACGCCCAGCGCTCGCGCGCCCGCCGGTCGTTGCCCGGACCGCCCGCCGGGTCGTACAGCTCGGCGCCCTTCAGCAGTGCGGCGAGCATGGCTCCCTGGCTGGGGTTCAACTTCTTGGCGGGGATGCCGTAGTAGGCGTGGGCCGCCGCCTCGATGCCGTTGGCCCCGCGCCCGAACCAGCTGGTGTTGAGGTACCCCTTGAGGATCTCGTCCTTGCTCTTCTTGCGGTCCACCTTCAGCGCGATGACGAACTCCTTGACCTTCCGCGTGACGGTCTGGTCCTGCGAGAGGTAGGTGTTCTTCACATACTGCTGGGTGATGGTGGAGCCGCCCTGCGTCTCGCCCCCGCCGACCATGGCGACGACGGCCCTCAGCAGGCCGGTGGGGGAGACCCCCGAGTCCTCGTAGAACGTCTCGTTCTCGGCGGCGATCACGGCGTCCACGGCGGACGGGGCGATCTGGTCCAGCTCCACGATCTGCCGGTTGACCTCGCCGGTGCTCACCATCTGGGAGCCGTCGGACCAGTAGTAGACGTTGGCCTCGCGGCGGGCCGCCTCGTTCTCGTCGGGGATGTCCACGCTGACGTACACGGTGATGAAGAGCGCCGCGGTGACGAGGAGGAGGAGGCCGGTGGTGCCGAGCAGCTGCCGCCAGGAGGGCAGCCAGCGGCGTATGCCCACGCGGCCGGAGCGGGGGTAGTCCAGGAAGCGGCGGCGGGTCCGGCGGGCGGGGTGGGCCGGGCCGCCCGGGAGCTTGAGGTGCCGAAGCCGTGCCAGGAGCCCTGAAAAGGCCGGATTTTTCAGGCACTTCAGGCGCTTCAGGAGCCCCTGGAGGCCCGTCCGCACACGGCGGCGCCGACCGCGGCGGCCCGGCTGCTTTCCCTGAGCATGAGTCCCCATGTCGTGGGAGAGTGTGCCACGCGCGGCCGGGTTGGTCGGGATTCCTTTCTTCTCGCGGTACGAGACAGGCCACCGAGGGCTGAACCCGGCGAACCGGAACCGGATCCGGAACCGAGAACCGGACTCAGCGGATCTTCGTCAGCTCGCCCTCGTCCTTGAGGACGGCGACCCCGCGGGCCCAGATGCTGTCGACCCGCTGCCGCTCCTGGGCGTTGGGCCGCGCGTTGGTGCACGACGGGCCGGGCCCGCCGCCGGACATCAGCTCGCTGCACGGACCCGAGTAGTGGTCGGGCAGCCCGAGGACGTGGCCCGTCTCGTGGGCCGTCACGCGCAGGGAGTTGTACTGCTGGTTCTGCCGGTAGTCCAGGAAGATGTAGCCGTGCCCGCGCCCGTCGGTGTAGGCGTAGGAGCCCCGGGAGTCATTGCCCTCGCGGTACTCGAAGTCGGTCCCGGAGCTGCCCTCCTGGAGCTTCACGTTGCTTACCGAGGAGTTCCAGATCTGGGTGCTCTGGGATATCTGACTGCGGAAGCTCGGGGCCCTGCGCGTGCTGTAGGTGACGGTGACGGCCTGGATGCCGGGCTTCGCCGCCTGCTTCTTCAGCGCCGACTTCATGACGGCTTCGAAGAACTGCCGGTTGGCGGCCTGGCTCTCGCCGTTGTACGAGGACGAGGCGTACGCCGATGTCCGGAACGCGGCGGCGGACTGGCCGGCGCTCTTGTCGGCGGGGGCGGAAGCGGGGGCGGGGGCCGCGAACGCCGTGGGGGCGGTCAGGGTGGCCACGAGCGCCGCGGTGCCGAGGGCGGCGAGGACGCCCGTTCTGGTCCTGTTCATGGGGGTGTGTCCCTTCCGGGATGGAGGCCTGCGGGTGCGGCCTCCGGTCGGGACGAGTATCGGGAGTGCGGGCGGCGCTGGACCGATGCCGTTCGGTGATAGCGCGGTGGCATCAACTCCCCTACGCACAAGGGCTATTCAAGGCGCCCTATGCGATGGATGTCACGTACGCGGTGGTGGGGGGGCGGTGGCGCGGCCCGCGACGAGGGCGGCGCCCGGGAGTCCGCCCGGCCCGCCCGCAGGTCGCCGTGCTCCTGGTAGCTTGCACGCGGCATATGCCCCCGCGCGCACGGCCGGTCTCCGGCATCGGCGGGGAGCGGACGTGAAGGAATTGTGGTGCCCGTCGAATGCACCGTGGCATTCTGGCGCTGGCCCCTACCCCGCCCGGAGGCGATGTGACGTCATCAGACGTGGATCCGCAACGACGACCGGACGAGCCGGCCGATTCGATCGAGCAGGGTGAGAAGGTCGTCGAGCTGCAACGCAAAGTCAGCCAGTTGGAACAGGCTGTCGAATCCCACGCCACGGTGGACCAGGCGATCGGCATCGTCGTCGCGATGGGCAGGCTGACCCCCGACCAGGGCTGGACCGTGCTGCGGGAGACCTCGCAGCACACCAACATCAAACTGAGCCGCGTCGCCGACCTGATAGTCGCCTGGGGCTGCGCGGGCGACCTGCCGGAGGACATCCGCAGGGAGCTGGACGCGAGCCTGGGCCGCGCGCGGGAGACCTCCGAGTGCTCGGGGCCGACGGCGTAACGGGTGGGGCAGCTCTCCACGCTGCGTTTCCAACGAGGAGAGCCTGACGCAGGAAACTCCCGGGCGCCTCCTGCGCTTGGCGCCCCGGGTACCCGGGGTCGTCCCGCCGAACCACCCGGAACGGGTGCGATCCGGACGCCCCTGTCAGGGGCCCCGCCCCCGGGTCGTGGCCGGTCCCGTTACTGGCCCCGGGACTCGGCGAGCGTGTGGGCGACGATCGCGTTGGCGTGCCCGTGCCCGATCCCGTGCTCGGTCTTGAGCCAGGCGACGAGTTCCATGTGCCGGGTCAGCGGCGAGTCCCGCATCAGCTGCTTCCACTCCTCGACCGGCCGCCCGTACTTCTTCTCGATGGAGGGGAAGTAGCTGGCGGGGCCCTTCACCGCGGAGTCGCTCATGGGACTGCCTCTCTGTTCCTCTGCTCGCACGGGCGTGCGGCGCTGTCGGGAGTATGACGACGGGCGGACCGGAAAATAATCGCTGTCGCCCGCGTTCGGCCGACCTTAATATTGGGGACTTCCTGTTTTTCTTCTCCGCAGTGGTTCCGAGGTGACGACTTATCTCCCAGGCCAAGTAGCCGTCCGCGTTCCCCCACGTTCCGATGTTCGGACGTGCCCGGGGGCGGACGTCGCGCCGGCCTGAGTTGCGTCACCCCCCCCCGCGGTTCTCTTCTCTGTCATGTCCCGGGTGCAGCTCTGCCGTCTGCCCCGGGCCTGTCGTCTCCAGATCCGCCGATCTCTCGGTCTGTCGACTCCTGTGCGGCGGCTGACGGCAGGGCTCCCCGATTCCTTGAGCATTCCTCGAATCAGGAGCCCCCCCGTGCCCTCCCCCGCGCTCGGCGCCGAGCCGCAGCACACCGCCGAGCCCCCGGCTCACGACGTACCCGACCGGCCGCGGCCGTCGAAGATGACCCGGGCCGCCCGGATCGCCCTCGTGGTGCTCCTGGTCGCCGAGCTGATGGACATCCTCGACCAGTCGGTCGTCCTCACCGCACTGCCCGCCATCCAGGACTCGACCGGCGCGGGACCGGCGGCCGTGCAGTGGCTGACCGCGGGCTATTCACTGACCGTCGCCGTCGGACTGATCACCGGTGGCCGGCTCGGCGACCTGTACGGCCGCCGCAGGATCCTCCTCATCGGCACCGTCGTCTTCACCCTGGCCTCACTGCTGTGCGGTATCGCCACCGGCCCCGGTGTGCTGATCGCCGCCCGCGTCATCCAGGGCGCCGGGGTCGCCGTGATGATCCCCCAGGTCCTGGCCACCCTCCACGTCACCTTCGAAGGCGAGAACCGCAGCAGGGCCTTCGGCCTCTACGGGGCCGTCCTGTCCCTCGCCGGCGTCCTGGGGCCGGTCCTGGGCGGCGTGCTCACCGAGGCCGACCTGGCCGGACTGTCCTGGCGGCCGATCTTCCTGATCAACGTGCCCGTCGGTCTCGCCGTGCTCGTCCTCGGGCGGAGGTTCATCCCCGAGTCGACCGCGCGGAGGGCCGACCGGCTCGACCTGACCGGCATGCTGCTGTCCGCGTCGGCCGTGGTCCTGATCATCTTCCCGCTCACGGAGGGCCGTACCCACCACTGGCCGCCGTGGTGCTTCGCCATGCTCGCCGCGGGTCTCCTCGTGCTCGGCGTCTTCGTGCGCCAGCAGCGGCGCGGGCAGGACAGGGCCCCGCTCGTGGCCCTGTCCCTCTTCCGGATCAGGCAGTTCTCCGGCGGCCTGGCCGCGCAGCTGACGCTCGGCCTGCTGTGCGGCCTGTTCTTCATGACCTGGACGCTGTACCTCCAGCGCGGCCTGGGCATGAGCCCGCTGATGGCGGCCGCGGCCTTCGTGGTGCTCGCGCTCGGCGAACTGGCCGGTGCGATGACCGCGATGCGGACCGCGGGCCGCCTCGGGCGCCGCCTGCCCCAGGCCGGGGCGCTGATCGCGCTCGGCTCGACGGCGGCGTACGGGCTTCAGGTCGCCGGTCGACAGGCCGGCCCCGACCTGACCCTTGCCGCGATGGCCGTCCCTGTCCTGCTGATCGGCTTCGGCCTCGGCATGGTCGGCGGACCGCTCGCCGATATGTCGCTCGCCGAGGTGCCGCACGAGAACGCCGGTTCCGCCTCGGGCCTGTTCAACACCGCGATGCATCTGGGCATCGCCGTCGGCACCGCGCTGACCGCCCTGGTGTACTTCTCCGCCACCGGCGGCTCGCCTGACGGAACGGCCAACCGCGAGGCGTTCACGGGCGTACTCCGGTGGGTCGGCGGTGCGCTGGCCGTGATGTGGGCCCTGATGTTCTTCCTACCCGGGCGGGCGGGCGGTGAGGCCGACTAGGTCGCGTGGTGGGGGAGGCCGCGGGGGGTGACGGTCATACGGATGTCGTCGGCCGCCCAGAGTACGAAACGTTCGACGGGCGTCACCTCATGCCCCGGCACGGGCCGGAACCGGAACCGCTTGAGCAGCACGGCCAGCATCAACTCGGCCTCCACCATGGCCAATCCGGCCCCCTCGCAGCTGCGCGGCCCGAGCCCGAAGGGAACGTACGCGAGCTTCGGCCGCGCGGCCACCGCTTCCGGGGTGAACCGCTCGGGGCGGAAGGTGCCGGGGTCGGGCCAGTGGGCGGGGTTCATGTGGATGGCCCAGAAGGGATAAAAGATCGTGGTCCCGGCCGGAACCCCGTACCCCCCGAGGGAGAAATCCTCGGTCGCCTCGCGGGCGCCGTAAGGGCCGGGCGGGTAGAGCCGCATCGACTCCTTGAGGACCATGTCCAGATACGTGAGCCGCCGCAAGTCGGCGTAGTCGGGCACGGCACGCTCACCGAGCACCCGGTCCAGCTCGTCGGCGACGCGTGCGGCCACGTCCGGGTGGCGCCCCAGCAGATGCAGGGCCCACGAGACGGCGACCCCCGTGGTGTGGTGGGCGGCCAGCAGGGTGACCATGACGGTGTCACGGATCCGGGCGGGCCGCTCACCGGCCGCGAGGAGTGCCCCGATGAGATCGCTCCGGTCGCCGTGTACGGGCCGGCCGGGGCGGCGGTACGCGGCGATGATGCGGTCGACGGTGGCGCGCAGATAGGCAAGGGAGCCGACCCCGCGCTGCTCACCACCCACGGGCTCACTTGCCCCGAGATGCGCGACGAGGACGTCCTCGAAGGCGGCGGTGACCCGGTCCGGGTCCACGATGTCCGAGGTGGCGGCGCCTCCGAGCGCGTACTCACAGATCATCCGCAGCGAGAGCGAGGTGAGGTCTTTCTGCAACGCGACGGGCGCGCGGTCTGCCTGCTCGGCCCAGCGGTCGGCGAGGTCGGTCACGAGCGCGGTGAAGCCCGCGAAATGCCGCTCGTGCGAGGGCCGCCCCGCCAGCACGGAGAGCAGCAACCGCCGCCACGGCCCGTGCTCTTCGGCGTCCAGCACCTGCAAGTTCCCCGCCTCGCACAGGGGGGCCAGGAACTCGAAGAGCTTGGCGGGCCGCTTGTCGACGTGAGCGGTGGCTTCCAACAACACAGGATCGGCGATGGACACGGCGCCCCCGCTCCCACCCCCGGGCAACTGAAACCGCACGACGGGCCCGTACCGCTCATGCAGGGCCAACTGATAGAGATGCAGCCCCCCGGCGCCGGCAACGGCCCCCACGCCACCGTCACTCCGCCACTCGGGCCCAGGGATCGGCGTACCCATGACTGCGCCTCCTCGCTGCCACCGCGCTCAGCACCAGTAGAGCCCAGAACTTGGCGCCCTACCCACCCACACCGAGATCCCGCCGCATAACGCGCCGAAGCTCGGCCAAGGCCGAGTCGAACCGGTCTTCCAGCTCCTCGTACTCCGCACTGCCGTGGGCGACGCCGCCCGCGACCAGATCCCGGGTCTCCCGCAGGACGACAAACGGGCGGCGCGCGGCCTCAACGACCGCCTGAGGGGCGGTAATGGCGAGACGGTGACGAATCTCGTAGGCCCCGGGCGCCAAAAACAACTCCCGTACGCGCCGGGACCGCTCCTCCGCGGGAAAGCCGGCCTGCGCACATCAAGGCTCCGCCCGGCGCGCTCCCTGCGCCGACTGAGCCGATCGGCGATCAGCGTCGACCCGACCCCGATGACGGCACCAAGTGCCGTACTGAGGGGCGAGATCCACTCCATGCCGGAGCAGCGTAGACGGCCATCAGGCGGACCGAGGAACGATGATCACCGCGCGATAGTCGTACCCGTCCTGCTTGAAGCCGGGGGCTTCCCAGGTGAGGTCCACTTGCTGACCTGGCATCAGACTGCGGAAGCCGGCCATCTGGATGTCGGAGAAGTGGCCGAAGCAGCCACCAGGAGTCTCAGAGCAGTCGAGCACACCCCACCCTTCCTCCTCGTGCCACTCACGGACAGTCGCGATCACCATGGGGAAACTTTATGGGCCGCGTCTGCGAGGAGGCGCCGCATTTTCTTCTCGAAGACCATTGGGGGGTCGTAGCTTTCGTTCTTGGAGCGCCCCTCGGGGTGCGCAAGACGAAGGTCCAGGAACGGATCCGTCATCCGGCTCCTGGACCGTCGGCCGGCTCATCCATCGCATGCGGGATGCCGGCATCACCCCAGACCCCCGCGACATCCACGAACAAGTCCGCGAACACATGCACACCGGAGCCTGACCAGGCCCCCCTTGCGCCTTCGGGCGGAAGGGGGCCTTTTCGTCATGCCCGGCCTGGTGATTGCTGGCCAAAGCCCTCCCACAAAAATGGTCCCGCCCCATACCCTGACAGTGACGAGCTGTTCAGAGAGGGGCGAGACCGTGCCATCTGATGCTACCCCTGACCCGTACGCCGATCCGCTGCGCTTCGGCCAACGAGTACAGATTCTTCGTGAGCGGCGCGGTATGACGCGTGCTCAGCTTGCCGACTTCATCGGAGTCTCACTGCACACTCTGCGGAAGATCGAGAACGGTCAACAACTGGCGCCAGGCCTCGAGATGGTGATGCGTATTGCCGAGGCCCTCCGCGTCAGGGACCTCGCCGAGCTGACAGGGCATCCCGAGATGCACGTAGACCTCTTCATCGGCCCCGGCCACCCTCGGCTCGGCGCGGTCAAGGCCGCTGTCGACAGCTTCTCTCCCTGTTCGAGCGTCGAACCGTCGCCTGTCGCCCATCTAAAGGCGCGGCTGCATGCGGCGTGGAAGTCACGCCACTCTGCTCCGAACCATCGCGAGGTCGTCGGCAAGCTGCTGCCTGGCCTGATCCGTGATGCGCAGGCCCTCGTCCGTACGGCCGACACCGCGAGGGACCGTAGCGCCGCGCAAGGGCTGCTCGCCGAGACATACTCACTCGCGCAGTTCTTTGTCGCTTACCAGCCCGATTCTGCGCTCCTCTGGCGCATCGCCGAGCGGGGCATGGTCGCTGCCCAGGACTCTGGTGACCCGCACGCCATCGGGGTGGCCGCGTGGCTGCTGGCCCAGGCGCACCGCGATAGCGGGCCAAGGCACTTCGACGCAGCCGATGCCATCAACGTCGAAGCAGTCCGTTTTCTGGATCCTCTTCTTCCTGATGCGGAGGACGATCTTTTGGCTATCGCGGGGGCCTTGGAGTTCGAGTTGGGCTATACGGCGGCCCGCCGTCGGGACACGGGGACGGCGTGGCGGCACTGGGACAAGGCCAACGACATGGCCAAGCGGCTGCCGAGCGATTACTACCACCCGGTCACATCCTTCTCACGCGCCATCATGGGAGCGCACGCGGTCACAGTGGCCGTCGAGTTGCACCAGGGCGGGGAGTCTGTACGGCAGGCGGCCCAGGCAGACAAATCGGTGATCAAGTCGCGGCCACGGCGGGCCCGCCACCGCATCGAGGAGGCCCGCGGATACCAGCTCGATGGGCAGCCTGACGTGGCGGTGGCGACACTTCAGAAGGCGTTCGAGGCCGCACCGGAAACGATCAGGTACAACGGGTATGCGCGGCGGATCATCCTTGAGGAGACCGAGACGAAAGAGACCAACCGGCGCCGCCGTGCGTCCGAACTCGCCGTAGGCATCGGGCTCCTGTCCGCCTGAATCGAGGTGACCGGATTCCGGTCATCGGTCGGCTCACACCGCTCCTACCGTCGTCATCAGACCTGATCGAAGCTGATGGCAGGAGCCGCCGATGAAAACCACGGTCGCGGACTGGCTCGCACATTCTCAGAGAGCACCCGAGCAGGCCCGGAGGGAGTGGGCGGACACCGGCGTCGCCCTACTCCCACTCGGCCACCGGTTCGAGGCGGCTCGCCTCCCCGAACGGCTTGTGCTCGCGGCAATGTGCACCACCGACCGGAAGCAGCTCCCCGCGCTCCTCGGTCGAGCCCTCAACGGTCCCGTGATCTACGACAACCGGACGATGGGCGGAACGTACTACGCCCTCATGCGGCCCCGCGCCGACCGCGCGTGGACCCACCAGGCTGTCGCGCCACGCCTCGGCGCGAGCGACTATCTCGTCGTGCCGCGGCTCGACCGCAAGGAACCGCCCGGTACGCATTGGACGGTCCTCCCGCGATTCGAAGGCGACCTGTGCGAGCCCGAAACCGTGACAGCTCTCATCGCCTACGGGCTCAGTGTCAGCCAGGGAGCACAACAGTGACCCCCCGGGCGAGGGACGCGAAGATGGACCCGGTGGAAATCCGTCTGGCTGTCGTCAAGCACACCTACGACTGCACCAGGTGCAAGGCCATGCGCCGCATTTGCATCAAGGGGCGTCGGCTGCGCCGGGCCCTAGAAGCGGGCGAGCACCCACCCAAGCGGCGTGTGAATAGGGGCCGGGGATGAGCGAGGGCGTGCGGTACTGCGGGCACTGCGATGAGCCGATCACCGAGCAGAATCCCGGCACGGCCACCGTGAAGATCTCCATCTCGGCGGGCGGCGCCGTCATCTGGCGGCACGACAAGTGCCCGCAACTGCCCGCGTACGTGCGGCGCACACCCCGCTAGACCCCCGGCCGCAGCCCTGGAAACGGCTGTGGCCGGTACCGGGCGGCCCGCCCGACGGTACCTGGGGAGCGGGCCGCCCGACACACCCCGGCAGAGCAGAGCAGAGCAGAAGGAAGGCCATGCCGAAATCCGACCCCGCGCCACCACCCCCGGCTCTCGTCCCGTGCGGGCCGTGCCTACGCCAGCTCCTCACCGCCGATCCGGCCACCCCTCACGTATGCGCTCAGGGCACGTCCCTCGGTATCGAGGAGGGTTTGCTCTACCTCGTTCCAGAGCAAGCGTGCCCGTGCCCATGCCAACAGCAGGAGGAGAGCGGGGCGCTTCAGGCAGCTCGCGCAGAGGCCCGTGGTCTGTCGGTGCCCGCCCATAAACTGGCGACGCCGCCACGAGAGGAATGATCACAAATGCGCCCCGCCGCCTTCCAGGACTTCGCCGCCGACCTGCTGAAGAACACCCCCGACGTCCAGCGCGTACAGCCGCTCTCCGAGGCCGGGGACACCAAGCACCCCTACGGCCTGGCCGTGACCGTCTCCGGACGCGAGACCCGCTGGCAGATGATCGGCCAGCTCGCCGAGGGCGCCAAGCACGATTCGCCCACCGCCCCGGTCGAGGGCACCCCGGCACCCTTCACGGCCGCTGCGGTGACGGACGCCCCGGACGCATGGCTTGCCGGCGTCATCGGCGCGGCCGAGTCGCCCGAGATCGCGGCCTTGGACGTGTGGTCCGCACGCGAGGGCGGCGGCCAGCACGGCGTGACGATCTCCTGGCGCAACGGCGAGAAGACCTTCGTCCGCAAGCTCTAGACCCTCCCCGCAGGCCGCACCTGGTCGAGCGGCGGAGTGCACCACACCTATCAGCACCATCCCACCACCCAAGGGAGAACTGATCATGTGTGAACACCAGCGCGGCCACCGCTTCGACCCCGGGCAGTGCTCAGGATCAGCCTGCGCCGCATGTGGCGCCATCTTCTCGGTAGAGCCGGGGGCGGGTGCACCCGCCCACCAGCCGCAGGGCAGTCGAGAGATGTGCTCCGGAGCAGGGGCTCCCACCCTGCCCATCTGAGCCAGTTGCAGTCGGGGCCCGGCCTAACGGGTCGGGCCCACCCCCTCAGACGAGGTCGCGGAGCGGGACGCCGAGAGCGTGGGCGATGCGGAGCAAGGTCGAGAGGGTGGCGCCCATGACCCGAGCCGGCCGCCCAACTGGTCCCCCCTCACAGACGGTCCGGCACTGGGGACCGCCCCTCCAGCGCCACAGCCCCCGGAGGGGCGGTCTGCGTTCTCGACGCCTGATCCTCGGTAGCTCACCTGCGGAAACGGAGAGATCGTTTAGGAGCGATTTAGGAGCCGGGATCCGGTAGTGAGGCTGTATCGAGAGTGTTTGAAGGCGTAGCCGGGCTGCGCAAGACGAAGGCCCAGGGCCGGATCTGTCATCCGGGACCTGGGCCCTTGTCGTGCCGGCCTGGTGCCCCCGGCAGGATTCGAACCTGCGACACCAGCTTTAGGAGAGCTGTGCTCTATCCCCTGAGCTACGGAGGCGGGGCATGGTGGCGCGGGTCCGGAGGGACCGCGTCACCGGCGCTCAGTGTAGCGGGTGGTCGTTCGGGGGCCGGGGGTTGCTCCCTGGTTACTCGATGACCAGTTCCACGGGGATGTTGCCGCGGGTCGCCTTCGAGTAGGGGCAGTACGCGTGGGTCTTCTTCAGGAGGTCCTCGCCCGCGGGGCCCTGGAGGTGGTCGGGGAGTTCCGCTCGCATGATCACGGAGAGGCCGAAGCCGCCGTCCGTGTCCTTGCCGATGCTGACCTCCGCGGTCACCGAGACGTCCGAGACGTCGATCTTCTCCTGGCGCGCGATGTTGCCCATCGCGCTGGCGAAGCAGGCCGCGTAGCCCGCGGCGAAGAGCTGTTCCGGGTTGGTGCCCTTGCCGTTGCCCCCGAGGGCCGTGGGGAAGCCGAGGGGGAGGTCGATCTGGCCGTCGGAGCTGACGGCGCGGCCCTCGCGGCCGTTGGCGGTGGCTACGGCGGTGTACAGCGCGTCCATGAGTTTCTCTTCCTCTTCCTGTTCGCGGCGGGGGTTCCTGTGCCGGGGGTTCCTGTGCGCGGCGGGGGCGGCTCGGCGGCCACCCCTGGGGACCCTCGAGAAACAGTAGAGCACGCTATTTAGTTGTGCGCAACTTAGTTGGGTGCGTTGTAGAGTAGGGGTATGGAGAAACGCGTACCCGCCGATGGCCCGGCACTCTCGCGCGACGAGGACTTTCTGCTGCTCGATCACCAGATCTGCTTCTCGTTGCACGCCGCCGCCCGTGCCTTCAACGGCGTCTATCGGGCCGCCCTGAAGGATCTTGGGCTCACCTACCCGCAGTATTTGGTGATGCTCGTGCTCTGGGAGCACGGCGAGCTGCCCGTCAAGAAGATCGGGGAGCGGCTACGGCTCGACTCCGGGACGTTGTCGCCGCTGCTCAAGCGGCTGGAGGCGGCCGGGCACGTGGAGCGGCGGCGCAGTGTCGAGGACGAGCGGTCCGTCTCCGTGCGGCTCACCGGGCAGGGAAGCGCCCTGCGCGAGAAGGCTCTCGCCGTGCCCCGCACCATCGCCGCGTCCACCGGGCTCTCCCTGGACGAGGTGCGGGAGCTGCGCGCGCGGCTCAACACCCTGACCGCCGCCCTCGACGGGGCCGACGTGGAAGGGGGCGCCACCAGTGACTGCGTTCGGTGATGCTCACGCCGGTGGTGGTACTGGTGACAGTGGCGGTGCCGATCCCCAGGCCCAGGCCCAGGCCCATGCCCATGCCGTCGCCGCCGAGAGCGGGCGGTTCGTCTCGCTTCTCGGCGGGGCCGATCTCTCCACTCCCGTTCCCGGGTGCCCGGGGTGGACGCTCCTCGATCTCGTCCGGCACACCGGAAGCGTGCACCGGTGGTTCTCCGTGCTGCTGCGGACCAACGTCCAGGAGCCGCCCGCCACGCGGGCCGTCGACCTCGACCTGCCCGAGCGCGAGGACTCGTACGCGTACGCCGCCTGGCTCGCCGCCGGCGCCGACCTCGCCGCCCGGACCTTCGCCGAGGTCGATCCCGACGCGACCATGTGGACCTGGGGCGCCGACCCGCACGCCCGTTTCTGGGTGCGCCGCATGCTCCACGAGACGCTCGTGCACCGCGTCGACGCGGAGGCCGCCCTTGGGCTGCGGCCCGTGATCGACCCGGCGCTCGCGGCCGACGGCGTGGACGAGTTCCTGGTCAATCTGCCCTTCGCCACGCCGTTCGCGCCCGGGGTCGCCCGGCTTCGCGGCCAGGGCGAGACCATCCGCTTCCGCGCCACCGACCAGCAGGAGCAGGGGCGGGACCGGGACTGGGTGGTTCGGCTGTCGGTCGACCGCTTCGGGCTCGTCGACGGCGAGCAGCAGTCCGTGGACGCCTCCGTGCACGGGAGCGCCGCTGATCTGCTGCTCCTCCTCTACGGGCGTCTCGGCCGGGATTCCGGCGCCTTCCAGGTCGCGGGGGACACCGGCCTGCTCGACCGGTGGTTCGCCCACTCCGCGTTCTGAAGCCGGGCGGGGCTACCGCGCCAGCACCCGCACCCACTTCTCCAGCGCCGGCTCCTCCGCCAGGTCCGCGAAGGACGCCGTCACGCCGTGGTCGCGGCGCCAGCGGGCCAGCAGGGTCATGAGGCGTACGGAGTCGAGGCCGTAGTCGACGAGGTTCTCGTCCTCGGGGATGTCCGCCGGGTCCTCGCCGAGGACATCCGCCACATCCGCGCGCAGCTGGTCGAGGGTCAGCTCGTCGAGGGTCGGGTGGTCGAGGGGAGCGGCTTCGGTGGCTTCGGGTTGGCCGGCGTCCGCGAAGACTGCCGCCGTCGTCGTGACGACTGCGCACTTGTCCGCCGCCCAGCGCAGCGCCATCGCGTGGTCGTCGGCCGAGAAGTCGGCGACCGCGTCGGCGACCACGAACGCCTGGATGTCCTGCATCCACGCGTCGCAAGCCGTCATCAGGACGCCGATGTGTGCGTAGACGCCGACGATGACCAGCTGGTCGCGGCCCTGTTCACGGAGCCGTTCGAGCAGGTCGGTACGGACGAAGCCGCTGTACTTCCACTTGGTGATGACCGTCTCGGCGGGCGCCGGGCCGATCTCCGGGGCGATCGCCGCGGCCTGCTCGTCGTCGGGGAGGCCCGCACCCCAGAAGTCCTGCTGGAGGCCCCGCTCCGCGAGGGTCTGGCCGCCGGGCTGCGCGGTGTGCAGCACCGGCACGCCGAGTCGGCCCGCCGCCTGCTTCAACTCGGCGACGTGCGCGAGGAGTTCCGGAACGGGCGAGGCGTCACGGTCGTACGCCGACAGGAAGTAGTTCTGGAGGTCGTGGACGAGGAGCACCGCGCGGGACGGGTCGACCTTCCAGTCGACGCGGTTGCCGGGCAGCTCGTCGGCCGACGGCATGGGATACGGGGTGATGGTGGGGAGGGCCATGGTGGTGGAGGGTTCCGTTTCAGGCTGGCGGGGGGGGGGGCTATGGCAGATATACGCGGGCTGGGCGGTCAGGCGGATATGCGCGGGCTGAGCGGTCAGGTAGGGCATACGCGGGTTGGGCGGTTCGGCAGGCATACGCGAGCCGGACGGCCCGGCAGGCATACGCGAGCCGGGCAACCCGGCAGGCACGCGCGAACCGGACACCCCGGCAGGGCCCCCGCGTCCTGCCCCGCCCGCCAGGGCACCCGCGCACTCGGACCATCACGCCTGCGCGGCCGGCTCAACGGCGGGGACGGGGCGACCCGGGGCGTCCGGGCGGGCCGAGGCGGCCGCTCGTAGGTCCTTCTTGGAGATCTTGCCCACGCCCGTCCGCGGAAAGGCCTCCACGAACTCCACCCGGTCCGGCACCTTGTACGCCGCGAGCCCCCGTTCCCGTACGAACCTCTTGACCGCGACCGGCTTCAGCGGCTCGGCGCCCGTGCGCAGGATGACGTACGCGCACGTGCGTTCGCCCAGATAGGGGTCGGGCTCGGCGACGACGTTCGCGTCGTGCACGGACGGGTGGGCGAGGATGTGGTTCTCGACCTCCTCGGCCGCGATCTTCTCGCCGCCCCGGTTGATCTGGTCCTTCGCCCGGCCCTCGACGACCAGATGGCCGGTCTCGGTGAGGCGGACCACGTCGCCGGTGCGGTAGAAGCCGTCGGCCGTGAAGGAGCGGGCGTTGTGCTCGGGCGCCCGCCAGTAGCCGCGGATCGTGTACGGGCCGCGGGTCAGGAGGTGCCCGGTCGCGCCCACGGGCAGCTCCTCGTCCTCGTCGTCGACGATCCGGATCTCGTCGTCGGGGGAGATCGGGCGGCCCTGCGTGGTGACGATCGTCTCGTCCGGGTCGTCCAGGCGCGTGTAGTTGACCAGGCCCTCCGCCATGCCGAAGACCTGCTGGAGCGTGCAGCCGAGGGCGGGCCCGACGCGCCGCGCCGCCTCCTCGCTGAACTTCGCGCCGCCGACCAGGAGGACGTCCAGGCTGGACAGGTCGTACGTCGACGACGGCGCCGCCTCCGTCCAGAGCAGGGCGAGCGGCGGCACGAGGCCCGTGATCGTGACGCCCTCGGACTCGATGAGCGGGAAGGCGACCTCGGGGCCCGGCTGCGGGCAGAGCACGACGCGGGCGCCCGCGTAGAGCGCGCCGAGCGAACCGGGGGAGGAGAGCGGGAAGTTGTGGGCGGCGGGGAGGGCGACCAGGTAGGCGGAGTCCGCGTCGACCCCGCACAGCTCGTTCGAGCCGCGCAGCGAGTAGATGTAGTCGTCGTGGGTGCGGGGGATCAGCTTCGGTACGCCGGTCGAGCCGCCGGAGAGCTGGAGGAAGGCCAGGTCGGAGGGGGCGGGCGGGTCCGGGACCGTCAACGGGCCCGCCGGGTCGACCGGCACGTCCGACAGGGCCTCGAAGGCACCGGGGTCGCCCTCGGCCACGAACACGTGCCGCAGGGCGGGGACTTCGGCGAGGACCTTCGCCGCGAGGTCGCGGTAGTCGAAGCCGCCGTGCTCGGCGGGGATGACGTACGCGGCGGCCTCGGTGAACTCGCAGAAGTAGCGGATCTCCGTCTCGCGGTGCGCGGGCAGCGCGAACACGGGCAGCGCGCCGATCCGGAACAGCGCGAAGACCGTCTCGAAGAACTCGGCGATGTTGGGGAGTTGGACGACGACCCGGTCGCCCTTGGCGATGCCACGGGCAAGGAAGCCCGCCGCCAGGCGGTCGGCCCTGCGGTCCAGCTCGCCGTACGTCCAGCGGCGGATCCCGGCGGCGCCGGCCGTCCCGCTCGCCCCGCCGGGGTCGACGATCGCGATCCTGTCGGGGTGCTCGGCGGCGCGGTCGCGCAGGAGCCCGCCGAAGGTCTCGCCGCGCCAGTAGCCGGCGGCGCGGTAGCGGGCGGCGAACTCCTCGGGCCACGTGGGTGCCTCGACGTCGCTCACAGCTCGGCTCCCACCGCGTTCAGGAACGTACGGAACTTCGCGCCGGTCTCCGCGGTCTCCGCCGCCGGGTCGGAGGCGGCGACGACGCCCGCGCCCGCGTACAGCCGCAGGGAGCGTTCCTCGGCCTCGGCGCAGCGGATGGTGACGACCCACTCGCCGTCGCCGTTCGCGTCGCCCCAGCCGATCATGCCGGTGAAGAAGCCGCGGTCGAACGGCTCGGTCTCGCGGATCACCTCGCGGGCCGTGGCCGTGGGGGTGCCGCAGACCGCGGGGGTGGGGTGCAGGGCGCAGGCCAGTTCGAGGGCGGAGGCGCCGGAGGCCCCGGAGGCGGCGAGGGTGCCGGTGACCGTGGTGGACAGGTGCCACATGGTCGCCGTGCGGATCAGGGTGGGGCGGGCCGGGACGGTCAGGTCCGTGCAGAAGGAGGCGAGCGCCTGGTGTACGGCGTCGACGACGACGGCGTGCTCGTGCAGGTCCTTGGCGGACTCCAGGAGCGCTGCGGCGCGGCGCACGTCCTCGGCGAGGTCGTCGCTGCGGGGCGTGGAGCCCGCGAGCGGGTTGGCGACGACCTGGTGGCCGCGGCGCGAGACGAGCAGTTCGGGGCTGGCGCCGATCAGGGTGCGGCCGGGGGCCGTGGGCAGCGCGAAGGTGTAGCCGGAGGGGTCGCGGCGGGCCAGGCGCTGGAGCATCAGCGGGATGTCCAGCGGGGCGGGCGCGGTGAGTTCGAGGGTGCGGGCGAGGACGACCTTGCTGAAGTCGCCGCGCCACATGCGCTCCACGGCGGCGGCCACGCCGGCGCCGTACTCCTCGGGGGCCGGTACCGGGCGGATCCGCCAGTCGGTGGCGTCCGGCGTCTCGGCGGGGAGCGCGATCAGCGGGTCCGCGGTCAGCGGCGGCGCGGTGCGCACCGCTTCGGGGACGGCGAGCGCGGCGGGCGCGGTGTGGTCGAAGGGGATGGCGCCGACGACGTACGGCTTGGCGGACCCGGTGCGGCGGGCGTCGGCCAGGGTGGTGGCGACGCGGAGCGGCAGGGGTCTGTCGTCGTGCGGGACGTGGGCGCGGACGCCGCCTTCGGTGAGCAGGGTGCGGGTCGGCGTCGCGAGGAAGCGTTCGCCGGGTCTGTAGGCGTCGAGGAGGGCGGTGGCCGCTCCTACGGCGGGGTGGGCCTGCTCGGCCGTGGTGACGTGCGTGGCGACTTCGGGTGCCGTCGACACGGGGGGCTCCGTTTCTTGGGGCAGGGGGCCCCTACGTGGGGGCGATGGTTCGGGGTAAACGGGCCGGCTCAGCGCAGCGTGGCGCCTCCGTCGACGTACAGCTCCTGCAAGGTCACGTGCCGGGCCCGGTCCGAGGCGAGGAAGAGCACCGCGTCGGCGATGTCCCGGGGTGCGGCGATGCGGCCGAGGGGGATGCCGGTGCGGTACGTCGCCGGGTCGCCGTCGATGACGCTGAGCGGCGCCTCCGTCTGCCCGTCGGGCCACAGGGCCCGCTGCATCGCGGTGTCCGTGGAGCCCGGCGCGACGACGTTGCAGCGCACGCCGCTGCGGGCGACCTCGAGGCCGAGGCACTTGGTGAACATCGTGGCCGCCGCCTTCGACGCGGCGTACGCGGCCATACCGGTGCGGGGGATCCCGGCCGCGTTGGAGGCGACGGTGACGATGCAGCCGCGGCCGCGCGCGGTCATGTGGGAGGCGGCGGCGCGCGAGGTGTGGAAGACGCCGGTGGTGTTCACGGCGAAGGTGTCGGCCCAGTCGGCGTCGGTCAGTTCGGCGACGGGCGCGGCACGGAGGATGCCCGCGACGTTCACGAGGAGGTCGAGGGCGCCGTGGTCGCGTACGACGTCGTCGACGACGCCCGTGACGGCGGCGGGGTCCGTGACGTCCATGACGCGCGGGGTGACCGTGCCGGCCAGGTCCCGTGCGGCGGCGGCCAGTTCGTCGATGCCGTGCGCCGAGCGGTCGGTGGCGACGACATGGGCGCCCCGGGCCGCGAGCGCGGTGGCCACCGCGGCGCCGATGCCCTGGCCCGCGCCGGTCACCAGAGCCGTACGCCCGGCGAACTCGCCCTCGGCGCGCGACTCGTCCGGTAGGTGGTCAGGCGGTATGTGGTCAGGCATGTGTGAGCGACCTCCCCCTACTTTTTAGGTAAGCCTAACCTAACGTATAACTTCTGCCCAGAGGTCGCGACCCTGCCGATATAGTTAGGCTAGCCTCACCTTATGCGCATGCCGACCGTGGGCACCACACCCCCACCACCCCAACTGCCCGAATTGTCAAGGGAGTTGGCTGAAAAGGACGGTCGCGGACCGGCGCCCGAGCGTGCCGCGCGCCGCACGGTCGGTCTCGCCGTCACCGGATTCACCCTCGCCCTGGTGCTGCTCGTGGCCCTCTCGCTGAGCGTCGGCGCGGGCGAGGTCGGCCCCGGCGGGGTCCTCGACTACCTGCTCAACCGGCAGGGGGCGCGCGACGATTCACGCCTCGCTCTCGTCGTCGGCGACCTGCGCATCCCGCGCACCCTCACCGCTCTGCTCGTCGGCGGCGCCCTCGGTGTCGCCGGCTGCCTGCTCCAGGCGGTCACCCGCAACCCGCTCGCCGAGACCGGCCTGCTCGGCGTCAACGCCGGTGCCTCGCTCGGGGTCGTCGCGGGCATCGCGCTGCTCGGGTTCGATTCCGGTTTCGCCTATCTGGGCTGCGCGTTCGGCGGCGCCGTGGTCGCGAGCGGGCTTGTGCTGCTCATCGCCGGGCGCAAGGGCGGCGGCTCTCCCATGCGGCTCGTCCTCGCCGGATCGGCGCTCGGCGCCACCTTCGGCGGGCTCACCAGCGTCATCGTCGTCAACTCCGCGGAGACCTACGACAAGTTCCGCTTCTGGGTGCTCGGCTCGCTCGCCGGGGTCGAGGGATACGGCGAACTGGGGCGCCTCGCACCCGTTATCGCCGCCGGTTTCCTCGTCGCGCTCCTGGTCGCCCGGCCGCTGTCCGCCCTCGCCCTCGGCGACGACCTCGCCCGCAGCCTCGGCCACCGGCCGCCCCTGATCCGTACGGTCGTCGCCGTCGGCGTCACCCTGCTCACCGCCGCCGCCGTCGCGCTCGCCGGGCCCATCTCCTTCCTCGGCCTCCTCGCGGGCTTCCTCGCCCGCGCCATCGCGGGCACCCGGCTCCCGGCCAGGCTGCTCCTCGCGGGACTCGTCGGCGCCTGCGTCCTGACCGTCTCGGACGTCGCGGCCCGCGTGGTCTCCCGCCCGTACGAGGCTCCGGTGTCCGTCATCGTGGCGCTGATCGGAGCGCCCGTACTGATCCTCATCGTCCGCTCCAGGTCCCTCACCACGATGGGCATGACGGACCCGGCGACGGACGAGAGCACCCCCACCAGGCGTTCCCGCTCCCAGCGCGCCCCCGCCGAGGGCCGCCCCGCCAAGCCCGCCCCCGCCGACACCTTCGTCCTGCGCCGCGGCCCCCTCTCCTTCCTCGTCGCCCGCCGCGCGACCCTCGCCTCGCTGCTGCTCGCCGCGCTGCTCGCCGTCGCCGTCGTCCTGTCCGCGTACGCGGGGCAGAGCGACATGAGCGTCGGCCGCACCTTCCGCGCCGTCCTCGGATACGGCGACCACTTCGACGTGCTCCTCGTACAGAAGTTCCGCCTCGGCCGCATCGTCGCCGGGCTCACCGCGGGCGCGGCGCTCGGCCTCGCCGGGTGCCTCACCCAGACCCTCGCCCGCAACCGCCTCGCCACCCCGGAACTCCTCGGCGTCAACGACGGCGCCACCGCCGCGGTCCTCGTCTCCGTCACCTTCAGCGCCTCCGGGTCCTTCGGCGCCTGGTGGGCGGGGCCGATCGGCGCGCTCGTCGCCGTGGTCGTCGTCACGCTGGTCTCCGGAGGGCTCGGTCAGCGCGGTTACCGTGTCCTCGTCGTCGGGCTCGCCATGTCCGCGCTCGCCTCCGCCGCCACCCAGGTCGTGCTCTCGCGCCGCTCCCTCAACTCGGCCAGTTCCCTGTACGTGTGGACGTCCGGGAGCCTCAACGGCCGCGGCTACTCCGTCGCCCTGCCCGTCCTCATCGGGCTGGCCGTCCTGGTGCCGCTCGCCCTCGCCGTCGCCCGCCACCTCGGCGTGCTCCGCTTCGACGACGCCACCGCCGCCTCGCTCGGCTCCAACGCCGGGCGCACCCGCCTGATCTGCCTCCTCCTCGCCGTCGCGCTGGCCGGTCTCGCGGTCGGCATCTGCGGGCCCGTCGGCTTCGTCGCCCTCGCCTCGCCCGTCATCGCCTCCCGCCTCGCTGGCCCGCTGCGGGTGCCGCTGGTCGGCTCGATGCTGACCGGCGCGACGCTCGTGGTCGTGGCCGACACGCTCGGGCGCATCGCCTTCGACGGGTCCGAGCTGCCGGTCGGCGTCGTCACGACGGTCCTCGGCGGCCCGTTCCTGCTGTGGGTGCTGCTGGGCCGCTCGGCGGCGACACGCGTATGACACCACCGAACCCGAAAGAGGCCACCCCTGTGCGAAGCCCGCTGCTGCGGACGCTCCTTCACGCCGTACGAGCCCGGGTCCCCGGCGCCGAACGGGCCTTCTGGAACCGCGTCGAGACGACGGGCACGCCCCTCGTCGAGCCCGACCCCTCGGGCGACCCGGCCCACCGCCTCGTCACGTTCCTCTGGCGGGACGACCCCGCACGCCCCGCCGCGGACATCCTGGCGCTGCTGCACACCGTCACCGACAAGGACCGCCACGCGGGCGACCTCACCCCGCACCTGATGGAACGCCTGCCCGGCACGGACGTGTGGGCGCTCAGCCACCGCCTGCGGGCCGACCACCGGGCCTCGTACCAGTTCTACGTCGCCCGGGGCACCCGGCAGGACACCCTCCGCACCGACCGCGAGGCGTGGCTGCGCGTCCTCGCCGAGGCCGTCCCCGACCCGTTCAACGGCGATCCGCGGCTGCCCGCCCGCGACGGCCGCAACCCCGCCTCCGTGATGTCCCTGCCCAAGGCGCCGCCCCAGCCGTACGTGGGCCGCCGCGCGGTGGTGGCCGGCAAGTCCCTGGCGGCCGAGGTGGACGGCAGGAACATCACCCTGCACCTGCCCCCGGAACGGCCCCGCGCCCTGGCCGTCCTCCTGGACGGCGAGATGTGGGGCCCGGTGCTCGGCATCGGCGCCACGCTGGACGCGCTGCACGCCGACGGAGCGGTGCCGCCGACGGCCGCGCTCCTCGTCGACACGATGGGGCGGCGCATGGAGGACCTGAGTTGCAGCGGCGCCTTCGTGGACTGGCTGGCGGACGTGCTGCTGCCGTGGGCGGCGGACGCGTACGACCTCTCGGCCCCCGCCGAGCGCACGGTCATCGCGGGTCAGAGCGCGGGTGGCCTCACGGCGGCGTACGCGGCACACCGGCGCCCGGACCGCTTCGGCGCGGCGCTCAGCCAGTCCGGTTCGTTCTGGTGGCCGGACGAGGACGCCCCCGACGGGCGGGGCCCGGAATGGCTCACCCGCGAATACGCCCGCACCCCGCACCGCCCGATCCGCCTCCACCTGGAGGTGGGCACCCAGGAATGGATGCTCCTCCCCCAGAACCGCCGCCTGCGCAACGTCCTGCGGGCACGGGGCTACGAGGTGACGTACGAGGAGTTCAACGGCGGCCACGACTACGCATGCTGGAGAGGAGGCCTGGCAACAGGCCTGACCACCCTGCTCCCTGGCTGACGGAACTGCGCAGCCGGGGGGTCTTTCAGGGGCGCGGGGAACTGCGCAACGGTGCGCTCAACTCCCGCACGATCCGGCGGGCCGCTCCCGGGCGCCGGGGGGTCTTTCAGGGGCGCGGGGAACTGCGCAAACGGTACGCCCGACTCCCGCACGATCCAGCGGCCCGCCCCCCGGCGCCGGGGGCAGGGGCGCGGGGAACTGCGCAAGCGGCGTCACCAGCTCCCGAGCCGTTAAACAGGCGGCCCGGCCATCAGCCTTGGCAGCCGCACCGCCAGTGCCGCCCCCGCCGCCACGAAGCCCGCAGTCACCAGCACCGCCACCCGGTAGGGGCCCGCGTCCGAGAAGCCCACCCCATGCCCGCCGATCAGCGCCGCGCACGCGGCGATACCCACCGCCCCGCCCAGCGTCCGGACGATCTGGAAGAGGCCCATCGCCTGCCCCATGTCCGCGGGGGCGATGCCCTCGAACCCGGCGATCTGGATCGTCAGGACCGCCGTGCCGAGCACGAGCCCCACCGCGAACATCAGCCCCCGCACCGCCCAGGCGTTCTCCGCGACCCCGGGCGCGGCAAGGGCCGCGAAGACGCCCGCGGCGAGGAGCAGCGCCGGGGCCGCGAGGCGGCGCGGGCCGAGGCGGGGCAGGAGGCGGTCCACGGCCTGGGACGCCAGCATCAGGCCCAGCGCCTCGGGGAACACGCTCAGCCCGGCGTCCAGCGCGGACGCCCCGAGCGCGGCCTGGTAGAGCAGCGGGAAGACGAAGAGGACGCCCATCAGGCCCGCCGCGCTGACCAGGGCGAGGGCCGAGGCGGCCCCGTACCCGCGGTCGGCGAGCAGCCGCAGGCGCAGCAGGGGCTCCCGGACCCGGAGTTGGTGGATCACCGTGGCCACCAGCAGCGCCGCGCCCAGCACCGCGCTGACCGCCACCGACGGCCGCGACCAGCCCTGCGAGGGGCCGAAGCCCAGCGCGTAGGTGAGGAGACCGAGGGCCGGGGTGGCGAGGAGGAAGCCGACGCGGTCGAAGGGCCCTCGCGTCCCCTCCACGTGCTCGCGCAGCGCCACCGCGCCGAGGAGGACGGCCGCCGCGCCGACGGGGACGTTCACGAAGAACAGCCAGCGCCAGGAGAGGTGTTCGGTGAGGAAACCGCCGAGCGGCGGCCCGAGCGCCGGCATCAGCGCGGTCGGCACGATCAGCACCTTGGACAGCTTCACGCGCTCCTCGGGCGGGAACGCCCGGAAGAGCAGTGTCATGCCGACCGGCGTGAGCAGCCCGCCCGCCAGACCCTGCGCCGCCCTCGCCACCACCAGGGTGGTGAGGTCCGGCGCGAGACCGCACACGGCGGAGGCCGCCGTGAAGACGGCCAGCGAGCCGAGGAAGACCCGTTTCGTGCCGAGGCGGTCGCCGAGCCAGCCCGCCACCGGCAGGGCGAGGGCCAGGGCGACGAGGAACGCCGTCTCGACGGTGTTCGCCGCCGACACCGGACGCCCGAAGTCCCCCGCGATGGTGAAGAGCGCCGGGTTGACGATCGTCGAATCCAGGCCGTTCATGCACATCGCGGCCGTGTAGACGATGACGACGGCGACCCTGGGCCGGATCCGGGGCGTGACCAGCAGGCCGCCGCTCACCGGCCGGCGACCCGGGCCAGGGCGTCCTGACGCGGGCACGGGCCGTGCACGGCCACCCAGCCGTCGGGCACCGCGGCGAACAGTGGCCACAGCGAGTGCTCGCCCCGGTCGTTGGCCAGGATGAGGAACTCCCCGTCGGCGTCGAAGGGGTTGGCGGGTGCGTCACTCATGATCGCGGGGTCTCCAGCTCGGTCAGTCGGTCGGCGACCACGCGGGCGATGTGCGCGATCGGCTCGGGCAGGGTCATGTCCTTGTGCGAGCAGGCGACGTTCGTGTTCGCGATGTGCCCGCCGACGTACGGGGTCCAGGTCTCGGGCGTGAGGGTCGCGTCGATGGTGTCGACGGTCGCCCGGAAGAACAGCACGTCGCCCTCGAAGCGGCGGTGGTCGTAACCCCGTACGAGATGGTTGGTGTTGAGGTAGATGTCCCGCAGCGCCTCGAAGGTGGCTGGGGGAAGGGCCGCGAGCGGGCTGCCCTCGCGGCGCAGGACGCCGATGACGTTCCCGGTGGTCAGCTCGTCGCCCGCGAGGCTGTCCGGGCCGTAACCGCCCATCGTGAGCAGCGACTCCAGGGCCTCGGCCTCGTCGGACTCGGGCAGCTCGCGGAAGCCCTCCGCGGGGTAGGCGTCGAGGATGGCGAGGAGTTCCACCTCGTGGCCCAGTTCCTGGAGGTGGGTGGCCATGGCGTGCGCGATGATGCCGCCGGTCGACCAGCCGAGGAGGCGGTAGGGGCCGGTGGGCTGCACCTCGCGCAGCCGGGAGACGTAGTGCGCGGCCAGCTCCTCCAGGGTGCGGGGGAGCGGGTCGGTGGCGGTGGCCGCCCCCACGCCCTGGGCCTGGAGGCCGTAGATCGGCACGTCGGCCGGGAGGTGGCGGATCAGACCCGCGTAGCACCAGCTCAGACCGCCCGCCGGGTGGACGCAGTGGACGGGGGCGCGGTCGCCCTCGCGGGCGGGGCGCAGCGGGAGCAGGACGTCCAGCGGGTCGGCCTGCTCGCTTCCCGCGTCGAGGACCGCGTCGAGAGCGGCGGGTGTCGGCGACTGGAAGACCGTGCCGATGGAGACGTCCGCGCCGAACGCGGACTTCACCCGGCCCGCGAGGCGCACCGCGAGCAGTGAATGTCCGCCCAGTTCGAAGAAGTTGTCGTCGATGCCGACGGCTCCCTCCAGCGCGAGGACCTCCGCGAAGATCGCGCAGAGCTGCTCCTCGCGGGGGGTGCGCGGGGCGCGGCCCGCGGTGGAGGCGGTGGGCCGTTCCGGCGCGGGGAGGGCCTTGCGGTCCAGCTTGCCGTTGCTGGTGAGCGGCAGTCGGTCCAGGAGGACGACGGCGGACGGGACCATGTGGACGGGGAGTTCACCGGCCGTGTGCTCGCGCAGAGCGGCGGCGGTCACGGCCGTGCCGTCGGCCACCGCGTAGCCGATGAGCCGCTTGTCGCCGGGCACGTCCTCGCGGACGACGACGGCCGCGTCCGACACGGCGGGGTGGGCGGCGAGGACGGCCTCGATCTCGCCGAGTTCGATGCGGAAGCCGCGGATCTTCACCTGGTGGTCGGCGCGCCCGAAGTACTCCAGGGTGCCGTCCGCGCGGCGGCGCGCGAGGTCGCCGGAGCGGTACATGCGGGCGCCGCGCTCGCCGAAGAGGTGCGCGTACGGGTCGGCGACGAAGCGGGTCGCGGTCAGGTCCGGGCGGCCGAGATAGCCGCGGGCCAGGCCCTCACCGGCGACGTACATCTCGCCCGTGACGCCGGGCGGGCAGGGCTGGAGGTGCTCGTCGAGGACATAGACGCGCAGGTCGGGGATGTTGACGCCGATGGTGCTCGACGTGGAGGCGGCGGCGGTCGCGCGGTCCAGCGCGAAGTAGGAGACGTGCACGGTCGTCTCGGTGATGCCGTACATGTTGACGAGGGTGGGGCTGTCGTCCGCGTGCCGCTCGTACCAGTCGTCGAGCCGGGCCAGTTCGAGGGCCTCGCCGCCGAACACGACGTACCGAAGGGCGAGTTCGCGGCCGTCGCGGGCCTCGCGGTCGGCGGCGGCGAGCTGGTAGAAGGCGGACGGGGTCTGGTTGAGGACGGTGACCCGCTCGTCGGCGAGCAGCGCGCGGAAGGCGCCCGGGTCGCGGCTGGTCAGATGCGGTACGACGACGACCTTGCCGCCGTACAGCAGCGCGCCCCACAGCTCCCACACGGAGAAGTCGAAGGCGTACGAGTGGAAGAGCGTCCACACGTCGTGCTCGTCGAAGCCGAACCAGTGGTCGGTCGCGGTCAGCAGCCGCGTCACGTTGTGGTGCGTGACGACGACGCCCTTGGGGCGGCCCGTCGATCCCGAGGTGTAGATGACGTAGGCGGGGTCGTCGGGGGTGAGCGGGCGGGTGCGGTCGCTCTGGGTGAGGGGGCTCTCCTCGTACGCGTCCGGGGTGTCGCCGTCGACGGCGATCAGCGGCAGCGCGTGGGCCTCGGCGGGCAGCCGGGGCGCGGTCGCGGTGTCGGTGAGCAGCGCGGCGGGGCGGGCGTCGCCGAGCATGTAGGAGAGGCGGTCGGCGGGGTAGTCCGGGTCGAGGGGAAGGTAGGCGGCACCGGAGAGGGCGACCGCGAGCAGGCCGGTGACGAGGTCGGCGGAGCGGGGCAGCGCCAGCGCC
The DNA here is from genome assembly GCF_000717945.1 of Streptomyces sp. NRRL S-920. Lineage (NCBI taxonomy): Bacteria > Bacillati > Actinomycetota > Actinomycetes > Kitasatosporales > Streptomycetaceae > Streptomyces > Streptomyces sp. NRRL S-920. Next base: position 92,170 of record NZ_JODF01000028.1, read on the forward strand.
ACGATGGAGCCGGGGCCGATACCGCGGTCGGCGAGGAGGCGGGCCAGGCGGTGGGCGCGGGCGGACAGTTCGGCGTACGTGAGCTGCTGGCCGTCGTGGGAGACGGCGGTGCGGTGCGGGTGCCGGGCGGCGGCGGTCTCGTAGACGTCGGCGAGGGTGGTGGGTTGCGAAGCGGTCGTGCCGGGCTGGGCGTTGACCGTCACCAGGGCGTGGTGGTGCTCCTCGGGGCTGAGCAGGGGGAGGAGCCCGAGGGGGAGGTCGGGCGTGTGCGCGGCCGCGGTGAGGAGGCGGGCCAGGCGGTCGGCCAGGGCCTTGGCGGTGGCGCGGTCGAAGAGGTCGGTGCGGAATTCGAGGAAGCCGGATATGCCCTGCTCGTCCGCTAGTTCGCCCGCGTTGAGGGTCAGGTCGAACTTGGCCGTGCCGGACGGGACGGCGGTCAGCCGGGCCGTGGTGTCCGGGCCGAGCGCGAACTGTCCGTCGGGGATCGACTGCCAGGCCAGCATCGTCTGGAAGAGGGGGTGGCGGGCCAGCGAGCGGGGCGGGTTGATCTCCTCGACGAGCTGGTCGAAGGGGAGCGCGTCGTGCTCGTACGCGGCGAGCGTCGCGCCCCGCACCCGGCCCAGGAGCGCGCGGAAGCCGGGGTCACCGGAGGTGTCCGTGCGCAGGACGACGGTGTTGGTGAAGAACCCGACGAGGTCGGCGGTGGCGTCGTCGTCGCGCCCGGCGACCGGCGTGCCGAGGGGGATGTCGGTGCCGCAGCCGTGCCGGGTGAGGAGCGCGGCGAGACCGGCCTGGACGGCCATGAAGACGGTGGTGCCGGTGGCCGCCGCGAGCTGCTTGAGGGCGCGGTGCGCGGCGGGGCCGAGGGAGAAGGGAACGGTGTCGCCCCGGGACGACGCGACGGCCGGGCGCGGCCGGTCGGTGGGCAGCTCCAGCTGGTCGGGCAGGCCGGCGAGGGCGTCCTTCCAGTATCCGAGGTGGGTGGCGGCCAGCCCGTCGGCGAGGAGTTTCTGCTGGTGGGCGGCGTGATCGGCGTACTGGAAGGGCAGCGGGGCGAAGTCGGGCGCGCGTCCGGCCGCGCGGGCGGCGTAGGCGTAGGCGAGGTCGCGGGCGAGAGGAGTGGTGGAGGCGCCGTCGCTCGCGATGTGGTGGAGGAGCAGGAGGAGGGTGTGACGGGTGGGGTTTTGCGGGTCGGTGAAGAGGGTGACCCTGAGCGGGGGCTCGGCGGCGAGGTCGAAGCAGTGCCGGACGGCGTCGGCCAGGGGGTCCGGGGTGTCCGGGGTGTCCGGGGTGTCCGGGGCGAGCGCTTCGTGGTGCAGGGCCGGGCGGGCCAGGGGGTGTTCGGGGGCGAGGATGCGCTGGTGGGGCTGGTCGTCGGGGGCGTTGTCAGTGGTGGGATATAGCGTTCTGAGTGTCTCGTGGCGCGCGGCCAGATCGTGCAGGGCGAGCTGGAGCGCGCCATGGTCGACGGGGCCGTCCAGGGTGAGGACGAGCGGGATGTTGTAGGTGGGGCTGGGGCCTTCGAGGCGGTGCAGGAACCACAGGCGCTGCTGGGCGGGGGAGAGGGGGAGGGTGTCGGTGCGGGGGACGGGGACGAGCGGGGCGGTCTCGGCGGCGGGGGCGGCCGCGGCGGCCGTGGCGGGTACGAGTGCGGCGAGCGCGGCGGGAGTCGGCGCCTTGAAGATGTCGGCGATCCCGAGCGCGGTGGCGAACCGCTCGCGAATACGGGCGGCGAGGCGGCCCGCGAGCAGCGAGTGACCGCCGAGGTCGAAGAACGTGGCGTCGGGTGACGGCCACCCGGACTCCAGGCCGAGGACATCGGCGAAGAGATCGCAGAAGGCCTTGGTGTGGGGGTCGGTCACGTCGGGGGCGCCGCCGCCGGGGGCGAGCGCCGGTTCCGGGTCGGGCAGGGCCCGGTGGTCCAGCTTGTCGTTGGCGGTGCGAGGCAGCTCGGCGAGGAGTGTGACCGTGGCCGGGACCATGTGCTCGGGCAGGGTCTCGGCGAGGTGGGCGCGGAGGTCGTCGGGGGTGACGGTTGCCTCGGAGACGGTCACGGCGTAGGCGAGGAGCCGCTTGCCGTGCGCGGTGTCGCGGGCGATCACCGCGGCCTGGGCGATCGCCGGGTGGGCCGCCAACCGCGCCTGGATCTCGCCGAGTTCGACGCGGAAGCCCCGGATCTTCACCTGGTCGTCGCCGCGTCCCAGAAACTCCAGGGTGCCGTCCGCTCGGCGCCGCACGAGGTCCCCGGTGCGGTACATGCGGCCGCCGGGGTCGCCGTGCAGGGCGCCGAACGGATCGGCGACGAAGCGCTCGGCGGTCAGGTCGGGGCGCCCGAGATAGCCGCGGGCCAGACAGGCCCCGGCGACGTACAGCTCACCGGTGACACCGGGGGGCGCCGGACGGAGGGAGGAGTCGAGGACGTAGACGCGGGAGGCGCGCACGGGGTGGCCGGTGGTGCTGCCGCCGGGCCCCGGCAGCCAGTAGTAGGCGTCGACGGTCGTCTCGGTCGGCCCGTACAGGTTGATCGGCCGTGAACCCTCGATCGCCGCGAGCCTGTCCCACAGCGGCCCCGGCACGGTCTCGCCGCCCACGACCACGACGGCGGGGCGGTGTCTGCCCTCGTCGAGCAGGCCTTCGGCGACCAGCGCCTCGGCGTAGGAGGGGGTGACGTCGAGGTAGTCGACGCGGTGCTTGTCGACGTACGCGGCGAGCGCCGCGGGGTCGCGGTAGGCGGCGTCGTCGAGCAGATGGAGTTCGTGGCCGTGGACCATCCACAGCACCGGGTCCCAGGAGGCGTCGAAGGCGAACGACGCGCTGTGCGCGACGCGCAGCCGGTCCCGGCCCGCGCGCTCGACGGCGGGGGCGATGTGGTCGGTGCCGTGCCCGGCGAGGAGGTTGGCGAGCGAGGCGTGGGTGACGACGACGCCCTTGGGGCGTCCCGTGGAACCGGAGGTGTGGATGATGTAGGCGGGGTCGTCGAACCGCGGCGGGACGTCCGGGGCGGAGGCGGGGAGCGCGGCGAGCGCGGCCGCCGTGTCCGGGTCGTCGAGCGCGAGGACGGGCAGCCCGTGGTCCGGGAGCGCGGCGAGGGTCGCCCGGGTGCCGATGACGTAGGCGGGGCGCGCGTCGGCCAGGACGTCCAGGGTCCGCGCGGCCGGGTGGCCGAGGTCCAGCGGCTGGCAGACGCCGCGCGCCTTCAGTACGGCGAGCAGCGCCACGACCGTGTCGGTGCTGCGGGGCAGGGCGAGGGCGACGGCCGTACCGGGGGGCACGTCGGCGGCCAGCCGGTGGGCGAGCCGGTTCGCGGCCGCGTCGAGATGCTCGAAGGTCAGGGCGGCGCCGCCGCTGCGGACGGCCACGGCGCCGGGGGTGCGGGCGGCCTGCGCGGCGAACACCTCGGGCAGCGTGTGCGCGGCGGGCGGTTCGGCGCGTCCGGTGGTGGCCGCGCGGATCTCGTCGGGGGCGAGGAGGTCGAGGGTGCCGATGGGGCGGTGCGGGTCGGACAGGAGGAGGTCGGCCAGGGCGTTCAGATAGGTGACCAACGTACGTTCGTGGCGGGCGAGTTCGGCGTCGGCGTACCGTCCGGCGTTGGCGTCCAGGGTGAGGCGGAGGGTGCCGTCGGCGCGCGGGGCGGCGCCGACCGCGAGGTCCTCGACGGGCCCGGCGGCGAGGTTGCGGACGGTGCCGGGCAGGCCCGCGAAGTCCAGGTCGGTCTCGAACGGCTTGATGTTGACCATGGGCCCGGTCAGCGGCTCGCCCGCCGTGCCGAGCGCGAGGTCGCGGCGGAGCTCGGCCTGCGGGTAGCGCTGGTGGCGGCGGACCGCGCGGATCTCCAGGACGACGCGGCGCAGGAGTTCGGCGCCGGTGTCGCGGGGGCGTACGGCGATGCGCAGCGGCAGGACGTTGACGGTCATCGCCGGGGTGCGCAGGGCGGCGGGGCCGCGCCGGTTGGTCAGCGGCAGGCCGAGCACGATGTCCTCGGCGCCCGTGACGCGGTGCAGATGCCCGGCGGTGGCGGCGATGACCAGCTCGGCCCAGGTGGCCTTCACGGCCTGCGCGGCACGGCTGAGCCGCTCGAAGGAGCCGTCGGGCAGGTCGGTGGCGCGCCGGTGCAGCAGATCGGACGGAGTGGCACGGGCGGCGAGGGTGGCGGGGGTGGTGTGCCCGGCGGTGCGCTCTGCCCAGAAGGCGCGGTCGGTGGCGTACTGCTCGCTCGCGAGGTAGCGCCGCTCGTCGTCGGCCAGTTCGGCCAGCGGGGCGAACCGCCGCTCGGCAGGCCCCTGGTGGCCGGTGGCGAGGGCGGTGTACAGCTCGGCGACGCGGCTGCCGATGAGCTGGAGGGCGTAGGCGTCGACGGCGAAGTGGTGGACGCGCTGGTACCACCAGTGGCGGTCGTCGGAGAGGCGGATCAGGGCCTGGGTGACGAGGCCGTCCGCGTCGGTCGCGGTCAGGTCCACCGGTCTCGCGAGGTCGGCCCGCATCCAGGCCTCGGCGGCCTCCTCCGGGTCGGCCTCGGCACGCAGGTCCAGTTGGTGCAGGCGCGTCCGCGCGGCGCCGGGGACGACCTCCTGCCAGGGGGTGCCGTCCGCGTCCTCACCCGCCCGCAGCGCGAGGGTCTCGGCCTCCGTCATGGTGCGCGTCAGCGCGGTCTCGAACAGGGCGGTGTCCAGGGGGCCTTGGATCTCCACGCGGTCCGCCGTGTTGAGCGCGGTGCTCTCCGGGGCCAGCTGCTGCGCGTAGAGGATGCCGGCCTGCGCGGTGAGCAGGGGAAGGCGATCAGGGCGCTGATGCATGTGTGTGACGACTCCCGTGAACCTGAACCTGACGTGACCTGAACGGACCTGCTGGCCTGGTGGCGGGGCCCGCACGCGGGCCCACCAGTGCTAACTTAGGTAAGCCTAAGCTATCTTGGCCGCCATGGAGAAGACGACCCCCAAGGTGTTCAAGACAGCGCTCCGCAAGGAGATCGAGGGACACCGCGACGACCTGCTCGCCCTCAGCGCCCGCATCCACGCACACCCCGAGACCGCGTTCGAGGAACACCGCGCCGCCTCCTGGTGCGCCGAACTCCTCGCCGCCCAGGGCTTCGACGTGACCGTGCCCGCCTACGGCCTGGAAACCGCGATGAGCGCCACCGTCGGCAGCGGCCCCGTCACGGTCGCCATCGTCTGCGAGTACGACGCCCTGCCGGGCCTCGGCCACGCCTGCGGCCACAACCTGATCGCCGCCGCCGGTGTCGGAGCGGCCCTCGCCCTGGAGCCGTACGCCGATGCGCTCGGCCTGACCGTACGGGTGATCGGGGCGCCGGCCGAGGAGCGCGGCGCGGGCAAGGCGCTGCTCATCGACGCGGGGGCCTTCGAAGGCGTGGACGCGGCGATGATGATCCACCCCTGCCCGTTCGAGATGGCCGACTTCCGCTCCTTCGCGCTCGGCACGCTCTCGGTGACGTACACCGGAAAGGCCGCGCACCCCAGCCTCAACCCGCACGAGGGCCGCAACGCCGCCGACGCCCTGACCGTCGCCCAGGTCGCGCTCGGCCTGCTGCGCCAGCAACTCCCGCCGCAGTGGCGGGTGCACGGCATCACGACCGCCGCGGGCACGACCCCGAACGCCATACCGGACCGCGCCACGGCCGAGTACGAGATCCGCGCGCTGGCCGCCGAGGACCTGCGCGACCTGCGCGAGCGCGTCGAGAACTGCTTCCGCGCCGGGGCCCTGGCCACGGGCTGCGAGGTCACCCTGGAGCGGCCCGAGCCCGACTACCTCGACTTCCGCGGTGACCCCGGACTGCTCGAACTGTGGACGGCGAACGCCCGGGCGCTCGGCCGGCCCGAACCCGTCGAGCGCGAGGCCTTCGCCTGCACCGACATGGGCAACGTCTCGCACCTCGTGCCGTCCATCCACCCCGTCCTGGACATCAGCGGCGGCGCCTGCGGGCCGCACGAACCGGAGTTCGCCGCGGCCGCCGTCTCACCGGCCGCCGAGCGGGCCCTGCTCGACGGCGCGCTGGCCATGGCGTGGACGGCGGCCGACTTCGCGAACGCCCGGATCGTGGCGGCTACTTCTTCGTGAGTGCCTCGCTGATGTCCTTCATGACCTCGTCGGCGGCGAGCGGGCCGCCACGGGTCGACCAGACGGAGCCGTTCACCGTCACCACGTGCTTCTTCTTGACCGCGCCGAGGTCCTTGTAGGCGGGCTTCTTCTGGACGTCCTTCAGGGCCTTCTCGCCATCCGAGGTCAGGGTGGAGAGGAACAGCCAGTCCCCGTCGATCTCGTTGATCTTCTCCAGGCTGAGCGAGGGAGTGTGCGCGTTGCCGTCCTTGTCCTGGTTCCCCGGCCGCTTCAGGCCCATCTCCAGGGCGACACCGCTGGCGAACTGCTTCTTCTCCATCCAGCTCGGCCCGTCCGGGTTCCAGCGCACGATCGACACCTCGGCACCCTTGTGCGCGCCGAGCTTCTTGCCCGCTGCCTTCGCGGCGCGCTCGTGGTCGCCGATGACCTTGTTGGCCTTGGGGAGTTCGCCCACGGCGTTGCCGATGCCCCGCAGGGTCAGCTTCCAGTCGTCGGTGGGCGCCATCGTGACGACGGTCGCGGGCGTGATCTCGCGCAGCTGCTTGAGCACCTGCTCGTCCTGCATGTCACCGGCGAGGATCAGGTCGGGCTTGGCCGCGACGACCTTGTCCATGACGGGCTGGAGGAGGTTGCCGACCACGTCGATGCCCTTGACCTTGCCCGCGAGGTAGGCCGGGGGCTTGTCGAGGCCCTGGCCGTTGGTGATGCCGACCGGCTTCACACCGAGCGCGAGGACGGCGTCGAGGTCCTCCTGGGTCAGCGTCACGATCCGCTTCGGGTGGGCCGGCACCTTCACGGCCGTGCCCGTGGCGTCCTTGATGGTGCGGGTGCCCGCGGAGGCCGAGCCGCCCTTGTCGGACGAGGCGCTGTCGGAGCCGTCGTCCGAGCCGCAGCCCGTCAGGAGCAGCGCCGCCGCGCCGAGTGCGGCGACCGCCTGGGTCGCGCGTCGGGAGGCGGGGGAGAGGGGGCGTCGGGGGACGGTCATCAACAGCTCCGGGATCAAGGGGACATGAAGAAGTGGTCGTCAGCGACCGTGGTTTTGGCTAAGGTTAGCCTTACCTTAGGTCAAACTGGCAAGGGGTGAGCCCCTCGAACCCGGAAAGGCACATCCCGTGGAACTCCGCGTCGAGCAGCTCACCGCCGGATACGGCGGCGGGCACACCGCCGTCGACGGCGTCGACCTCACGGTCGAATCCGGCCAGGTCGTGGCCATCGTCGGCCCCAACGGCTGCGGCAAGTCCACGCTCCTGCGCTGCATGGCGCGGCTCCACCAGCCGCTGACCGGCCGGGTGTTCGCGGGCGACGCGGACATCTGGCGGCTCAAGCAGCGCGAGACGGCCCATCGCGTCGCCCTGCTCCCGCAGTCCCCGCAGGCCCCCGAGGCGGTGACCGTCGCGGGGCTCGTGCGGTACGGGCGCCACCCCCACCAGGGCCTGTTCCGCCAGTGGTCCGCCGAGGACGAGCGCGCCGTGACGCGGGCGCTGGAGGCCACCGGTACGGCGGAGCTGGCCGAGCGGCGCCTCGACCAGCTCTCCGGCGGGCAGCGGCAGCGGTGCTGGCTGGCGATGGCGCTGGCCCAGGAGACGCCCGTCGTCCTGCTCGACGAGCCCACGAGCGCGCTCGACATCGGCCACGCGGTGGAGGTCCTCGACCTGGTCAGGGAGGTCGCGGCGGAGGGCAGGACGATCGTGATGGTCGTCCACGACCTCGCCGCGGCGGCGCGGTACGCGGATGTCGTCGTCGCCATGCTGGCGGGCCGGATCGTCGCGACGGGCGCGCCGCGGGACGTGGTCGACGCCGGGCTCGTCAAGACGCTCTACGGGATTGAGGCGGAGATTCTGCGGGCCGGGGTGGACGGGACTCCCGTGGTGGTCCCGGTCGGCCGGGGCGCCGCCGCGCGGGGCTGACGGCCCGCCGCTTCGCGGCGGATCTCCTCTACCCGCCCACCCGGTACCCCTGCGCTGCGCGGCAGGCGCAGGAGCTTTCGCCGGTGGCCCGGTGCCGCCTTGTGCTACCGTGCCATCAGTACGTGTGTACGCCCAGGTCATCTCAGGGCGCCCGTGCTGGTTCACTTTCTCCCTCTCGGGATCTGACAGGCCGTTCCGGCCTTCTTCCACGCCGCTCGCATGGAGCGGTTCTCTTCGCTCGTCGTACGGGGCGTGATCATCGCCGCCCCGCCGGGCCCCCTCATTCGCATGTCCGCGAAAGGACCACCCCCATGACTGCCACCGTGACCGAAACCCTCACGGCAACGCCCCTGACCTGCAAGGGCGTTCTCGACATCGCCCGCGACGGGCGCGGATTCCTCCGGAGCGAAGGGTGCCTGCCCGCCTCCGCCGACGTACAGGTTCCCGCCCCCCTCATCCACCAACTCGGCCTGCGCGCAGGCGACTTCGTCGACGGCGAGTGCGCCGGGCGGGCCCGCACGCTCACCGGCGTCCACCGGGCCAACGGACGCGTCCCCGAAGGCCTGCACGGACGCCCCCGCTTCGGAGAGCTGACCCCGCTGCACCCCCGCGAAAGGCTCCGCCTGGAGTCCTCGGGCGGCTCCGTCACGGGGCGGCTCGTCGACCTCGTGGCACCCGTCGGCAAGGGACAGCGCGGCCTGATCGTCGCACCGCCCAAGACCGGCAAGACCGTACTGCTCCAGCAGATCGCGGCGGCGATCGCGGCGAACCACCCCGAGTGCCACCTCATGGTCGTCCTCCTCGACGAGCGGCCCGAGGAGGTCACCGACATGGTGCGCTCGGTCCACGGCGAGGTGCTCTCCTCGACCTTCGACCGGCCCGCCAAGCAGCACATCGCGCTCGCCGAACTCGCCGTGGAGCGCGCCAAGCGCCTGGTCGAGGAGGGGCGCGACGTCGTCATGCTCTTCGACTCGCTGACCCGGCTGTGCCGCGCCTACAACAACGCGGCGGCCGGCGGCGGAAAGACCCTCAGCGGCGGCGTCGACGCCGCCGCGATCCAGGGCCCGAAGCGGCTCTTCGGCGCCGCACGCCTCGCCGAGGAGGGCGGCTCCCTGACGATGCTCGCCACCGTCCTCGTGGAGACCGGATCACGCGCCGACGACTACTACTTCGAGGAGCTGAAGAGCACCGGCAACATGGAGCTGCGCCTGGACCGCGTCATCGCCGACCGGCGCCTCTTCCCGGCCGTCGACATCACACCCTCCGGTACGCGCAGGGAGGAACTGCTCCTGACGGGCGATGAGTTGACCGCCGTACGCGGACTGCGACGTGCCCTGCTCGGCAGGGACAGCCACGGCTCCCTGGAGACGGTGATCGACCGCATCAAGAAGACCCCGAGCAACGCCGCGTTCCTGCGGCAGGTGCAGCAGACGGTCCCCGGGGCCGGGTCGGGATCCTCGGCGGGCGGCGGCGCTACGGCCGCGTGACGTGCGCGGAAGCTACGGCCGCGTGACGTGCACGCGGTAGTCGCCGTCGTCCGTCACTTCCGCCACCGTCATCCGTACGCCCGTCGCGCGGTCGGTGAAGGTCTCGCCGGGGCCGTAGGGCGCGTCGGAGAGTTCGGCGTGGACGTTCGGCCTGCGGGTGCAGCCGCCGCTGTCGGCGGCCGAGTCGGAGACCGTGACGGGGCCGTGTCCCGTGTCGACGTCCGCGTCCACGCGGTAGACCAGGACGCCCGGTTTGCAGACCGCCTCGTCGTTGCCGCCGGGGGTGCGGGCCTCGATCGCGTACCCCGTCTTCGCGTTCAGCGGGACGAAGGTGAGCTTCGTGCCGCCGGAGCGGGCCAGTGGCGACAGGACGTGCTCGCTGCTGCCGGGCTTCGCCGCGCAGCCGATCTGGTCGTCGTCGAGCCAGCCCAACTTCCACTTGTGCCAGGCGAGCAGGTCGTTGTTGGCGCCCCAGTCCTCGCTCATGATGTCCCAGTGGCCGACCGCGCCGCCGCCCTCCTGCGTGTACAGGTCGGGCAGGCCGAAGACGTGGCCGTTCTCGTGCGGCAGGACGCGGTAGCCCGTCTCGTGGTAGCTGCCCGAGCCGTCGTCCTGACGGCTGTAGACGAAGGACGCGTTGGAGACGGGCACGCCGTCCGCGACCGGCGCCTCATGGTTGCCCGCGAAGGTCACCGACAGGACCGTGTCGAGCGCGGAGGGCCCGGCGTTCGGGGTCACCAGGACGTTCACGAGGTCGTAACTGCGGAAGTCCACGTCCGGATCGGCCGCGGCCACGATGTCCTCGACCAGCTCGCGGTAGCCCGGGTCGAAGGGGGCGCCGCGCTCTATCCCGTACTCCGCGAACGACTTCGGCATCCGCAGCCAGTCCGGCACGGGGGATTCCGGCCGGTAGTCCAGGCGCCCGTACGAGCTGGTGCGGAACCACTTCGAAGTCTGCGGGAAGAACTCCGCGAGCCGGTCCATCGCGCTGCCCTGACCGGGCGCGTCCGAGAAGTCGACCATGAGGTTCAGGGCGCGGACGGTGCCGGTCGAGCGCGAGTAGCCGGACGGGGTGGGCATGCCCTCCGACATCTGCACGCCCATCGTGCCGCCGATCATGCACGGCCCGAGCGCGCTGCCGCGCGCCATCGACACGGGGCCCGCCGCGCTGGGGGAGTCCTCCATCAGGCGTCCGGTGCTCGCCGAGGTGGTGACCGCGAGGGCGAGGACCGTGACCGAGGCGAGGGCGACACCGCGGCGGGCGGGGCGTATCCGCCGCCGGATCGGCTGCTGCATACGTGGCCCTTCCGCTCCGCGGCAGCCGCCGGACCTGGCTGCACCCTGTCCGATCACCCTGTGCCGGGGGGTGCGCGGACGCTCGCTGGGTGCGACCGATCGTGGGTTTCTCGCGAATTCAGGTGTGACTCAGGTCACATGGAATGCGGGCCGGTGCGGGAAATATCCGGGGAGTCCTTCCCCGTTTAGACCTGTGTTCGCGCGAAACGGGGACTGACTCCCCGCATCGCTGAGAGCAGACCGACAGCAGACCGGACCGGCAGACCGGCAGACCGGCAGACCAGCAGACCGGCAGACCAGCAGAGGACCAGAGGAGAAGCCGTGGACACCGCCACCGCCCCGCAGCGCCGGGCCCCCCGCCCGCGGGCCGACGCCCTGCGCAACAGGGAGCGGATCGTCGCCGCCGCGCGCGAGATGTTCGTGGAGCACGGACCCGACGTGCCCCTCGACGAGGTCGCGCGCCGGGCGGGCGTCGGCAACGCCACGGTCTACCGCCACTTCGCCGACCGCGGCGAGCTGGTGCGCCAGGTCGTCCTCTTTGTGACGGACCGCGTCGCGGCCCTCGCCGAGCAGGGCGTCGCCACGGCGGACGCCGACAAGGACGCCTCCTTCGCGGCGCTGCGCACCTTCGTGCACGCCGCGGCCGACGAGCGCATCGGCGCCCTGTGCCCGATGCTCCAGACCGGCTTCGACCCCGACCACCCCGACCTGCTGGACGCCCGCGAGCGCCTGGAGCGCTCCATCGAGGACCTCACGGAGCGGGCCCGCGCGGCCGGGCAGCTGCGCACCGACATCGCCGTCGGTGACCTGCTGGTCGCCCTCTCCCAGCTCGGGCGGCCCCTGCCCGGCACCCCCTGCCCGAACATGGACCGCTTCGTCCACCGCCATCTCCAGCTGTTCCTCGACGGCCTGATGGCACCCGCCCGCTCCGAACTTCCGGGGGAGGCGGCGACTCTGGAGAACCTCCGGCAGCGCTGACCTCGCTCGTTACCCCTATTTTTCTGCGTTATCTGCGTTATTCCGCTGTATTGACCATTTCGTACCGCTAGGTGGCTCACTCCATGTCAGAAACGGATCCGAGGCGCTGGAAAGCCCTCGTCTTCATCGCCCTCGCCCAGCTGATGGTCGTCCTCGACGCGACCATCGTGAACATCGCGCTGCCCTCCGCCCAGGAGGACCTCGGCATATCCGACGGCAACCGCCAGTGGGTCATCACGGCCTACGCCCTCGCCTTCGGCGGTCTGCTGCTCTTCGGCGGCCGTATCGCCGACCTGTGGGGCCGTAAGCGCACCTTCGTGACCGGCCTGATCGGCTTCGCCGCGGCCTCCGCGCTCGGCGGTGCCGCGACCGGCGAGGCCATGATGCTCGGCGCCCGCGCCCTCCAGGGCGTCTTCGGCGCGCTGCTCGCGCCCGCCGCGCTCTCCCTGCTCGCGGTGATGTTCACCGACGCCAAGGAGCGCGCCAAGGCCTTCGGCATCTACGGCGCGATCGCCGGTGGCGGCGGCGCCGTCGGCCTGATCCTCGGCGGCTTCCTCACCGAGTACCTGAACTGGCGCTGGACGTTCTTCGTCAACATCCCCTTCGCGGTGGTCGCCGCCCTGGGCGCCTACTTCGTCATCCGTGAGCCGGCCGGCACCCGCAACCGCTCGCCGCTCGACATCCCCGGCGTGGTCCTGTCCACCCTCGGCCTGGTCGCGCTCGTCTACGGCTTCACCCGCGCCGAGTCCGACGGCTGGTCGGACTCCGTGACCATCGGCATGTTCGTCGCGTCGGCCGTGCTGCTCGCCGCGTTCGTCCTCACCGAGGCCAAGGTCAAGTCGCCGCTGCTCCCGCTGCGCGTCCTGACCGAGCGCAACCGCGGTGGCGTCTACCTCTCGCTCGGCCTCGCCGTCATCTCGATGTTCGGCCTGTTCCTGTTCCTCACCTACTACCTCCAGATCGTCGAGGGCTACTCCCCGGTCAAGACCGGCTTCGCCTTCCTGCCGATGATCGCGGGCATGATCGTGGGCTCCACGCAGATCGGCGCCCGCCTCATGACGCGCGTCCCGCCGCGTCTGCTGATGGCTCCGGGCTTCCTGCTCGCCGCCGTCGGCATGCTGCTCCTGACGCAGCTGGAGGTCGGTTCCTCGTACGCCGGGCTGATCATGCCGGCGCAGCTGATGCTCGGCCTCGGCATGGGTACGGCGTTCATGCCCGCCATGTCGCTCTCCACGCACGGGGTCGAACCCCGTGACGCCGGTGTCGCCTCCGCGATGGTCAACACCTCGCAGCAGGTCGGCGGCGCCATCGGTACGGCCCTGCTGAACACCATCGCCGCCTCCGCCACCTCCGCGTACCTCGCGGACCACGCGGCCGGCGCCGCCAATCCGAAGCTCGTCCAGGCCCAGGCCATGGTCGAGGGCTACACCAGCGCCATCTGGTGGGCGGTCGGCATCCTGGTGGTCTCCGCGGTGATCGCGGCGACGTTCATCAACACCGGCCACCAGGGCGGCCCCGAGGCGTCCGCGCAGGACGGCGCGGAGGACGAGCTGAAGGTCCCGGTGCTCGTGCACTGACCGGCCCTTCCCGGTCTCGGCGGAGCCCCTAGCGAAGCCACGGGAGGTCGGCCCCGGCCTCCTTCGGCTGAAGTCCCTCGGCGACGATCGTCATGATCTCGCCGAGGGACTTCTGCTGTTCCGGGGTGAGCCGGTCGAAGAGCGACCGGCGTACGGCGGTGACATGGCCCGGGGCGGTCCTGGCGAGGACCTCGAACCCCTCGTCGGTGAGGATCGCGAGCTGGCCGCGCTTGTCGGAGGGGCAGTCCTCGCGGCGCACCCAGCCGCTCTTCTCCAGGCGGGCGACGGCATGCGAGAGCCGGGAGCGGGTGATCTTCATGGTCCTGGCCAGCTCGGTCATCCGCAGCCGCCGCCGGGGGGCGTCGGACAGCTGGACCAGCAGTCCGTAGTACACGTGCGGCATGCCCGCGTCGCGCTGGAGCTGACGGTCGAGGAAGTCGTCGAGGAGCGTGGTCGCCTGGAGGTAGGCCCGCCAGACGCGCTGCTCATCGCCGTTCAGCCAGCGGGGCTCACCGTCCGGGGGAGGAGTGGGTGCCATATCCATGTACTCCACTGTACGAGCCTCGTTCTTGAACTTTGAACGAACCGCGCGGGGGGCTCGCCCGCGTGGGCGGCTCGTTCAGATCACCTGAGCGGCTCGTTCAGTTCGACGCCCCGCAGGGCCGCGGCCAGGGCCCGCTCGTCGCCCACGTCCAGAGCCGTGTCCGTCAGCTTGATGACATGCTCGTCCCCGTGGGTGAGGGCCCGCTCGACGACCTCCTCCGCGGCGAACGTGCCACGCGGCTCGTACGCGACCGCCGCGTCCGGCGCGTACATCGCCGTGACCGCCGCGGACGCCGTCCAGGCGGCCCGCAGGCTCGGCGCCCACAGCTCCCGCGGCAGCGCGGGCAGCGCCCGCAGTACGGCGTTCGGCGCGGTCGCCGCGTGCACCAGCATGATCTCGTCGCCGTGGCCGTGCGTGGCGTACCGGTGCGTGGCCGCCTCCACCAGCTCGGTCAGCATGCGCCGCGCCTCATCGGGACTCTCCACGCAGCCGGCCCACACCGGCAGCGCCCCTACCCGGCCGAGCCGTGCGGGGAAGCCGCCCTCCGTCCGGTCGTCGAGGGGCACCACCGCGTCCAGGGCGTCGGCCGCCGACACGGCGCCCGGCAGCTCGACCAGGCCGGTGACCCGGTGGTGCCGGGCGGCCCAGTAGCCGAGGCCGTGCGCGAGTTCGGCGAGGCGGGGCGCGGTGGCCTCGCCCCGCTCCAGGGCGCGCACGGCGTGGCCCACCCGGATCACCGGATGCGTCGAACCTCCGTACATCCCGGGGAGCAGCCGTGGCCACCACTCGGCGAGCACGTCGCGCCAGGGACGCTCCTCGATCTCCCGGCGGAAGTAGGCGATCCAGTCCGCGGCCCGGCGCGGGTCGCCGAGCGCGCTCTCGTAGTCGCCCTCGGTGATCGGGGCGAAGGACGCGGGAAGGTCCTCCAATTTCCGGGCGTAAAGATCAAGCCATCGATGGATCGCTCTGGACTGTCCGCGCGCGGCGAGCGCCTCGACGGCCATGGGCGCGTGATTGGTGAGCCGCCCCTGCCGTTCGGGGCCGAAGCCGTGCAGTCGGGTCAGGGCCTCGTCGAGAATGCCTGCGGTGTCGGTCATGCGGGGACGGTAGGCCGCCGGTCCGCCTGCCCGGATCGGCCCTGAGGCCTAGGTCCGTCGGCCGAGGGGCCGCTCGTACCAGGCGACGTCCCAGTACCGCCCGAACTTCCTGCCCACTTCGTCGTACGCGTCCGGCACGCAGTACGCGCTGACTTCCACGGAAGTGGAGTAAGCGGGCCGGGAGCGGAAAGGGCTACTGGTGGCGTACCCGAGCAGCCGGCCCGGGCGGGTGCCGGTCTGCCGCTCCTGAGCAACCAAGAGGCGGTGAGGGCCGTCTTCAGGGTGGGAGAGCAGCCAGGGGCGACGCTCCTCCGGCAGGAAGGTGACGGTGTCGAAGGTGACGGCCGTCTCACGTACGTAGTGGTTGTAGAGGTCGGTGAGGGCTTCGAGATCCGTCTCGACCCCCGGCCTGACCTGCACCCCTGTACGTTCTGAAATCATCCCGCCTCCCCGCGTGGCGGCACAGGGTACTGCACCGTCGGGAAAAAAGATGCGCGGCTTGGGAATTCTGTCCGGATTCCAGTCGTTGTTTCCATCGGATGCAGGGCACTCGAGGGTGTGCCATCCGCCACAGAGGCCCCAGTAAGGGCCGACACAGAGGCCCCAGGGCCGACCAGGACAACCACACGCAAGGGAGCACGCATGGCAACCCGTGCCGTCGCCCGTCGTAAGTCCGCCGCCTCCGGCGAGACCGATGCGGCACGCAGTGTTCGCGCCGTAGGCGGGGAGATCGCCGACCGCGACCTGGTCGGCATGTACCTCGACGAGATCGCGCGTACGCCACTGCTCGACGCCGCCAAGGAAGTGGAGCTGTCCCAGATCATCGAAGCGGGTGTGTACGCCCGCAAGATCCTGGACGGCGAGGTCGAGGACAGCAAGGTCACCGCCGACCGCGAGGAGCTGGAAGCCCTCGTCGCCGACGGTGAGCGGGCCAAGGACGTCTTCATCCGCTCGAACCTCCGGCTGGTCGTCGCGGTCGCCCGCCGCTATCCGCGCAGCGGCCTGCCCCTCCTCGACCTGATCCAGGAGGGGAACGCGGGCCTGGTGCGCGCCGTCGAGAAGTTCGACTACGCCAAGGGCTTCAAGTTCTCCACGTACGCCACGTGGTGGATCCGCCAGGCCATCACGCGCTCGATAGCCGACCAGTCCCGCACCATCCGCCTCCCCGTCCACCTGGTGGAGGAGCTGGGCCGGATCCGCCGCGTCCAGCGCGAGTTCAACCGCGAGCACGGCCGGGAGCCGGAGCCCGCGGAGATCGCCGCGGAGCTGTCCTCGACGCCCGAGCGCGTCATCGACGTCCTGGACTGGGCCCGCGACCCCGTCTCGCTGAACATGGGCGTGGACGACCAGGGCGACACCCAATTCGGTGACCTCCTGGAGGACACCTCGGCCGTCTCGCCCGAGCAGTCCGTCCTCTCCCTGCTGCGCAGCGAGGAGCTGGACGACCTGATAGGCCGCCTCGACCAGCGCACCGCGTCCATCATCAAGATGCGGTACGGCATCGTCGACGGCCGCGAGCGGACGCTGACGGAGGTCGGCAAGGAGCACGGCCTCACCCGTGAGCGGATCCGGCAGATCGAGAAGCACGCGCTTTTGGAGCTGAAGAAACTGGCGCGGGACACGGGCTTCGACGCGGTGGCCTAGGGGCGGCCGGTCCCAGGCCCAGGCCGCCTTGCTCCGGCTGGGGGCTCACTCCTCGGGCCGGGATTCCGCCGCCCGGGTCAGGCGGTGGCCCAGTTCGCCGAGGCACCTCACCAGTTCCGGCGGGCCGTGGGCCGTGAAGTCGCAGTTCAGCACGGCCAGGCGGACCGCCAGCCATTCGATGGAGTCCGTCGCCGTGCCGCGCAGACGGCAGCGGCCGGTGCCCAGCGGCTCGACCGTGCCGAGCGACGACCGCAGCCGCGCCCTGACGAACTCCGCCGACGCGGCGAACGTCACATCGATCTCGTACGCCGGTTGCTGCCCGTGCCGGACCGACTGCCGGATGAACTCCGCGGCGTCCCCCTGCGGCAGCTCCCGCGGCGCGAACCGCGCCCCTGTGGAGAACGGCTCGCTCACCCGGTCGACGCGGAAGGTCCGCCAGTCCTCGCGGTCGAGGTCGTACGCCACGAGGTACCACCGCCGCCCCGTCGAGACCAGGCGGTACGGCTCGGTCAGGCGGCGGGTCTGTGTGCCGTCCCCCGCCCGGTAGGAGAACCGCAGGCGTTCGTGGCCCGCGGCGGCCGATGCCATCACCGTCAGCGTCTCCGGCGCGATGCTCGCGCCGTCCCCGCTGGTCAGCGGCATCGTCGCGGTCTGGAGCGCGGAGACCCGGTGGCGCAGCCGCGTCGGCAGGACCTGCTCCAGCTTGGCGAGCGCCCGCACCGACGCCTCCTCCACGCCCTCCACCGCGTGCCCCGCCCCGACCCGCAGCCCGACCGCGATCGCCACGGCCTCCTCGTCGTCGAGGAGCAGCGGAGGCATGGCCTTGCCCGCGACCAGGCGGTAGCCGCCGAGGGCGCCCTGCGCGGCCTGCACCGGATAGCCCAGCTCCCGCAGCCGGTCCACGTCGCGCCGCACCGTCCGCCGGCTCACCCCGAGCCGCTCGGAGAGTTCGCTGCCGGGCCACTCGCGGGGGGTCTGGAGGAGCGAGAGCAGTTGCAGCAGCCGGATGGGAGTCTGCGCGCCCGTAGCCCCCGTCACGCGCGCGCCCGAGACGACATCGTCGTCATCCGCGTCCGCGGCCTCGTACTCATTCCAGTTGTCGTCCTCATGGGATCAGGATGCCGGTGATGTAGGACCTCTTATGACCTATATGGCTCCTAGCCTTCCGGCATGAGTTCTCCCACCAGCACCAGCACCCTCCCCGACGCCGGGCCCCCATCGGACCGGCGCCGTTGGTTCGCCCTGGCCATCGTGATGACCGCCGCCTTCATGGACCTGGTCGACGTCACGATCGTCAACATCGCGATCCCGTCCATCCAGCGGGACGCGGGCGCCACCTTCAGCCAGATCCAGTGGATCACCGCGGGCTACACCCTCGCCTTCGCCGCCGGACTCATCACGGGCGGACGGCTCGGTGACATCCACGGACGCAAGCGGCTGTTCCTGATAGGCATCACCGGCTTCACCGTCGCCTCCGCGCTCTGCGGCTTCGCGGTCAACCCGGAGATGCTGGTCGCGTCGCGCATCCTGCAAGGCGGCATGGCCGCGCTGATGGTCCCGCAGGTGCTGTCGATCGTGCACGCGACCTTCCCCGCCCACGAGCGCGGCAAGGTCTTCGGGCTCTTCGGCATGGTCGTCGGTCTCGGCGCGGTCTCCGGACCGCTGCTGGGCGCGCTGCTCACCGAGTGGAACATCCTCGGCCTGGAGTGGAGGCCGATCTTCCTCATCAATCTGCCGGTCGGCGTCGCCGGAATCATCCTGGGCCGCAAGTTCATCACCGAGTCCAAGGCCCCGAGGGCCCTCAAGCTCGACCTCGTCGGCGTCGTCCTGGTCACGCTCGGCCTGCTGATGCTGATCTACCCCCTCACGCGCGGCCGTGAGCTGGGCTGGCCCGTCTGGGGCCACCTGATGATGGCCGGCTCCCTCGTCGTCTTCGGCGCCCTCGTCGCGTACGAGAAGTGGAAGACGGCGAAGGACGGTTCGCCGCTCGTGGAGCTGTCCCTGTTCAAGGTGAAGAGCTTCGCCGCGGGCATCGCCGTGCAGACCGTGTTCGGCGTCACGATGGGCATCTTCTTCCTCGTCTGGACCCTGTACATGCAGTACGGCCTCGGCTGGACCCCGCTGCACGCGGGCCTGACCGGGGTGCCGTTCTCGGTCGCCGTCTCGGTGGCGGCCGCCACGTCCGTGCAGAAACTGGTGCCGCGCTTCGGCCGCAAGGTGCTCCAGGCGGGCGCCCTGGCGATGGCGGTGGGCCTGCTCCTCTACATCTGGGAGGCGGGCCGGTACGGCGCGGGCCTCACGTCCTGGCAGATGGCGCTTCCGCTGGTCGTGATGGGCGTGGGCATGGGCCTGATCGTGGCGCCGCTGACGGACGCGGTCCTCTCGGGCGTCCCGCGGGAACACGCGGGCTCGGCCTCCGGACTCATCAACACCGTGCAGCAGATGGGCACGGCGCTCGGCCTCGGCCTGGTGTCGGTGGTCTTCTACGGCGTGATCGACGAGGGGGTCGCACCGAGCCGGCTCCCCGCGGAGTACGTCGCGGGCTTCCAGAACGCGCTGTGGTGGGCGGTGGGCGTGCTCGCGGTCATCTTCCTGGTCATGTTCGCGCTCCCGGCGAAGCCGAAGCACCAGGCGGAGGCCGAGGGCGCCGAGGAGGCGGTGGTCACGGACGATCACACCGAGCGGGAGCCCGCGTTGACTCCCTGACGCGGGCGGGGCACGGGCGAAGCCCGCTCCACCTCCACCTCCACCTGCCCCTGACGGCGTGGCTGGTAGTAGCCTTATGGACACGGAACGTGGTGACTTCGGGCAGTACGAGCCTTGGCATGGAGGCCTGCTGATGGAGTATCAGGAGTCTGTCGGAAGCCCTTGACGGGCGCCCGCGCGCATCGAGGAGTCGACGCATGAGCCGAGAACGAAAGATCGCCGAAACCTTCGTCGAACTCGCCGATACCCTCGTCGCGGACCTCGACATCACCGACTTCTCTCAGCAACTGGCCAACCGCTGCTGCGACCTCTTCGCCATCGCCGACGCAGCGGTCATGCTGGCCCACCCCGGGCCGCAGCTGTACTGCGCCGCCCCCAGCGACCCGAGTCCCGCACTGGAAAAGCTGCTGCATCTGGCTCCGAGCGAGGGCCCGGCCCTGGACGCCTACCGCACCGCCACCCCGGCCCTCCCCGGGGACCCGGCCCACACCCCGGATACCTGGCGCGGCTTCACCGCACAGGCTCGCGAGGCCGGTTACACGTACGCCGGCGCCGTTCCCCTGCGGCTAGGCGAGGAATCCATCGGCAGCCTGCTGCTCCTGTGCACCAGCGACAGACCGCTACCCACCGATGACCTCGCCCTGGCCGAGGCATTCGCCGACGCGGCCACCATCGGCCTGCTCCACGCCCGAACGCTGAAGCACGCCCAGACGGTCAATGAGCAGCTCCACACGGCCCTCCGCAGCCGCGTGGTCATCGAGCAGGGGAAGGGATTCCTCGCCGCCCGCCGCGAACTGTCCCTCGACGACGCCTTCGCCGTCATGCGCGGCTTCGCTCGCCGCCATCGTCTCCCGCTCACCGCCGTCGCCCGCCATATCGTCGAGACCGGCGACCTTCCCCGGCCGCCGTCCGCGGCGGCTCACCAGTCGGCGCAGGGGGCGAGTGAGTAGAGATGCGACATGCGTCACTTCGGGACCTAAGCCCCATAACTCCCCTGTCGGAAGCCCCCGGGCGTGTTGTCTACTGGGCCGCATGCTCCGGGATATCTCGATCGTTCAGCAGATAGGCCTGGCCGCGCTCGCCGTGGCGACCGCGGTCTGGGCCGTCGGCCTGGTGCGGGTGATGCGCAGGGAGCGCCCCGAGGCGCAGGCGTGGCGCGCGCCGCAAGCGCTCCGCGCGCTCCCGGGCCAGCAGGGCCCGCCGCGCGCGGAGGCCGTGGAACTCACCGCGGACGAGCGGGCGGCCTTCGCCGGTCTCGTACAGCAGTACGGCGACGGCCGCCCTTAAGGCCCTCGGCTCTACTGCCCCGGAGTCGCGCCCGTCGCCCTGCGCTCCATCGCCGCGCGGGCCGCGTCCTCGGTGGCGTACACCTCGCACATATGGCGCCCGTCGGGCGTGAGCGTGTGCTCGACCTCCCACAGACTGATCTCGCCGCCGTCGAAGAGCAGGAACGCGTGCTCGTAGAGCGAGAAGCTCAGACGCGCCTCACCGCTCAGGCCGGGACGGCCGAACGCCTGCGTTATCTGGTGCGCGAACGCCGCGCGCAGCAGGCGCGCGATGTCCTCCCCGGGCCGGTCCTCGGTGTTCTCCGCGCGACGCAGCAGTCGGCGCGCGTGGTCCGCCGAGTTGTCGGGGGAGTACGCGTGGCTGGGCCCGGAGTCGGCGGGCAGCTGGAGCAAGGCGGGCCGGCCGCACGACGGCGGGTCGGGCGGCAGCGGCAGCCGCGAGGTGGCGACGCCCGCCTCCTCCTCGTCGGCGTAGACCTCATACGTCGGGGCGCTGCCCGGCGCGGTGTTGTGGACCAGCTCCCAGAGCGTGAGCACGGTGGCGTCGGCGAGCAGCCAGGTGTGTCTGTACGTCTCGCGGTGCAGACCCGCGCTGTGGTGCGCGGAGTGCAGGGAACTGTCGTGCGCGAGAGCCGACTCGAGGCGGCCTATGACCTCGTCGGGCAGGTCGAAGGAGTTCAAGGCACGGCCGAGGAGTCGCTCGAGGTGCTCCTCCGGAGAGTGTGGCTCGGGCGACTCGGATGGCTCGTACGCCGTTTCGTACGGAACGCTCAAGGCTTCTCCCGGCGTTGCTGCATGTCACCTGGTGAGTGCATACCGTAGCCCCTGGGTCGGACATCATGTCCGGGAACGGGAAAACGCGCGAGCCACGAGGGAAGTTCCCACGTGGCTCGCTCAGTTGGGGGGCGCGCGAGGTGCGCGCCGGGAGACGGGAGACGCGCCCCCGGAGGGTGCGTCAGCTCGCGCTGCCCGCCGTCCACTCGCTCCAGGACATGTTCCAGCCGTTGAGGCCGTTGTCCGGGGCGATCGTCTTGTCCGGGGAGCCCGTGACGTTCACGACGTCACCGATCAGGGAGTTGTCGAAGAACCAGGCGCCCATGGTGTTCGGGTCGCCGGCGCCGCGCGCGTCCTGGAGGCCCACACAGCCGTGGCTGGTGTTGGCGCTGCCGAAGATGGACGGCGAACCCCAGTAGTTGCCGTGGATGAAGGTGCCCGACGTGGACAGGCGCATGGCGTGCGGCACGTCCTTGATGTCGTACTCCCCGCCGAAGCCGACCGTGTCGCCGTTCATCCGGGTCTGGGTGAACTTCTCGGAGATCACCATCTTGCCGTTGTACGTCGGGTTCGACGGGCTGCCCGCGGAGATCGGGACGGTCTTGATGACCTTGCCGTCCCGCTCGACCGTCATCTTCTTGGTCTTGACGTCGACGGTGGAGACCTGCGCGCGGCCGACGGTGAAGGTGACCGTCTTGTGCTGCACGCCGGTGATGCCGTTCCCGCCCTTCACACCGTCGAGGTTGATCTTCATGGTGACCTTGGAGCCGGCCTTCCAGTACTCCTCGGGCCGGAAGTCCAGCCGCTGGTTGCCGAACCAGTGGCCGACGACCTTCTGGCCGCTGGTGGACGTCACCGTGATGTGCGACTGGACGTCCTTCTTCTCCGTGATCGGCTTGTCGAAGTTGAAGGAGACCGGCATGCCGACACCGACCTTGGCGCCGCCGTCGGGGGTGTAGCTGCCGATGAAGCTGTTGGCCGAGGAGACGGTGGTGAACGTCGCGTTCTCCGTCGCCGCGTTGCCCTTGGGGTCCTTGGCGTTGGCGGTCACCTTGTACTTGGTGCCGCGCTCCAGCTGGGCCTTGGGCTTCCAGGTGGTGCCGTCACCGGAGATGGTGCCCTCGACAGCGGCGCCGGACGTCACGGACGTCATCTTCACGCTCGTCAGCTTGCCGCCCTTGACCTTGACGCCGGTGGCGTTGATCGAGGCGTCGGTGGCGCCGTCCTTGGAGGAGATGGTGATGTCGGCGCCCTTGGCGGCGGCGCTCGCACCCTTCTTGTCGTTGTCGGCGTCCGCGTCCCCGCCGCAGGCTGTGAGGGTCAGCGCGCCCACGGCAGCGAGCGCGGTGGCTGCCAGCAGGGCACGGCGCCGGGGGTTGACTATGACTGACCTTGTCACGAGCTGCTCCAAGTACGTGTTCTGATCCAGTACGACTAAAGAGCGGCCCGACACGCGGAGTAGTTCCCTCCGCATGGTGTGAGCGCGGGCACATTTATGAGGCCCGCTCGCGGCCCTTCTCGTAGAGGTCGAGGTACGCGGGGAACGTCCCGCCCGGCGTCCGGACGGACTCCGCGGCCAGCAGCGCCCGCACGATCGCGGCCGTCACCATGTCCGCGCCCGCGGCGAGGATCTCGTTGAGCGCGAGGGGTGCGGCGGCGTCCAGGGGGCGCTCGCCCGTGGCGAGGGCGAAGACCGTGTCACCGTCGTTGAGCAGATGGACCGGCCGCACGGCACGCGCCATGCCGTCGTGCGAGGTCCCGGCGAGCTTCTGCGCCTGCGCCTTGGTCAGTTCGGCGTCGGTGGCGACGACGGCGAGGGTTGTGTTGAGCGGCGGCGGCCCGTTCTCGGCGACGGTCTCGGCGAGGCGGCGCGCGGCCTCCTCGTGCACCTCCGGCGCGGGGTAACCGACCCGCCGCCCCTCGAAGTACCGCCCGTACAGCACGCCCGTCGCCGGATCGAACCCCGACCCCGAGGCGTTCGCCACGACCAGCGCCGCGACCGTGATCCCCGAGTCGAGCCGGACGCTCGCGCTGCCGATACCGCCCTTGAGCCTGCCGACCACCGCGCCGGTGCCCGCCCCGACGTTGCCCTCCCGCACCGGGGTGAACGGCTCGGTGCGGGCGGCATCCTCCACCGCGGCCCGACCGGTCGCCGCGTCGGGCCGGGCCGTGAAGTCACCGCCGCGCCCCAGGTCGAAGACGCAGGCGGCCGGGACGACGGGCACGACGTGGGAGGGGTCGGGTCCGACCCGCACCCCGCGGCCCCGCTCCGCCAGCCACGCCATCACCCCCGACGCGGAGTCCAGTCCGTACGCGCTGCCGCCGGTGAGGACGACGGCCTCGACGCGCTGCACCAGATTGCGCG
Organism: Streptomyces sp. NRRL S-920; assembly: GCF_000717945.1. NCBI lineage: Bacteria > Bacillati > Actinomycetota > Actinomycetes > Kitasatosporales > Streptomycetaceae > Streptomyces > Streptomyces sp. NRRL S-920. The sequence goes on from NZ_JODF01000028.1 coordinate 115,903, forward strand.
GGTCGAGGGCGTCGGTCTCGCGGGTGCCGGGCCCTCCGCCGCGCACGTCCACGGCCGCGACAGCGCCCCCCTCGGGCGCCAACACCACCGTGGTGCCGGTCAGTTGTCCATCGCCGGTCCGGGTCGCGTGCCCGACCCGCAGGCCCGCCACATCGGTCAGGGAGTCAGTATTCATACGCCGATGCGTACCACGCGTGGCAGTTCACCCCCAGCCCCGCGGCGCCTAGGGCCTGTCCGGCGGATCATGCCGCGGGCCGCGGGGTCTGGCACTTCCCCCAGCTCTCGGCTTCCCTCGAGCAGGGGGCGACCCCATCGCGTTGCCGCCCTCCTCCGCCTTGCATCTCGACGCACCAGGCCCCGCTCACCCGCGCAGAAAGGTGACCGCCACCCAAGTGCGGCCTGATCCGCCGGACAGGCCCTAGTCGGCGTCGCTCACGCGGACCGGTCCGCGCGGTTCATCCGGGCCGTGAGCGTCACCCCCGTCGCGACCGTCGCCGCCGCCACCAGGCCCGCGACCAGCACCGCCCAGCGCCCCGCGAACGTGCTCGCCAGCGTCGCCAGCGCGCTGACCGGCAGCACCAGCTGCTGGGCGAGGCCCACCTTGAAGTAGCGGGAGTGCAGCGCCCACACGGTGATCAGATACAGCGTCGTCGGGATGGTCACCGCGGCCGACGCGGCCAGGGTCGAGATATGCGCCTCGCCCACGGCTTGCTCGACGGCCACCTCGATCCCCGCGCCGATCGCCGCGGCCGAGCCGAGGACCACGTACTGGCCGTAACCCCACAGGAACGCCTGGCGGTTGCCGCGCAGTCGGCCGTGGAAGGGGACGACGAAGTAGATCCACCACGCGGCGAAGACGATGAGAAGGCCACCGGCGGCGATCGGCAGGAGTTCGTCGAGCGCGTCGTTCTCCTCGATGCCCGACTTCACGGCGATCGTCGCCGCCGCGATCGTCTCGCCGAGCACGATGATCGTGAACAGGCCGTACCGCTCGGAGATGTGGTGCGGGTGCCACGCCGTGGTGTACCCGCGCTCCGCGAACGCCGGTACGGCCATCTCGGCGATCGCCATCACCAGGAACAGCCAGGGCCGGGCGCCCTCGGGCAGGAACAGCAGCCCCGACCAGCCGACCTGGCAGAGCAGCACGCCGAACGCGTACCGCAGTGCGGTGGTCCGCTCGGCCCCCCGCGCCGCCTTGGCCACCCGCAGCCACTGGGAGGAGAGCGCGAGCCGCATGATCAGGTAGCCGAGCCAGATCAGGAGGAAGTCGTTCTCGTCGAAGGCCCTCGACACCCCGGCGGCGAAGACCAGCACACCGGCGATCTGGACCAGGGTGACCACGCGGTAGAGCACGTCGTCGTTGTCGTACGCCGAGGAGAACCAGGAGAAATTGACCCAGGCCCAGTACAGCCCGAAGAAGGTCATCGCGTAGTGAAGGATGCCCTCGCCCGGATGCCCCTCCGCGACGGCGTGCACGAGCGAGGCGCCGGCCTGGGCGACCGCCACGACGAAACAGAGGTCGAAGAAGAGTTCCAGAGGTGTCGCGACCCGGTGCTCCTCGTCGCGCCCCCGGGGGAGAAGGGGCCGCAAGAGCTTGGGGGAGCCGGAAGGCCCGGGAGTGCCTGTGGGGGACGTCATGTGCCCACCACAGCAGAACGCGTACGCCGAACCGGGCTGCGCCGCCCGTCGGCACGGGAGGGCCACCCGGACGGCACATGTGGTCCGAAGCCCCGCTGACCTGCATGTCTTTGGGCTCGCTCACGCATGCCCTACGCCTCTGCCGTCGACCGTCGCGGAAGACGACGTTGGAGGAGTCAGGCCCCGTAACAAGGTCGGGACCCTGAGCGAACCGGGAACCAACATGACATCGCCTGCCGCCCAAGAGACACGGCCCGCGCCCACGGATCCCTCGTACGACCCGGCGCAGTACCGCCCCGGCCGGACCATCAGGGACTGGGAACCGGAGAACGAACTCTTCTGGAAGTCCATCGGCAAGAAGGTCGCCGCCCGCAACCTGTGGATCGCCGTCCCCGCCCTGCTGGTCGCCTTCGTGGTCTGGCAGGTGTGGTCGGTCACCGCGACCAGCCTCGCCGACGTCGGCTTCGCCTTCTCCACCTCCCAGCTCTTCTGGCTGACGGCGGTCCCCGGCCTCACCGGCGGCACGGCCCGGATCTGCTACACCTTCCTCGGCCCGCTGATCGGCCAGCGCCGCTTCACCGCGCTGTCCACGGTCGTCCTGGTCGTCCCGCTGATCTGGCTCGGCATCGCGGTACAGAACCCCGACACCCCGTACGGCGTGATGATCGCCATCGCGGCCCTGTGCGGCGTCGGCGGCGCCAACTTCGCCTCCTCGCTGGCCAACATCGGCTTCTTCTTCCCCAAGAGGGACAAGGGCAACGCGACCGGCATCAACGGCGGCCTCGGCAACGTCGGCGTCTCCGTCGTCCAGCTCCTCACCCCGATCGTCATCACCAGCTCGGTCCTCGCGGTCGGCTCCGCCCAGCACAAGGCCGACGGGACGCCGGTCTGGCTCCAGAACGCCGCGTTCCTGTGGGTGCCGGTCCTGGTGATCCTGGCCGCCGTCGCGTGGTTCGGCCAGAACGACCTCGACGTCGCGTCCACCCCCTTCAAGCAGCAGAAGATCATCTTCAGGCGCAAGCACACCTGGCTGATGACCTGGCTCTACGTCGGTACGTTCGGCTCCTTCATCGGCTTCGCGGCAGCCCTGCCGATGCTCATCACGACGACGTTCACGCCGATCGACGCGGCCTACTCCGCGGCCACGTACGCCTGGCTGGGTCCGGCCGTCGGCGCGCTCGCCCGCTGGGCCGGCGGCTGGATCGCCGACAAGATCGGCGGCGCGCGGGTCACCATCATCTCGTTCACCGGCATGGCGCTGTCGATCATCGGTGTGATCAACTTCCTGCCCTCCGGCGGCGACCACGGCGACTTCTGGGGCTTTCTCGCCTGCTTCCTGTGCGCGTTCTTCTTCTCGGGCATCGGCAACGGCTCGACGTTCCGCCAGATCCCGGTGATCTTCCGCAACCAGCACCTGAAGGGCCTCGCCGAGGGCACGCCCGCCTACGGCAGGGCGCTGAAGCAGGCAGAGATGGAGGCGGGCGCCGTCACCGGCTTCACCTCCGCCATCGCGGCGTACGGCTTCTTCTTCATCCCGGCGATGTTCGCCAACTCCGCGGTGACCAGCGCGATGTGGGGCTTCGTGGCCTTCTACGCCAGCTGCATCGCGGTCGCCTGGTGGTGCTACGCCCGTCAGGGCGCCGAGTCGCCGAGCTGACGTCTCGGGCGGCCTCGACGGCGGCATGAGCCGCGGGGTCTGACCGACGACCCCGCGAACATCGAGGGCGTCGCCCGCTTCGCCGCCGCCAAGGAGATCTTCGCGGGCCAGGGCCTCGAAGCCGTCTGGCCGTCGTCGGCGGGCGCGGCCGACGTACCCTGGAAGCATGAGTACCGCCCCCGCCCCCGAATCGCGCGATCCGGAGGAGCCGAAGAAGCCGAAGAACGTGCTGATCTTCGACGATCCGCTGTCGCAGCAGTCTTCGGACGATACGGACCGAGGGTGGGGCGAGCGGGCCGAGTCCGGCGGCGGCAGCGCCGCCGACCTCGCGCGCTTCCTCGACGAGAAGCCGCCCCACCACCTCTGAACCCGCGCTAGCGCTCGCCGCGCCCAGGACCGCCCTGCCCCGGCCTCTCCTGCCCCGGCCCCTCCTGCGCCGGGCCGCTCTGCCCGGCGTCGCGCTGTGCCAGCAGGGCATCGCGGATCTCCTTGAGGACCTCCAGCTCGGAGAGTTCGACGATCTCCTTCGTGCCCTCCTTCGCGGCCCTCCTCGCGGCGACCTTCGCGAGGTACTTGGCCATGGGCAGCACCATCAGGAAGTACACGACGGCCGCCGTGATCACGAAGCTGAGGACCGCGCTGAGCACGGAACCCCACATGATCGGGATCCCCTTGCTGACCTCGCCCGCGGCGTTCATCTCGCACGGCGACTTCAGGCACGAGTGGTAGTGGTCGAGATCCTTCGTGCCGAAGGCGCCGACCAGCGGGTTGATGACACCCTTGACGACCGAGTTCACGATGTTCGTGAACGCGGCGCCGATGACCACCGCGACCGCCAGGTCGACCACGTTGCCGCGCATCAGGAAGGCCTTGAAGCCCTCCCAGACGCCCGGTTCCTTCTTCTCGCTCACCACGAGGCCTTTCGTTGCATGTGCGGGTTGCGGAACAGACAGCTTCGCAACCTACGTCAGACCGTGGCGGGCCTGTCCAATTCGCTCTCACGGACGAGCGACGTGACCGGGTGCCAGTGCGATCGTGAACAGTCGCGCTCATCGCAGGGTCACCGCCAACCGGGCACTCGCCCCGGCCCCGGCGAGCCGCGCCGCCGTGTCCCGCGGCACCGAAAGCGCCACCAACGCCCCGCTCTCGGCGGGCCCTTCCGCCGGTGCGGGCACCTCGGAGACCCGCGCGCCCGCGGCCACCACGCGCGGCTTCGCACCGCCCCCGGGCGGCCCCTCGGCGGCGATCACGTCGACCCGGTCGCCGGGGCGCAGCAGCCGCACGGCCGCCGCGTCCGCGATCCGGACGGGTGCGGTCACCGCCTCCGAGGGCTCCCGCTCCCGCGAGGACCCGGCCGCCGCGGGTCCTCGCGGCCGGTCCGCGTCCCCCGGGGCCGTGGCCGCGAGGGCGGCGGCGGTCATCGCGAGCCCTATGGCCAGGGCCCGTCGGCGGTGCCGCAGCAGGCGCCGCAGTCGCGGATGCCCGCCGCGCACCCGCACGGGCGGGAAATGAGGGACCGGGCAGCCGTCCGACGGCTGGGCCTGGGAAGGGACTTGGGTCATGACAACCACCGCCTGCGGTGCGAGGAACTGGGCCTGGCGAGGAACTGGGCTCGCGCTCCCACGATGCAGGCCCGCGCCGATTCCCGCTAAGGCCCGTGGACTACCCACCGGTTGTGGATAACTCCCTCACCCGAAGGGGAGGTTCCACCGACGCCACCTCCGTCGGACACCCCCTCGCCCTCACCCCCTCAAGGCAGCCGAATCCCCGGATCCATCCCGCCGAGCGCCCCGGCGCACAGACACTCCCGCTCCCCGTCCGCCGCCACCGGCAGCCCGGCGATCGCGTCGAACAGCACTCCCCGCAGCCGGTCCACATTCGCGGCGAACACCTGGAGCACCTCCTCGTGCGAGACGCCCTCGCCGGTCTCCGCACCCGCGTCCAGATCGGTGACCAGCGTCAACGACGTGTAGCAAAGTTCCAGTTCCCGTGCGAGCGCCGCCTCGGGGTGCCCGGTCATGCCCACCACCGACCAGCCCTGAGCGGCGTGCCAGAGCGACTCGGCCCGGGTCGAGAAGCGCGGCCCCTCGACCACGACGAGCGTTCCGCCGTCCACCGGCTCCCAGTCACGGCCGCGCGCGGCCTTCAGCGCGACGGCCCGGCCCGTCGGGCAGTACGGGTCGGCGAGCGACACGTGCACCACGTTGGGGACGCTGCCGTCCGGCAGCGGGAGTCCGTCGAAGTACGTCTGCGTACGCGCCTTCGTGCGGTCCACCAGCTGATCGGGCACCAGCAGGGTCCCGGGCCCGTACTCGGCCCGCAGCCCGCCCACCGCGCACGGGCCGAGCACCTGCCGTACGCCGACGGAGCGCAACGCCCAGAGGTTGGCGCGGTAGTTGATGCGATGGGGCGGCAGATGATGGCCGCGGCCGTGCCGGGGCAGGAAGGCGACCCGCCGTCCGGCGACCTCGCCGAGGAAGAGGGAGTCGCTCGGAGCCCCGTAGGGGGTGTCGACCTGGATCTCGGTCACGTGGTCGAGGAAGGAGTAGAGGCCGGAACCGCCGATCACACCGATCTCGGCCCGTATCGCGTTCGCCGTATTCACCATGGGCCGCACAGTATCCGGCCCCGGATACGCCGAGGACCCCGCCGTCGATGAACGGCGAGGTCCGGCAGGGAGAGTCTGAAGGCCTTACGCGGCCGAGCTGGAGGAGGCCGTCGACGAGCCGGACGACGTCGACCCCGAGGACGAGGAGGACGACGACGAAGCCGAGGAGGCGGCCGTCGACGACGAGGACTTCGCGTCGGACGTGGACTTCGACGGTGTCGAGGTCGACGGCGTGCTGCTCGACGACGAGCCGCGGCTGTCGTTGCGGTAGAAGCCGGATCCCTTGAACACGATGCCGACCGCCGAGAACACCTTCTTGAGGCGTCCGTCGCAGCTCGGGCACACGGTCAGGGCGTCGTCCGTGAACTTCTGCACCGCCTCGAGGCCCTCGCCGCACTCGGTGCACTGGTACTGGTACGTCGGCACTTGCTTCCTCCTGGCACTCTCACTCGATGAGTGCTAACGACGATCCATAGTGACCTATTCCGCGGGATCAGTCCACCGTGACCGGCACGCGGTGACCGACGCCACGCGCCACCGTGCGGCCCGAGGTCTTGGGAACGAGCCGCGAGCGCAGCGTCACGAGGACCACGAGGGCCAGTGCCGTGCCGCCCAGCGGGACCAGGAATCCGGCCCCGTCCCAGAGGCGGTCCTCCAGCTGTCCGGCGACCGTGACGGCCGCCGCCTGGCCGAGCGCGACCGCGCCGGTCAGCCAGGTGAACGCCTCGGTGCGGCCGGTCGGCGCGACCAGCTTGTCCACCAGGGTGTAGCCGGTGATCAGCGCGGGCGCGATGCAGACGCCGACGAGCAGGCCGATCCCGGCGAGCAGCAGCACGGAGTGCGCGGCCCACAGGCCGGAGGCCATCAGCGTCAGCGCCGCGTACGCGACGAGCAGGCGCCGCTGCGGGGAGATCTTCCAGGCGATGGCGCCGCAGACGAGGCCGGAGAGCATGTTGCCCGCGGCGAACGTGCCGTACAGGACGCCGTTCAGGCCGGGCTCGCCGATCGACTCGGTGAAGGCGGCCAGCGCGACCTGCATGCCGCCGAAGACGGCGCCGATCCCGAGGAACGTCACGATCAGGACGCGCACTCCGGGGACCCGCAGCGCCGAGACGTGCTCCACGCGCGCGTGGCCCTCGGTCTGCGAGGACGGCTTCGGCTGGGTGCCCTTCTGGGCGGCGAACAGCAGACCGCCGACCAGGGTGAGCCCGGCCTCCGTGAGCAGACCGGCGGAGGGGTCGATACTGGTGCACAGCGCGGTCGCCAGGAGCGGGCCGAGGACGAACGTCAGCTCGTCGGTGACGGACTCGAAGGCGGCCGCGGTGGTGGCCAGCGGCGAGCCCTGGAGTTTGACGCCCCAGCGGGCCCGCACCATGGGGCCGATCTGCGGCGTCGACGCGCCCGCGGGGACGGCTGCCACGAAAAGGGCCCACAAGGGGGCGTCGGAGAGCGCGAGCACCGTCAGGGTGACGACGGACGCGGTGTGGACGAGCACGCCGGGCACCAGCACGGCGCGCTGGCCGAACCGGTCGGCGAGCTTGCCGCTGAAGGGGGCGAACAGCGCCATGGAGACGCCGGTGGCGGCCGATACGGCGCCCGCGGCACCGTACGAGCCGGTGGTGTGCTGCACCAGCAGGACGATGGAGATGGTCAGCATCGCGAAGGGCTGTCGCGCCGCGAAGCCGGGGAGCAGGAACGTCCAGGCGCGAGGGGTGCGCAGGAGCTGTCCGTAACCCGGGCGGGATTCGGTGACCGTGGATGCCACGGCCCGTGCCTTTCTGCCGCCTGGTAGCGCCCGTGCGGGGGCGCCGAGAGCTGTCCTCTTGCGCGGAACTGCGGTAGATGCCGGGGCCCACTGCGAGGGCGCCACGGCCGCCATACGGTCGCGCCAGCTCTGCGTCAGGCAGAGTTGGTTCGATCTGGTCCCTTTATCGTACAGGCCCAGGGGTCATTCACCCCTGTGATTGCAGCGGATGAGACGTCCGACACCTGCGATTAGTGTTTTTCTCCGTCGGTTCCCAGCCAACTCGCGAGCTTTCCGCCGTGTCCGACCGCGCGCAGCCGCTTCTCGGCGGCGTCCCGCACCGGGTCGGTCGCCACCACGAGCAGCTCGTCGCCGCGCCTCAGCACCGTCGTCGGCAGGGGCACGAACGATTCGCCCTCGCGCACGATCAGCGTGACCGCCGACCCGGCGGGCAGCCGCAGCTCGGCCACCTCCACGCCGTGCATGCGCGACCCCTTGGGGATGCCCACCGACAGCAGGTGCCCTTGCAGCCGCTCCAGGGGCGCCGATTCGATGCCGAGGTCGGCGGCCTCAGGGGAGCCTCCGATCCGCAGCTTCTTGGCCAGCCAGGGCAGCGTGGGGCCCTGGATGAGGGTGTAGACGACCACGAGCACGAAGACGATGTTGAAGATCCGCTGGCTGTCCTCGACGCCGCTGACCATCGGGATCGTGGCCAGGATGATGGGCACGGCGCCGCGCAGGCCGGCCCAGGACAGCAGGACCTTCTCCTGCCAGGGCATGCGGAACGGCAGCAGGCTGAGGACGACCTCCAGGGGACGCGCCACCATCGTCAGGACGAGGCCGATGACGAGCGCGGGCCAGGCGTCGGCGAGCAGGTCGTGCGGGGTGACCAGGAGCCCGAGCAGGACGAACATGCCGATCTGGGCGAGCCAGCCGAGCCCTTCGGCGAAGCCGCGGGTGGCGGGCCAGTGCGGCAGCCTGGCGTTGCCGAGGACCATCGAGGCGAGGTAGACGGCGAGGAACCCGCTGCCGTGCGCCATGGCGCCGGCCGCGTAGGCGGCGACGGCGATCGCCATGACGGCGATGGGGTAGAGGCCGGAGGCGGGCAGGGCCACGTGCCGCAGGCTGTAGGCGCCGAGCCAGCCGACCGTGATGCCGATCGCCGCGCCGATCGCCAGCTCCAGGGCGATCTTGCCGATCAGTACGTACCAGTCGTCCACCGGTCCCGCCGTGGAGAACGCCACGACGAGGATCACCACAGGGGCGTCGTTGAACCCCGACTCCGCTTCCAGGATGCCCGTGATGCGCGAGGGGAGCGGCACCTTCCGCAGCACCGAGAAGACCGCTGCCGCGTCCGTGGAGGAGACCACCGCGCCGATGATCAGCGCGGGCCGCCAGTCCAGGCCCACCAGGTAGTGCGCGGCCGCCGCCGTGACGCCGACGCTCACCGCGACGCCCACGGTCGACAGCACGGCGGCCGTGGGCAGGGCGGGCCTGATCTCTTTCCACTTCGTCCCGAGGCCGCCCTCGGCGAGGATCACGACCAGGGCGGCATAGCCGATGACCTGGGTCAGCTCGGCGTTGTCGAAGTGGATGTCCCCGATGCCGTCCTGTCCTATGACGACACCGATGCCGAGGTACAGGAGCAGGCTGGGGAGCCCGCTGCGCGACGAGATGCGGACCGCCGCCACCGCGACGAGCAGAACGAGCGAGCAGACGAGCAGGAGCTGGTTGAGGTGGTGGACAGTCAGGGGCCGTTCCTTCCGCCGCGCGCACGCAAGTACTTCTTGCGAGCCAAGTACTTCGTTACCTTACCTAATTGTTAACGCCTTCTTGATGCCCTCGAACGCGCATACGATCTTCAGGGGTCCGGTTCCTGACTCCGCGTCCGGAGCCGCGGCGCCCTGCGCCTATGGTTGCTCCAGCGCTCCCAGAGCCGCCCATTCGACAGCACAGCCCGCCCTGCCGCTCGCGTAAGGACAGCAAGGACAGCGATGCCCTCCAACACCACCGCCTCTTCCGGTCATAAGTCCGGCAAGAAGAAGGGGCGCCGAGCCCGACTCGTCGTGATCGTCCTGGTCCTGGCCATCGTCGGAGGCATCGGCTTCGGCGCGTACTGGAGCATCAGCACCGTGCGCGCCTCCTTCCCGCAGACCAAGGGAACCATCAAGCTCGATGGTCTCTCGGGTCCCGTCGACGTGAAGCGCGACGGGAACGGAATCCCGCAGATCTACGCCGAGTCCGACGCCGACCTCTTCATGGCGCAGGGCTACGTCCAGGCGCAGGACCGCTTCTGGGAGATGGACGTACGCCGTCATATGACCTCCGGGCGGCTCTCCGAGATGTTCGGCAAGAGCCAGGTCAAGACCGATGAATTCCTGCGCACGCTCGGCTGGCACCGGGTGGCGAAGAAGGAGTACGACTCCAAGCTCTCCCCGGAGACGAAGAAGTACCTCCAGGCGTACGCCAAGGGAGTCAACGCCTACCTCGCCGGCAAGGACGGCAAGGACATCTCCGTCGAGTACGCGGCGCTCGGTTTCACCAACGACTACGAGCCGCAGAAGTGGACCCCCGTCGACTCCGTGGCCTGGCTCAAGGCGATGGCCTGGGACCTGCGCGGCAACATGGAGGACGAGATCGACCGCTCCTTGATGACGAGCCGCCTCGGCCCGTCGCAGATCAAGGACCTGTACCCGGAGTACCCGTACAAGCGGAACAAGCCCGTCGTACGGGAGGGTGCCTACGACGGCGTCACCAAGGAGTACGACGCCAAGGGCGCCGCCACCGGCACGCAGACCGGAGCGGGCGGTACGGGCGGCACAGCGGGCACGGGCGGCACCGGGGGTACGGGCGGCACAGGCGGCACGGCGGGCTCCGGCCTCGCCGGTGGTGCCCAGGCACCCAACGGGCTCCAGTCGCAGCTCTCGGGGGTCTCCGACGCCCTGGACGAGGTCCCCGCGATCCTCGGCCCGAACGGCAACGGCATCGGCTCGAACTCCTGGGTCGTCTCCGGTGAGCACACGATCACCGGCAAGCCGCTCCTCGCGAACGACCCGCACCTGGCGCCGCAGCTGCCCTCCGTCTGGTACCAGATGGGCCTGCACTGCCGGTCGGTCTCCGACAAGTGCCAGTACGACGTCTCGGGCTACACCTTCTCCGGCATGCCCGGCGTGGTCATCGGCCACAACCAGAAGATCGCCTGGGGCATGACGAACCTCGGCGCCGACGTCACGGACCTGTACCTGGAGAAGTTCACCGGGGACGGCTACCAGTTCGACGGCAAGGTGCTGCCCTTCACCTCGCGCGAGGAGACCATCAAGGTCGCGGGCGGCAAGTCGAAGAAGATCACGGTCCGTGAGACCAACAACGGCCCGCTCATCTCCGACCGCAACGACGAACTGGTCAAGGTCGGCAAGAAGGCCCACGTGGACACCGCGGCCCCCGACCGGGGCGACGGCTACGGAGTGGCGCTGCGCTGGACCGCGCTGAACCCCGGCAAGTCGATGGACGCCGTCTTCGACCTGAACAAGGCGGGGAACTTCAAGGAGTTCCGCAAGGCGGCCGCTCTGTTCGAGGTGCCTTCCCAGAACCTCATCTACGCCGACAAAGACGGCCACATCGGCTACCAGGCGCCCGGCCGGATCCCGGTCCGCGGCAAGGGCGACGGTTCGCTCCCGGCGCCCGGCTGGGACCCGGAGTACCGCTGGAAGGGCTACATCCCGCAGAACGCGCTGCCCTACGAGTACGACCCCAAGCGCGGCTACATCGTCACCGCCAACCAGGCCGTGATCGACGACAGCGACAAGGCCAAGTACCCGTACAAGCTCACCTCGGACTGGGGCTACGGCGCGCGCAGCCAGCGGATCGACGACCTCATCCGGTCGAAGACCGAGAACGGCGGCAAGATCTCCACCGAGGACATGCGCCTCATGCAGATGGACAACAGCAGCGAGATCGCCAAGCTGCTGGTGCCCAAGCTGCTGAAGATCGACGTGAAGGACAAGTACGTCCGCGAGGCGCAGAAGCTCCTCGAGGGCTGGGACTACACCCAGGACGCCGACTCGGCGGCCGCCGCGTACTTCAACTCGGTCTGGCGCAACATCCTCAAGCTCGCCATCGGCAACAAGCTCCCCAAGGAGCTGCGCGTCAAGGGCCAGTGCCTGAACGTCGAGCCCGCCGGCAACACCGGCCCCGCCGACGAGGGCAAGAAGGTGCGCGAGTGCGGTCAGCGCGACGCGGACTCGGCGCAGCCCGACGGCGGCGACCGGTACTACGAGGTGATCCGCAAGATCCTCGACGACGAGACCAACGACTGGTGGAAGGCGCCGGCGACCCGCACCGACAAGGAGACCAAGAACCGCGACCAGCTGTTCGCGCGGGCTCTTGAGGACGCGCGCTGGGACCTGACGGCCAAGCTCGGCAAGGACGTCGACACCTGGAGCTGGGGCCGTCTGCACCGCCTCACGCTGAAGAACCAGACGCTCGGCACCGAGGGCCCCGGCTGGGTCCAGTACGTGCTGAACCGCGGGCCCTGGAACCTCGGCGGCGGTGAGGCCGCGGTGAACGCCACCGGCTGGAACGCGGCGGGCGGCTACGGCGTGGTCTGGGTGCCGTCGATGCGCATGGTGGTGAACCTGAAGGACTTCGACAAGTCCAAGTGGATCAACCTCACCGGCGCCTCGGGGCACGCGTACAACGCGCACTACACCGACCAGACGGAGAAGTGGGCCAAGGGCGAACTCCTGCCGTGGGCCTACACGGACAAGACGGTCGAGAAGGGCACGAGCGACAAGCTCGTCCTTCGCCCCTGACCGCGGCACACCCTGAAAGGGCCCTCCACGCGCGCGTGGAGGGCCCTTTCGCACGTCCGGGCGGGTCAGCGGAAGCGGCGCGTCCCCGACGGCGTCACCACGGCGTGCACGGGGTGGTCGTGCGCCTCCGCGGGGAGGTGCGCGATGACTTCGGAGTCGTACAGGAGGACCACGAGCGCGGGATCGGCGCCCGAGCGCTCCAGCCGGGCCAGGACACGGTCGTACGAGCCACCGCCGCGCCCGAGCCGGTTCCCGTGCCCGTCCACCGCGAGCCCGGGCAGCAGCACGGCGTCCGCCTCCAGGACGGCCTGAGGGCCAAGGCGTGCTCCGGAGGGCTCCAGCAGCTCGATCTTTCCCTGGTGCCGCACGCGCACGAGGGAGTCCTGGCCTTCATAGGCGGCCCAGTCCAGGTCGTTGTCCGGGAGCAGTACGGGCAGCAGGACCCGCGTCCCGCGCGCGTGGAGGGCGTCGAGCAGTACGCGCGTGCCGGGCTCGCTCCCCACGGAGACGTAGGCCGCGACCGTCCCCGCCCGCGCCAACTCCGGCAGCTCCAGCGCGTGCTCGGCGAGAACCGCGGCCGCCTTCCGTGCGTCATCCCCAGTCAACCCGCTTCTCACCGCGAGGAGGTCTCGCCGCAACATGCGCTTGGTTGGCTGGCCGTCGGCCTCGGTTCCGCTCATGGGATTGTCACAATTCCTTCCTGGTCGGCGCATATGCCACGGAATTATCCGGACCCCCAGATTCCGCACATACGTACCGGATATGGTGGCCGCATGACTGAGTCTCAACCCCCCCACCCCCGGATCACCAAGGCGGTCATCCCGGCGGCAGGCCTTGGCACCCGCTTCCTGCCTGCCACCAAGGCGACCCCCAAGGAGATGCTGCCGGTCGTCGACAAGCCGGCGATCCAGTACGTGGTCGAGGAGGCCGCGTCCGCGGGTCTCGACGATGTCCTCATGATCACGGGCCGCAACAAGCGCCCGCTGGAGGACCACTTCGACCGCAACTACGAACTGGAGTCGGCCCTCCTGAAGAAGGGCGACGAGTCGCGGCTCGCCAAGGTCCAGGAGTCCAGCGACCTCGCGACGATGCACTACGTCCGACAGGGCGACCCCAAGGGGCTCGGTCACGCCGTCCTGTGCGCCGCTCCGCACGTCGGCCACGAGCCGTTCGCCGTGCTCCTCGGCGACGACCTCATCGACCCGCGCGACCCCCTCCTCGCCCGCATGGTCGAGGTCCAGGAGCGGCACGGCGGCAGCGTCATCGCCCTCATGGAGGTGGCCCCGGAACAGATCCACCTCTACGGCTGCGCCGCCGTGGAGAGCACCGAGGACGGCGACGTCGTCAAGGTCACCGACCTGGTCGAGAAGCCCGACACCGCCGACGCCCCCAGCAACTACGCGATCATCGGCCGCTATGTCCTGGACCCGCACATCTTCGGCATACTGCGCAAGACCGAGCCGGGCCGCGGCGGCGAGATCCAGCTCACCGACGCCCTCCAGCAGCTCGCCGCCGACGAGAAGGTGGGCGGCCCGGTGCACGGCGTCGTCTTCAAGGGCCGCCGCTATGACACCGGCGACCGGGGCGACTACCTGCGTGCCATTGTCAGACTCGCGTGCGAACGTGAAGATCTGGGGCCGGACTTCAAGGCCTGGCTCCGCCGTTACGTCACCGAGGAGATGTAGCACTTTGAGCAGCAGCACGACGACACCGACCACCGGCCAGGACACGCTCTGGTCGGTGGAGGAGCATCTGGACGACATCCTCACGACCGTCCGCCCGCTCGAACCCATCGAGCTACAGCTCCTCGACGCCCAGGGCTGTGTCCTCGTCGAGGACGTCACGGTGCCCGTCTCGCTGCCGCCCTTCGACAACAGCTCCATGGACGGGTACGCGGTGCGGGTCGCCGATGTCGCGGGCGCGAGCGAGGAGTTCCCCGCCGTCCTGCGCGTCATCGGCGACGTGGCCGCGGGCGCGGGCCGGCGGCCCACCGTCGGCGCCGGCCAGGCCGCCCGCATCATGACCGGCGCCCCGCTGCCGCCCGGCGCCGAGGCCGTCGTCCCCGTGGAGTGGACCGACGGGGGCCTCGGGGAGGGCCCCGTCTCCGGGATGCGCGCCCACAGCGCCGCCCCGGAGGGCGCCTCCGGAGAGGTCCGCGTGCACCGCCCGGCCGAGGCACGCGCGCACGTACGCGCGCAGGGCAGCGACGTCCGGGCAGGCGACCGCGCCCTGACCGCGGGCACGGTCCTCGGCCCGCCGCAGATCGCCCTGCTCGCCGCGATCGGCCGCGGCACGGTGAAGGTGCGCCCCCGCCCGCGCGTGGTCGTCATGTCCACCGGCAGCGAACTGATCCAGCCCGGCGAGACGTTGGCGGACGGTCAGATCTACGACTCCAACAGCTTCGCCCTCACCTCCGCGGCCCGCGACGCCGGAGCCATCGCCTACCGCGTGGGCGCCGTCGCCGACGACGCCGAGACGCTGCGCTCCACGATCGAGGACCAGCTGATCCGCGCCGACCTCGTCGTCACCACCGGCGGCGTGAGCGTGGGCGCGTACGACGTCGTGAAGGAGGCCCTGACCTCCGTCGGCGATCCGGACGAGGAGACCGGCATCGGGGCGGGCAGCGGTGTGGAGTTCCGCAAGCTCGCCATGCAGCCGGGCAAGCCGCAGGGCTTCGGCTCCATCGGCCCCGACCACACCCCTCTGCTCGCGCTGCCGGGCAACCCCGTCTCGTCGTACGTCTCGTTCGAACTGTTCGTACGCCCCGCGATCCGCACCCTGATGGGCCTCCCCGACGTCCACCGGCCCACCACGCGCGTGGAGCTGGCCGCGGACGAGGCCCTGCGCTCGCCCGCGGGGCGCCGCCAGTTCCTCCGGGGGAAGTACGACGCCGAGGCGGGCAGCGTGATGCCCGTCGGCGGCTCGGGCTCCCATCTGATCGCCGCGCTCGCGCAGGCCGACGCGCTGATCGTCATCCCGGAGGACACCACATCGGTGGAGCCCGGCACGGACGTCGAAGTGGTCCTGCTCGGCTGAGAACGCCACCCGCGCGGTACCGTGTCGCGCACAACAGGCCCGTGCGCGCCGCACCGCGCGGGGCCCGGACCGGGAGCGCCACAGCACATGACCGCGATTTCCCGGGGGGACACCCCCGGATCCCCTGAGCAGCAGCGACTGACGCACATCGACGAGGCGGGCGCGGCCCGCATGGTCGATGTCTCCGCGAAGGACGTCACCGCCCGCACCGCCCGCGCCAGCGGCCGCGTCCTGGTCTCGCCGCGGGTGATCGAACTCCTGCGGGGCGAAGGCGTCCCCAAGGGCGACGCCCTGGCCACCGCCCGGATCGCCGGGATCATGGGTGCCAAGCGCACCCCCGACCTGATTCCGCTCTGCCACCCGCTGGCCGTCTCCGGAGTGAAGCTCGATCTCTCCGTGGCGGACGACGCCGTCGAGATCCTCGCCACGGTCAGGACGACGGACCGTACGGGCGTCGAGATGGAGGCCCTCACCGCGGTGAGCGTCGCGGCCCTCACGGTGGTCGACATGGTCAAGGCCGTCGACAAGGGCGCCGTCATCACGGACGTACGCGTCGAGGAGAAGACGGGCGGCAAGTCCGGGGACTGGAGCCGCGAAGGAGCCGGGGCATGAGCGGCCCGCAGGCCCCGTACACGGCGCTGGTCGTGACGGCCTCGAACCGCGCGGCAGCGGGCGTCTACGCCGACCGGGGCGGCCCCCTGATCGCCGAGGGCCTGACCGCGCTCGGCTTCGCCGTCGAAGGGCCGCGGGTCGTCCCCGACGGCGACCCCGTCGAGCAGGCCCTGCGCGCCGGGGCCGAGGCCGGCCACGACGTGATCGTCACCACCGGCGGCACCGGCATCTCACCCACCGACCGCACCCCGGAGGCCACCCGCCGCGTCATCGACCACGAGGTGCCCGGCATCGCGGAGGCGATCCGCGCGTACGGCAGGGACAAGGTCCCCACAGCGGTGCTCTCCCGGGGTCTCGCCGGGGTCGCGGGCCGCACGCTCATCGTGAACCTGCCGGGCTCCACGGGAGGCGTACGCGACGGTCTCGCCGTCCTCGGGCCCCTGCTGCGGCACGCCGTCGACCAACTGCGCGGCGGCGACCATCCCGGGTCGGGCGGCCAGTCCGGACCATCGGGGGGTACGAGCTGAACAGCCCTTCCTGGCCCGTCGAGCTGACGGACGGCGATGTCACCCTCCGCCCGATAAAGCTGCGCGACCAGCGTGCCTGGCGTGAGGTCAACCGGCGCAACCGCGACTGGCTGCGCCCCTGGGAGGCCACGATCCCGCCGCCGACGGCCAGCGGCCCGATCGTGCACCGGCCGACCTACCGCCAGATGGTCCGCCATCTGCGCGCCGAGGCGGGGGCGGGCCGGATGCTGCCGTTCGTCATCGAGTACCAGGGCCGCCTCGTCGGGCAGTTGACGGTGGCGGGCATCACCTGGGGATCGATGTGCTCGGCCCACGTCGGCTACTGGGTCGACGAGTCCGTCGCGGGCCGGGGGGTCATGCCGACCGCCGTCGCGCTCGCCGTGGACCACTGCTTCCGTGCGGTCGGGCTGCACCGTATCGAGGTCTGTATTCGCCCCGAGAACACGCCGAGCCGACGGGTCGTGGAGAAACTCGGATTCCGCGAGGAGGGGCTTCGGCCGCGCTATCTCCACATCGACGGGGCCTGGCGCGATCACCTCGTCTTCGCGCTCACGGCGGAGGAGGTGCCCGAGGGGTTGTTGTGCCGCTGGCACCGGGCGCGACCTCGGAACACCGCCTAGCCGATTCCGGTTCCCGGCCGGGCCCGCGTAAATGAAATATGTGTTCGAAATCGATCGGAATTTCACGTCCACGACTGCCTGTTGATCCCCTGTTGATCGCATCAGTCACAAAAAAAGTTCGAGATATCAGCCAGATCGTGCGACACACCGGCGCAATTGGCAGATGGCCTCAACGAAACCCCTCTACCGTGTGAGCGTGAGCAGCAGCGGCCTCATCTACGCAGTCATCGTCGGGGCCTGGGCCGCCTACTTGGTGCCGATGTGGCTCCGTAGGCAGGACGAGCTGAACGAAGCCCGTCCGACGGAACGCTTCAGCACCGCCATCCGGCTGCTGTCCGGACGGGCGGCGATGGAGCGCCGATACGCCAGGGACCTGCAAGCCCGCTCGCCCGAGGACGGCGAGACGCCGGGCGACCCGGACGACGTCACCGGCTCGGTGGACGTCCGGGCCTTCGTCGCGCCCGTGACAGAGGTGGCGCCACCGCCCGCGGCGCGGGCGGAGCCTTTGGCCCGTCAGCAGGCGTGCCCCGAACCGGAACTGGAGACCGAGCCCGAGTCGGAGCCCGAAGCGGAACCGGAACCGGAACGTGAGCAGCCGCCGCGCGCCCAGGCCTCGCCCGCGCAGCGCGCCGCCTCGGCCGAGGCCGCCGCGCGCGCCCGCCGCTCGAAGGTCCTCGCGCGCCGCCGCCGTACGACGATGCTGCTCTTCCTCGCCTTCACGGCCGGGGCGGTCGTCGCCGGCGTGGGCGGCCTCGCATTCCTGTGGGCGCCCGCGGGGCCCGCGGCGCTGCTGAGCGCGTACATCGTCTATCTGCGCGGCCAGGAGCGGCGCCGCTTCACGTACACGATGGACCGGCGGCGGGCCGAGGCCGCGGCGCAGCGGCTGCGTGAGCGCCAGCCGCGCCGCGGGCCCGCGAGCGCCGAGCCCGTCGTCGGCGAGGCGCGGGACGCCTCCGCGCCCGATACGGAGACCGGCCTGTCCGCGCTGGCCGCCGACCGTCGCGCCCTCGTCGAGCAGACCGACCACGCGGAGTGGGTCGACCAGCAGCGCGAGCGGCAGCGCGGCCCCGGTCGCGGCGACAGCTGGGACCCGGTCCCGGTGCCCCTGCCGACGTACGTGACCGCGCCGGTCGCCCCGCGCGCCACGGGCAGCGTCGACCTGGGCGCCCCCGACACGTGGAGTTCGGCGCGCTCCAGCACGGCCGAGCCGACGGCCGAGGAGCCGCGGCGGACTGCCGGGAGCGCGGGGGACATCGACGCCGTCGAGGGGGCGGACGCCACGGGCGGGCGCAGCGACAAGCGCCGGGCCGCGTCCGCGCGGCGGGCCCGCGAGCGCGGTCGTACGCCGCTCTTCGACCAGTACGAGGACGGGGACCGCCCCCGTGCCGCCAACGAGTGAGGCGCCGTCGGGTCCGCCCGGGCTGACCAGCCAGGGAGCGGATTTCCGAGCACCCGCTAGGGGATGCTAGAGTTTCACTCGTTGCAAGGGCCTGTGGCGCAGTCTGGTAGCGCACCTCGTTCGCATCGAGGGGGTCTGGGGTTCAAATCCCCACAGGTCCACCTGCAAGACCGTTCACGGGTCAAAGCGTGAGTGGTTCACGAGATCCCGTCCGATCAGTTGATCGGGCGGGATCTCGTCGTTTCCGCGTCGGCGCGTCTTGTCCGAGTCGTCAGTCCTAGAGGGCCTTCACGTAGCAGCGGCTCAGGTTCTCGAAGCGGTAGTGACCGAACTTCACGGGAGCCAGGGTGTAGCCGCTGGAGGTGTAGAGCGCTATCGCCTCCGGTTGCTTCGTGCCCGTCTCCAGGACCATGCGGGCGCGGCCCGCCGCCTTCGCGTCGTCCTCCAGGGCCGCCAGGATGCGGCGGGCGAGGCCGAGGCCGCGTGCCTGGGGTGTGACGTACATCCGCTTCAGCTCGGCGTCGCCGTCGGCGTATCCCATGTCGTTCTCGTCCATCGCGCGCCAGCCGCCGGTGGCCAGCGGGGTGCCGCTCCCGTCGTACGCGATGAGGTAGCGGCCCCGCGGCGGTTCGAACATGGACGGGTCGAGGAAGGTGACGTCGCCCTCGTCGCCGTAGCGTTCCGCGTATTCGAGCTGGACGCGGTCGTTCATCTCGATGGCGTGCGGGTGCGCGAAGGTGACCGTGCGCAGGTGGACAGAGGTGGCTATGGGAAACATGCGTTCCAGTGTGCAGGGGCCGATGGGGGCGCGGGAGACCGGCCGTACGGGCGAAGAACCCGTGCGTTCGAGTTGATCAGGAGTGTCCGAGCCGGGGGCGGCGGGCGTGCCGGAGGAACCTTCTGAGTGTCGGACAAACCTCATGAAGGAGAGTTCCATGCGCATTCGTACCGTGTTCGCCGCCCTCGCCCTGGCCGCCGCGGCCACGCTGGCCGGAGCCACCGCCGCGTCCGCGAACAACGGCTGGGAGCAGGAGGTCGAGGCCCCCGTGACCACGATCGTCGCCTTCGGCGACCTGGTCATGGACTAACACCGGCACCACGCGGTGACGTCGGCGCCCGAGGGTGGCGGCCCCTGGCCCCGCCCTCGGGCGCCGGTCGCGTCACCGTCGTATGGGAGCCTGATCCCTGGCCCGAGGTGGAAGTGGCCAAGGACGAGTGAGGCGAGTGTTGTGCTGACAGTGACCTCTGTGAATGTGAACGGGCTGCGTGCCGCCGCCAAGAAGGGCTTCGTGGAGTGGCTCGGCGGGACCACGGCCGATGTGCTGTGCCTCCAGGAGGTGCGCGCCGAGCCGCAGCAGCTGCCGGACGAGGTCCGCGGGCCCGAGGGCTGGCATGTCGTGCACGCGCCCGCCGCGGCCAAGGGGCGCGCCGGTGTCTCCCTCTATACGCGCCGCGAGCCGGACCGGGTGCGGGTCGGCTTCGGGTCGACGGAGTTCGACGGCAGCGGGCGGTATGTGGAGGCCGATCTGCCGGGCGTCACCGTCGCCAGCCTGTATCTGCCCTCCGGGGAGGTCGGCACCGAGCGGCAGGACGAGAAGCTGCGGTTCATGGGGGAGTTCCTCCCGTACTTGAAGGAACTCAAGGAGCGGGCCGCCGCCGAGGGGCGGCACGTCGTCGTCTGCGGCGACTGGAACATCGCCCACCAGGAGGCCGACCTCAAGAACTGGAAGGGCAACAGGAAGAACTCCGGTTTCCTGCCGGAGGAGCGCGCCTGGCTGAGCGAGGTCTTCGAGGAGTACGAGGACGTCGTGCGGGCGCAGCACCCGGGCGTGGAGGGCCCGTACTCGTGGTGGTCCTACCGCGGGCGTGCCTTCGACAACGACACGGGCTGGCGCATCGACTACCACGTCGCGACGCCGGGCCTCGCCGGGCGCGCGGTCAAGGCGTATGTGGAGCGGGCCGCGACCCACGCCGAGCGGTGGAGCGACCACGCTCCCGTCACGGTGGTCTACGACCTGTAGGGCCCGCGCCGGATCCGCCGGATCCGCCAGGGGAGTGGTCGTCGGCGGGACACGGCCACAAAGTCCGGCGGAGGGCTGTCCCGGGCCCGCCGGGCATGGCAGATTGCGGTCGCGTACATGACCAATGCGGTCGTGTGGGTGACCAACTGCCGTGGATCCGGGGGTACTTCGTGTCGGCCATGCCTTCCAGACGTGCCGTGGTGCTGGGCGCCGCGGGTGCCGGGATCTCGGCGGCGCTGCCCGCCGCGGCGGCGCACGGGGCGAGCGGGGGCGGCCGGCCCGCCCGGACGCCGCCCGTCCTGCTGACCGAACAGGCGAGCAGGCGCATCCTCGTCCTCGACCCGCGGCGGCGCGTGTGGGACCCGGATGCCGATCCGTCGGTGGTGCGGTGGCAGTTCTCGCCGCTCGGCGACCGCCGCTACCAGGATCTGCGTCCGGACGAGAGCTGGGTGTACCCGTGCGAGGCGAAGGTGCGGGTGCACCGGAAGCGCACGTACGTCCTGACGACGGCGTCGTTCGGGTTCGTGGCCGTCGTCGAGCATCCGACGGGCAGGCGGTACTGGGGCACGGCGCTCGGGGGCGGGGACGATCTGTTCAATCCGCACAGCGCGGAGATCCTGCCCGACGGCAACGTGGCCGTCGCGTGCAGCACCGGCGCGCTCGTGCGGCTGTACGCGGCGTCGCAGGGCCCCCGTGCCACGCGGTACGCGGAGGCGCCGCTCAAGGGTGCGCACGGGCTGCACTGGGACGGCGTGCGCCGGGTGCTGTGGGCGATCGGTGACGACGAGCTGGTGACGTACGCGGTGGGCGGTACGGCCGCGCGGCCCACGCTGACGCGGACGTCCGCGGTCGGACTGCCGGTGGGGACGCCGGGCCGCACGCCCGGCGGGCACGACCTCTTTCCGGTGGCGGGGCGTCCGGGGCGGTTGTGGGTGACGACGAACGCGGCCGTCTTCCAGTACGAGATGCGCGGCGGGGTCTTCGTGCGGGACTTCGCCGGGGCCGAGGCGATCTCCCGGAAGTCCGTGAAGGCCGTCGGCGACGACCCGCGTACCGGGCAGGTCGTGACCACCGTGCCGGAGCAGGGCCTTGAGGAGACGTGGTGGACGACGACGGTGAGCGTCCACCGGCCCGAGAGCAGCTACAAGCTGGTCAACGGCGGGATCTACAAGGCGCGTTGGTGGCTTCCGCGCTGACGCGGGGCGTGATCAGGGCTGGTTGAGGCGGCGGTCCAGGGCCATCGACAGTTCCGCCTCCACCACGCTCTTGGCCACCGGGCGGAGCTGTTCGATGTCCACCTCGGCGGTGTCGGGGGTGTGGGTGCGCATGACCGTGATGAACAACTCCGCGAGCGCGTCCGCGTGTTCGCGTACGAGCCGGCCCGCCTCCAGGACCGCGGCGAGCGGAACTCCCTTGCGTACGAGGGTGGATGACGCGTCGAGCAGGCGGCGGCTGATGTGGACCAGCTCGTCGCCGTCGGTGCCCAGATAGCCGAGGTCCAGGGCGGCGGCGAGGTTCTCCGGGGTGACCTCGCCCGCGAAGTGGTCGGCCAGTTCCTCCGGGGTGAGGCGGACCGGCTGCTCCTCGGTGGGCTCGCCGAGACCGAGGAGTTCGCCGACGTCACGGCCCTTCTCGAAGGCGTCGGCCAGCTCGGCGATGCCGTTCAGGGTGTGGCCGCGCTCAAGCAGGGCGGCGATCGTGCGCAGGCGTGCCAGGTGGTGGTCGTCGTACCAGGCGATGCGGCCCTCGCGGCGGGGCGGCGGGATCAGTCCGCGCTCGCGGTAGAAGCGCACGGTGCGCACGGTGATGCCGGCCGCCGCGGCCAGCTCCGTCATGCGGTACTCGCGGACGCCGCCTTCGCCTTGGGGTCGGTCTGCTCGGTCTGCCACGCCGGAAGCCTATGCCGTACCGGCGCGGGCCCAGCTCGTACCGCCGGTAACTTTCCCCGGCCACCCCCTACCCATGAGTACGTACGTGTTCTACTCTCCCCATTGCGCCAGTAGTTACTGGCAGAGTCGTGGACTTCGGGAGGCGGCGGTATGGCCGAGCGCGAGCGTGGCCCCGAGCAGGGGCGCGAGCACGAGCACGTACGGGTGGCGGTGATCGGGTCCGGGTTCGGTGGCCTCGGGGCGGCCGTGCGGCTGCGCCGGGAGGGCATCACCGACTTCGTCGTCCTGGAGCGGGCGGCCGCGGTGGGCGGCACCTGGCGGGACAACAGCTACCCGGGCTGCGCCTGCGACGTGCCCTCGCACCTGTACTCGTTCTCCTTCGCGCCCAACCCCGACTGGCCGCGCACCTTCTCGGGGCAGGAGCACATCCAGGAGTACCTGGAGCGGATAGCCGACACCTTCCGGCTGCGCTCGCACCTCCGCCTCAACACCGAGGTGCGGCTGATGCGGTGGGACGCCGAGCGGCTGCGCTGGGAGATCGAGACCAGCGCGGGCTCCCTCACCGCCGATGTCGTCGTCTCGGCCACCGGGCCGCTCTCCGACCCCAAGACCCCGGACATCCCCGGCATCGACACCTTCCCGGGCAAGATCTTCCACTCCGCCCGCTGGGACCACGACTACGACCTTCGCGGCAAGCGCGTCGCGATGATCGGCACCGGCGCCTCCGCCATCCAGATCGTGCCCGAGATCCAGAAGAAGGTCGGCCGGCTCACCCTGTTCCAGCGCACACCACCGTGGGTGATGCCGCGCGCCGACCGCGCCATCAGCGGCGCCGAGCGCTGGCTGCACAAGCAGCTGCCCTTCACCACGCAGGCCCGGCGCGGAATCCTCTGGGGAATAAGGGAGTTGCAGGTCCAGGCGTTCACCAAGCGGCCCGACGAACTCGGCCTGGTCGAGCGGATCGCCAAGCGGAACATGTACCGGGCCATCAAGGACCCGGCGCTGCGGGCCAAGCTGACCCCCACGTACCGCATCGGCTGCAAGCGCATCCTGCTGTCCAACACGTACTACCCGGCGCTCGCCCGGCCCAACGTCGACGTCGTCGCGAGCGGCCTCGCCGAGGTGCGGGGCAATACCGTGGTCGCCTCGGACGGTACGGAGACCGAGGTCGACGCGATCATCTTCGGCACCGGGTTCCACGTCACGGACATGCCGATCGCCGAGCGCGTCATCGGCGACGGGGGGCACACCCTCATGGAGAGCTGGAAGGACGGCATGAACGCGCTGCGGGGCGCGACCGCCGCCGGCTTCCCCAACTGGATGACGATCATCGGCCCGAACACCGGCCTCGGGAACTCCTCCATGATCCTGATGATCGAGTCCCAGCTGAACTACATGGCCGACTACCTGCGGCAGCTGGATGTCCTCGGAGGCCGCGTCGCGCTCGCCGCGCGCGAGAGCGCGGTGAGCGCCTGGAACACCCGGGTGCAGGAGCGGATGAAACGCACCGTGTGGAACACCGGCGGCTGCACCAGCTGGTACCTCGACGCGAACGGCGTCAACACCACGGTCTGGCCGGGTACGACCACCGAGTTCCGGGCGGCGACCCGGCGGGTCGATCTCTCCGAGTACGAGGTGCTGCGGGAGCCGAGGGCGCTGAAAGCCGTGCCCGACACCCGAGCCGAGAAGGTGGAGGCCGGGGCATGAGCCGGCCGACCCACGCCCTGAGCGGGCCCTACGCGCCGCCCGCCGCCGCGCGCCGACTGACCGCCGTCTCCGCCGACGGGGCCCGCATCCACGTCGAGATCCACGGGCCGGAGGGGGCGCCCGCCGTGGTGCTCGTGCACGGGTGGACGTGCTCGACGGCCTTCTGGGCCGCGCAGCTGCGAGCCCTCGGCGCCGACCACCGGGTGATCGCGTACGACCAGCGCGGCCACGGGCGCAGCGCCGCTCCCGCGGACACCGACGGGTACAGCACGCGGGCGCTCGCCGACGACCTCGAAGCGGTCCTCGCGGCGACGCTCGCGCCGGGCGAGAAGGCCCTGCTCGTCGGGCACTCCATGGGCGGCATGACGATCATGGCGGCGGGCGGGCGTGAGGCGGTGCGGGAGCACGTGGCCGCCGTACTGCTGTGCAGCACGGGCAGTTCGAGTCTGGTCGCCGAGTCGCTGGTCGTGCCGTTGCGGGCCGGGCGGGTGCGGACGCGGATCACGCGGTCGGTACTCGGTGCGCGGGCGCCGCTCGGCCCGGTGACACCACTGACCAAGCGCGTCCTCAAGTACGGGACCATGGGGCCCGGCGCGGCGCCGGACAAGGTCGACGCGTGCGCCCGGATCGTGCACGCCTGTCCGACAGTCGTGCGCCACGGATGGTCCAACGTGCTCGACACGCTCGAACTGGACTTCGAGGTGGGCGCGTTGCGGGTGCCCACCGCCGTCCTCGTCGGTCTGGTCGACCGGCTCACGCCCGTCGTGCACGCGCGGCGGATCGCGGCCGCGCTGCCGCAGTGCGTGGGGCTCACCGAGCTGGTCGGGGTCGGCCATATGACGCCCATCGAGGCGCCGGAGGCCGTCACCGCGCGCATCAGGGAACTCGTCGGAACGTACGTGCAGGTGAAGGAGGGCGCATGAGCAGGGTCAGCCTGGAGGGTCAGGTCGCGGTCGTCACGGGCGCGGCGCGCGGGGTCGGCGAGCTGCTCGCGCGCAAGCTGTCGGCGCGGGGCGCGAAGGTGGCGCTCGTCGGTCTGGAGCCGGACGAGCTGAAGCGGGTCTCGGAGCGGCTGCACACCGAGCCCGGGCACTGGTACGCGGACGTCACCGACCATGAGGCGATGGCCCAGGTCGCACGGGAGGTCAAGGAGCGCTTCGGGAAGGTCGACATCGTCGTCGCGAACGCGGGGGTGGCCGGGGGCGGGCCCTTCGTGGAGTCCGACCCCGAGGCGTGGCGCCGCGTCATCGAGGTGAACCTCATTGGCAGCGCGGTGACCGGCCGCGCCTTCCTTCCCGTCCTCATGGAGAGCCGGGGCTACCTCCTCCAGATCGCCTCGTTCGCCGCGATCGCGCCCGCGCCGATGATGACGGCGTACTGCGCGTCGAAGTCGGGCGTGGAGGCGTACGCGCACGCGCTGCGGGCCGAGGTCGGCTACAAGGGGGTCAAGGTCGGCGTCGGCTATCTGTCCTGGACGGACACGGACATGGTGCGGGGCGCGGACCAGGACGACGTGATGCGGGAGTTGCGGCAGCGGCTGCCGTGGCCGTCCAACAAGACGTATCCGCTGGGCCCGGCGGTGGACCGCCTCGTCGCCGGCATCGAGCGGCGCTCCAGCCATGTGTACGCGCAGTGGTGGCTGCGGGGCATGCAGGGCGTACGGGGCTATCTGCCGGGCCTGATCGGCGCGGCCGGCCGGCGCGAGATGCGGCGCTTCGAGCCGAGGCTGGGCGCGGTGTCCACCGGGCTGGTGGGGGCGGGGGGCTCCGCGGACGAGCGGAACTGGCGCGGGACGGGCCTGGGCGGCTCCTGAGGGTGCCCGGGGTCTCCCCTGTGCCGCTGCTACACGGTTGCCCGGGGTCTCCCCTGTGCCGCTGCTCCATGGCTGCCCGGGGTCTCCGCAGCGCCGCCGCTCCACGGCGGTCGTCTCCCACCCGCCCGCCCGTGACCCCGCGTCGAGCGGTGGCCGTCCCAGGGCCGCCGAAGAGGCCCCCGGTATGCCTGGGGCGCCTTCGGCGTTCAAGCACAGCGCAGCGTCACGCGCGGGGCGGCAGTGGTGGGCGGCGGCGGTCCGGGACGTTCGCGTAACCCGGTGGGTTCGCCGCCGGGTTCTTCTCGAGGAGGTCCAGCGCCAGCCGTACCGCGTCGTCGAGTTGGGCGTGCCGGCCCTCGGCCCAGTCCAGCGGCGTCCGCAGGACCTCCAGGTCCGGGGGGACGCCGTGGTTCTCCACGGACCAGCCGTACTCGTCGAACCAGCCCGCGTTCATCGGCACCGTGATCACCGTCCCGTCACCGAGCCGGTGCCGCCCGGTCATGCCGACCACGCCGCCCCAGGTGCGCTGCCCGACGACCGGGCCGAGCCCGAGCAGCTTGAACGCCGCCGTGATCATGTCGCCGTCCGAGGAGGTCGCCTCGTCCGCGAGGGCCACCACGGGCCCCCGGGGCGCGTTCGAGGCGTACGACACCGGCTGGGCGTTGCGCGTGAGGTCCCAGCCGAGGATCTTGCGGGTGAGCTTCTCCACGACCAGCTCGCTGATGTGGCCGCCCGCGTTGCCGCGTACGTCCACGATCAGGGCGGGCCGCGACACCTCAAGGCGCAGGTCCCTGTTGAACTGCGCCCAGCCCGAGCCGCCCATGTCGGGGATGTGCAGGTAGCCGCACTTGCCGCCGCTCAACTCCCTGACGACTTCGCGGCGTTTGGCGACCCAGTCCTGATAGCGCAGCGGGCGTTCGTTGACGAGGGGGACGATCGCGACCCGCCGCGCGCGGCCCTCGCCCTCCGCCGGGCAGAACGTCAGCTCGACCGTCGTGCCACCCGCCGCCGCGAGGAGCGGGTAGGGCCCGGTCACCGGGTCGACCGGGCGGCCGTCGACATGGGTGAGGACCGCGCCCTCGCGGATGCCCGCGCCGGCCAGCGGGGAGCGCGCCTTGGAGTCGGAGGAGTCGCCGGGCAGGATCCGTTTGACCGTCCAGCCGTCGTCCCTGCGGACGAGGTTCGCGCCGAGCAGGCCCATCGCGCGCTGGTAGTGGGGCGGGCCCTCGTTGCGGCGGGCCGGGGAGACGTACGCGTGGGAGGTGCCCAGTTCGCCGAGTACCTCCCGCAGCAGGTCCGCGAACTCGTCGGGCGACGCGACGCGTTCGACCAGCGGGCGGTACTGGGCGAGCACGCCGTCCCAGTCGATGCCGCACATCTCGGGGTCCCAGAAGTAGGCGCGGATGATGCGGCCGGCCTCCGCGTACGCCTGGCGCCACTCGGCGGCCGGGTCGGCCTCGTGCAGGATGCGGCGCAGGTCGATCCAGACCGTCGTATCGCCGTCGCCCTGCTCGGTGGCGGGTACGGCACTCAGCTCGCCCTCGTCGACGACCACGAGGCGTGAGCCGTCGCCGCTGAGCGCGAACCAGTCGAGGTGATCGACGAGTTGGGACTTCTTCGCCTTGGCGATGTTGAAGTGCTCCAGGGTGGGGCGGCCCGTGGTGTCGGCCGGGTTGGCGAAGGTCTCGCCGAGCGCGCCCGAGATCGGCCAGCGCAGCCAGACCAGGCCGCCGCCGCTGACGGGTTGCAGGGCCGAGTACTTCGAGGCGGCGACGGGGAACGGCGTCACCCGCGCCTCCAGGCCCTCGGTCTCGACCGTCGTGGTGCCGTCGCCCCCGCTGTCGTCGGCCGGGTCCAGGCCCCCCGCCGCCGGGCGCCCGTCGGGCAGCAGCGCGAAGGGCGACGGGGTCGCCGAGGAGAGCGGTACGAGATAGGGGCGGCAGCCCAGGGGGAAGGAGAGGTCGCCGGTGTGTACGTCGTAGACGGGGTCGAAGCCGCGCCAGGAGAGGAAGGCGAGGTAGCGGCCGTCGCGGGTGAAGACGGGGTTCTCGTCCTCGAAGCGGCCGTTGGTGACGTCGACGACCGTGTGGGGTCCGGGGCCGCAGATGCGGGCCAGTTTGATCTGCCGCAGGGAGCGGCCGATGCCGGGATGCGACCAGGTCAGCCAGGCCCCGTCGGGGGAGAAGGCCAGATCGCGGACCGGTCCGTTGAGGGAGCGGATCAGCTCGGTGACCTCGCCGCCGCCGTCGGCCTCCCCGGCCTCGTCCTCGCCTTCCTCGGCGGCCTCGTGGATCTCCCCGACCTCGCGGAGGCGGCGGGAGGGCTCGGTGGCGCCCGCCTCGTCGGTCACCGTGAGCAGCAGCAGGCGGCCGTCGTTCGAGGCGATGGCGAGCCGGTCGCCGTCGGGGTCGGAGACCATTTCCTGGACGCGGCCGAGGCCGCCGCTCGCCAGCCTGCGCGGCGGGCGGTCGCCGCTGGCGCGCGGCAGATAGGCGATCTCCACGGCGTCCTCGCCGTCGGCGTCGGTGATGTACGCGACCTGCCCACCGGTGCCGAGCATCTCGGGCAGGCGCACCCGGACGCCGGGGGTGTCGGTGATGGTGCGGGCCGGGCCGTCCCGGTGCGTGAGCCAGTACAGGCTGCCGCGTACGACGACCGCGCTGGCCCGCCCGGTGGTGTCCACGGAGAGCGCGTCGAGGTGCTGCGCGGCCGGGACCTGGTAGACCCGCCGCCCCGTGCGCGGGCCGCCGAGCCGCACGTCGAGCCGGCGCGGCACCGAGTCGGCGTCCAGCCCGTCCACCAGCCAGATGTCGCCCGCGCACTGGTAGACCACGCGCGTGCCGTCGCTGGCGGCGTGCCGGGCGTAGAAGGCGTCGTGGTCGGTGTGGCGCCGCAGGTCGGAGCCGTCCGGCAGACAGGAGTACAGATTGCCGACGCCTTCGTGGTCGGAGAGGAAGGCGATGCGCCCGGACACGAACATGGGTGAGTCGAGATGCCCGTCGAGGTGGCCGAGGATCTGCTCGCCGTGCATCCACAGGCGGCCCGTCGCCCCGCCCCGGTACCGCTTCCAGGCGGCCGGTTCGTGGGGCGGCTTGCCCGTCAGGAGCAGCGTCTTGCGGTCGCAGTCGCCGTCGGCGAGCGTGTCGGTGATCGCGATGTCGGCGACCGGGCCCCAGGGCAGCTTGCCGCCGGGGGAGCCGTCGACGGGCACGCTGTAGGCCCAGCAGAAGTGCGAGAAGGGCTGGCCGTGCGAGGAGACGGCGAGGACGTCGCCGTCGGGGGACCAGCCGCAGACCCGGGTGTCGGTGCTGCCCCAGTAGGTGAGGCGGCGTGAGGGGCCGCCGTCCACGGGCGCCAGATGGATCTCCGGGTCCAGGCTGCGCCAGGTCGTGTACGCGATGTGGCGGCCGTCGGGCGAGAAGCGGGGGTGGCCCACCTTGGTGCGGTCGACGGTGAGCCGCCAGGCCCGGTCGGCCGGGACGCCCTCGGGGGTGAGGGGGGCCACCCAGAGGTCGTCCTCGGCGGCGAAGCAGAGGCGGTCGCCGCTGAGGTGGGGAAATCGCAGGTAGGCGTGGTCTGCCTGGGCGTTCTCGCGCTCGTCGGTCACCTCACCATGCTTTTCCGCTCCGGGGGCCCCGGCAACTCGTACGCACGGCGTGACGCAGCGCACACGGGGGTGCGTACGAAACCGTTTCGTTTCGATAGGGGCTCGCGGTAGGCTCCCGGTGTACGAAACCGTTTCGTTCGGAATGGTCCGATGCGGTCGGGCGGTCGGAACAAGATGTGTCCGGAACAGGAGGCGGCGATCATGGCTGACACGGCGGCGACGCGGCGCAGCAGGATCACCCCGGAGCGCGAGGCCGAGCTGTACGAGGCCGTGCTCGACCTGCTCCGCGACGTCGGCTACGACGCCCTCACCATGGACGCCGTGGCCGCCCGCACCCGCTCCAGCAAGGCCACCCTCTACCGCCAGTGGGGGAGCAAGCCGGAGCTGATCGCCAAGGCGCTGCGGCACAACAAGCCGGTGTCCCTCGCGGACATCGACACGGGCTCGCTGCGCGGCGACCTGAACGAGATGGTGGCCCGCTCGGACGACTGCCAGATGGAGAAGGACGCCGCGCTGATGCGGGGCCTCTTCCGTGCCGTCCACGACAACCCCGAACTCCACCAGGCGCTGCGGAACCTGCTCATCGAGCCGGAGCTGACGGGCCTGAACGACCTGCTGCGCAGAGCGGTGGAGCGCGGCGAGGTCGCCGCGGACAATCCGGCGTTGGAGTACGTCGTCCATATGATGACCGGCGCTTTCGTCGCCCGGGACCTCATCGAGGACCGGCCGGTCGACCGCGCCTTCCTCGCCTCGTACGTCGACGCCGTGGTCCTCCCCGCGCTCGGCGTCTGACCCGCCCCGCCCCTCCCGTCCCCTCCCACCCCGTACCTGACGCGAACCGCTCACGTCGTCGGGCTGATCCCCCCTGCCCGCAGTCATCTCCGCACCACGACCTGACCGGGAGTACGCCCCCGTGGCCACATTCCTTTACAAACTCGGCAAACTAGCCTTCCGGCGGCGGCACTTCGTCGCCCTCGTCTGGGTGGCGCTCCTCACCCTCGCCGGGGTCGGCGCGGCGTCGGCGCCCACCGCCGCCTCCAGTTCCTTCTCCATACCCGGCACGGAGGCCCAGAAGGCCTTCGACCTCCTGGAGAAGCGCGCCCCCGAGGCCCGTGCCGACGGCGCGAGCGCCCGTGTCGTCTTCAAGGCCCCCGACGGCGAGAAGGTGACGGACCCGGCCAACAAGGCCGCGATCCTCAAGACCGTCGGGGCCCTGAGGTCCGGCTCGGACCAAGTCGCCCGCGCCGACGACCCGTTCCGCGCCAAGACCGTCAGCAAGGACGGCTCCACGGCGTACGCCTCGGTCTCGTACAAGGTCACCTCCATGGAGCTGGCCGACGACGACCGGGACGCGCTGGAGAAGACCACCGACAAGGCGCGCGAGTCCGGGCTGACGGTCGAGGTCGGCGGTGACGCCCTCCAGGCCATGCCGGAGACCGGCTCCTCCGAGATCATCGGCATCGCGATCGCCGCGGTCGTCCTCGTCATCACCTTCGGCTCACTGATCGCGGCCGGGCTTCCGCTGCTCACCGCGCTCATCGGCGTGGGCATCGGCGTCTCGTCCATCACCGCGCTCGCCGACGCGCTGGACCTCGGCACCACCACCTCGACGCTCGCCATGATGATCGGCCTCGCGGTCGGCATCGACTACGCCCTCTTCATCGTCTCGCGCTTCCGCGGCGAACTCGCCGAGGGCCGCGACCGCGAGGAGGCGGCCGGGCGTGCCGTCGGCACCGCGGGTTCCGCGGTCGTCTTCGCGGGGCTCACCGTCGTCATCGCGCTGGTCGGCCTCGCCGTGGTGAACATCCCGATGCTCACCAAGATGGGCTTCGCCGCGGCCGGCACGGTCGTCATCGCCGTCCTCATCGCGCTGACCCTCATCCCGGCGCTGCTCGGGTACGCGGGCAAGCGGGTGCTGCCCATGGGCGAGAAGGGCAGGCTGTTCGGCGGCGGCAAGAAGGACACGGCTGCGGACAGGGCCGCCGGTGAGGACGCCAAGCCGAACATGGGCACCCGCTGGGCCCGCTTCGTCGTGCGCCGCCCGATCGCGGTGCTGCTCGTCGGCATCGTGGGGCTCGGCGCCGCCGCCATCCCCGTCTCGCAGTTGGAGCTGGGCCTGCCCGACGACGGCGCGCAGCCGACGTCCACGACCCAGCGCAAGGCGTACGACCTGGTCTCCGACGGATTCGGGCCCGGCTTCAACGGCCCGCTGATGGTCGTCGGCGACCTCAAGGGCGCCGACGACCCGAAGGCCGCCGCCGGTCAGATCCGCAAGACGGTCGCCGGACTCGACGACGTGCTGGCCGCTGCCCCGCCGATGTTCAACAAGGCGGGTGACACCGCCATCATCAGCGTCGTGCCGTCCTCCAAGCCCAGCGGCATCGAGACCGAGGACCTGGTCCACTCGATCCGCGACACCGGCGCGAAGATCACCGACTCCACCGGCGCCGAGATCATGGTCACCGGCACCACGGCCATGAACATCGACGTCTCGCAGAAGCTCAACGACGCCCTGCTGCCCTATCTGGCCCTGGTCGTCGGCCTCGCCTTCCTGCTCCTGATCGTCGTCTTCCGCTCGATCCTGGTCCCGCTCAAGGCGGCCCTCGGCTTCCTGCTCTCGGTCCTCGCGGCCCTCGGCGCGGTCGTCGCGGTCTTCCAGTGGGGCTGGCTCGGCTCGCTCTTCGGCGTGGAGCAGACCGGCCCGATCATGTCCATGATGCCGATCTTCATGGTGGGTGTGGTCTTCGGCCTCGCGATGGATTACGAGGTCTTCCTGGTGACGCGCATGCGGGAGGCGTACGTCCATGGGGAGCGGCCGGGGCAGGCGATCGTGACCGGCTTCCGGCACGGGGCGCGGGTGGTCTCGGCGGCGGCCGTCATCATGATCGCGGTGTTCGCGGGCTTCATCGGGTCCAGCGAGCAGATGGTCAAGATGATCGGCTTCGGCCTCGCGATCGCGGTCTTCTTCGACGCGTTCGTGGTCCGCATGGCGCTGGTGCCCGCGGTCCTCGCGCTGCTCGGCGCCAAGGCGTGGTGGCTGCCCACGTGGCTGGACCGCGTGCTGCCCGACGTCGATGTCGAGGGCGAGGGGCTGCGCACGGCCGCGGACCGGGACGCCGACCCGGACGGGGACAGGGCGTTGACGCGCGTCTGACCTCGCGCCGGGTCTCAGCGGGAGACGGGCGTGGCGGCCGCGTACGTACGGCGCAGGAAGCGGATCAGCGCCGAGGCGTCGAACTGGACGACCGTCACCCCGTCCCGCGTATGGAACTCCACGATCGTCTGGACCCGGCCGCACGGCCAGATGTGCACGTCACCGGCGGTGACGGGGGCGCGCAGGCCCTGTTCGAGCAGATGGCGGCCGAAGATCCATTCGCGGCGGCCGGGGAGGCCGATCCGCACGGTGTGCGGGTCGGCCTCCGCGTCGTAGCGCAGGACGACGGGGACGGCGTGGTGGCCTTCGGAGGAGTCCGTGACGAGGTGGGCGCGTGCGTACTGCTCGACTGCGGACATCGCTGAACTCCTCATCAGTACGGGCACTTCCTCACTAATGTCCCATATGTCCGGCCACTCGCCCCGAGGCGGTGTCGGAGGATCCGCCAAGCGGGCGTAGCCGTATCGGGACCGCGGTGCTCTTGCAAACCGTTCGCAACAAGCCCGATCATTGAACGGTCCACGAGCGGTCCGCCCTCTTAGAGCCCCTGCCCAGGAGCCGCCCATGCATGTCCCCGACGGATTCATCAATGCCCCCGTGTCCGCCGCGGCCGGGGTCCTTGCCGCGGGCGCGGTGGCGGTCTGCCTCAGAGGCGCCCGGCGTGAGCTGGACGAACGGACGGCTCCGCTCGGCGGGCTTGTCGCCGCCTTCATATTTGCGGTGCAAATGCTGAACTTCCCCGTCGCGGCCGGGACGAGCGGGCATCTCCTCGGCGGGGCCCTCGCCGCGATACTCGTCGGCCCCTTCACCGGGGTCCTCTGCGTCTCCGTCGTCCTGCTCATGCAGGGCGTCCTCTTCGCGGACGGCGGGCTGACCGCGCTCGGCGTCAACATCCTCGACATGGCGGTCGTCACCACCGTCGTCGGCTACCTGGTCTTCCGTGGCCTGGTGAAGGTGCTGCCGCGCGGGCGCCGCACGGTCACCGTCGCCTCCTTCGTGGCGGCGCTGCTGTCCGTGCCCGCCGCCGCGGTCGCCTTCACCTTCCTCTACGCCGTGGGCGGCACGACCGACGTCTCCCTCGACAAGGTCGCCACCGCCATGGTCGGCGTCCACCTCCTCATCGGCGTCGGCGAGGCCGCGATCACCGCGCTCACCGTGGGCGCGGTCATCGCGGTGCGGCCCGACCTCGTCCACGGGGCCCGGGGGCTGACGCGGCCGCTGAAGCTGCGGGTCGGCGGGGAGTTGGTGGACGCCCCGGCCGCCGCCGAACCGGCCGGCGCTCCGGCCCGCTCCCGCCGGAAGGTGTGGCTGGCGGGCCTCGCCACCTCCCTGGTCCTCGCGGGCGTCGTCAGCTTCTACGCCTCCTCGAACCCCGACGGCCTGGAGAAGGTCGCCCAGGACAAGGGCATCGACAAGGAGGCCGAGGACCACGCCACGGAGGACTCGCCGCTGGCGGACTACGGGGTCAAGAACATCACCGACACGCGCGTCTCGGGCGGCCTGGCGGGCGCGATCGGCGTGGGCGTGACGGTCGTCGCCGGTTCGGCGGTGTTGTGGGCGGTGCGGAGGCGTCGTACGGGGGAGGCGGGGCCTGCGTCTACTGGGGTGGACGGGGCGACTGGGGCGACTGAGGCCTCCGGGGCGCCCGGGGCGTCCGGGGTTGGCGACGCCCCCAGGGCGTCCTCCGCGCCCGAGAAGGCCTGACATGGGCGCGGGCCACGCCCACCGCCTCTACCGGCACGCGCATTCGCCGGTGCACGCGCTGCCCGCGCACACCAAACTCGTCGCCGTCCTCTGCTTCGTGGTCCTCGTCGTCTCCACTCCCCGGGAGGCGATGTGGGCCTTCGGCGGGTACGCCGCGCTGCTCGCGGCGGTTGCCCGTGCCGCTCGCGTTCCCGCCGGGTTTCTCCTCAAGCGGCTGCTGATCGAGGTGCCGTTCGTCGCCTTCGCCGTGCTGATGCCGTTCGTCGAGCAGGGCGAGCGCGTCGACGTACTCGGTGTGTCCCTGAGCGTCAACGGCCTCTGGGGAGCCTGGAACGTCCTGGCCAAGGGCACGCTCGGCGTCGCCGCCTCCGTGCTGCTCGCCTCCACGACCGAGCTGCGGGACCTGCTTCTCGGCCTTCAGCGGCTGAGGCTGCCCCCGCTGCTCGTGCAGATCGCCTCCTTCATGATCCGGTACGGCGACGTCATCACGGACGAGATGCGCCGGATGCGGATCGCCCGGGAGTCCCGCGGCTTCGAGGCGCGGGGCGTGCGGCAGTGGGGCGTCCTCGCCAAGTCGGCGGGCGCCCTCTTCATCCGCTCGTACGATAGGGGCGAGCGGGTGCACCTCGCGATGGTCAGCCGGGGGTACGCCGGTTCGATGCCGGTCATCGACGAGGTGACCGCGTCGCGTGCGCAGTGGACGTACGCGCTGGCCCTCCCGTCCGCCGCCCTCGTCGTATGCCTGTTGGGATGGACCCTGTGACCGCGACTGGGATGGACCCTGTGACCGCACCACCCTCGCTGGAAGTGGCCGGACTGGCCTTCGCCTACCCCGACGGGCACCAGGCCCTCTTCGGCGTCGACTTCCGCGTCGCGCGCGGCGAACGCGTCGCGCTGCTCGGGCCGAACGGCGCGGGCAAGACGACGCTCGTCCTGCATCTGAACGGCATCCTGACCGCCGGCGCGGGCACGGTGACCGTCGCCGGGCTGCCCGTCGACAAGAAGCACATGGCCGAGATCAGACGGAAGGTCGGCATCGTCTTCCAGGACCCCGACGACCAACTGTTCATGCCGACGGTCCGCGAGGACGTGGCGTTCGGGCCGGCGGCCGCGGGGCTGCGGGGCCCTCAGCTGGAGGCCCGTGTGCTGAACGCCCTCTCCCAGGTCGGCATGGCGGAGTTCGCCGACCGCCCGCCGCACCACCTCTCCTTCGGCCAGCGCCGCCGGGTCGCGGTCGCCACGGTCCTCGCCATGGAACCGGAGATCCTCGTCCTCGACGAGCCCTCGTCCAACCTCGACCCGGCCTCGCGCCGCGAACTCGCCGACATCCTGCGGTCGTTGGACGTCACGGTCCTGATGGTCACGCACGATCTGCCGTACGCCATGGAGCTGTGCCCCCGCGCCCTGATCCTCAGCGGGGGGACGATCGTGGCGGACGGCCCCACGGGCGATCTCCTCGGCGATGAGGAGCTGATGAGCGAGCACCGCCTGGAGCTGCCCTTCGGCTTCGATCCGAAGGCGACAAAGGCGAGAAGTCGGGGAATCAGCGGCTGATGGCGGCTGTTGGTCTCGGCATGGACGACTTCATGGGTGGGGTGCAGGGCTGGGCCGCCGACGGGTTCGAGGAGGTCCGGGAGGCCTTCGTACGCAACTTCGCCGAGCGCGGGGAGCGCGGGGCCGCCGTCACGGTCTACCGGCACGGGCGCAAGGTCGTGGACCTGTGGGGCGGCACGAAGGACGTCGACGGGGACCTCGCGGCCGGCGACGCCCCGTGGGGGCCCGGCACCGCGCAGGTCGTCCGCTCGGCGACCAAGGGCGTGGCCGCCGCCGCCCTGCTCCTGCTCCACCAGCGCGGCGAGCTGGACCTGGACGCGCCGGTCGGCGCCTACTGGCCGGAGTTCAAGGCGCGCGGCAAGGACGGCGTCCTGGTGCGGCACATCCTCGCCCACCGCGCGGGCGTCCCCGCCCTGGACCGCCCGCTGACGCCCGCCGAGGCGCTCGACCCCGACCTCGCGGCGGCGGTGGTCGCGGCGCAGGCCCCCTTCTGGGAGCCGGGCGCCGACCACGGCTACCACGCGCAGACCTACAGCTGGCTCACCGGCGAGCTGGTGCGGCGCGTGACGGGCAAGGCCGTCGGGGAGTGGATCGACGCCGAGATCGCCCGGCCGCTCGGCCTCGGACTGTGGGTGGGGCTGCCGGAAGCGGAGGCGGCGCGGGCCGGCCGGATGGGCCGCGTCCAAGCGCCGGCCGGACCGGGCGGCCTGCGCGTGAGGCCCAAGCGGAACGTCGCCGAGGCCTACGCGGATCCGGCCTCGCTGACCAGCCGCGCCTTCGGGGCGATCGACCCCCTGCCGGACGAGAACGACCCGGCGTACCGGGCGGCGGCCCTGCCCGCCTCCAACGGCGTCGCCACGGCCGACGGCCTGGCCCGCTTCTACGCCGCGCTGATCGGCGAAGTGGACGGCGGCCGACGGCTGTTCACTCCGGAGACGGTGGAGCTGGCCCGCGCGGAGGCGTCCGCGGGACCCGACCGCGTCCTGGTCGTCCCCACCCGCTTCGGCCTCGGCTACATGCTGCACAGCGGCGCGTCCCCGCTCCTCGCCCCCGGCTCCTTCGGCCACCCCGGCCGGGGCGGCGCACTCGGCTTCGCCGACCCGGAGTCGGGGACCGCGTTCGGCTATGTGACGAACGGAATGAACAAGAGCGTCACGGCGGACCCGCGCGCACAGGCGTTGGTGCGGGCGTTGCGGGAGGCGTAAGTCAGGCGCTCACTGGCCCGCGGAGGCCCGGCCCCCGATCCGCCGCAGGGCGAGCAGGCCCCCGACGCCCGGCACCAGCGCGCGCCACCGGGCGCCCGGCGCGGCGGTCGGCGGGATCATCCACGTGGCCGCGATGACGACGAGGTACGCCGTGCCGTGCAGCGGGCCGAGCAGTGTGGAGAGCGCGGGTGCGTGGACGGTGAGGAGGTTGCCCAGCAGGAGGGTGAGCGAGGCGGCCTCGGCGGTGGCCGCGAGGCGCAGGGTGCGCATGGGGCTCACGCTCCCGTGGTGGAGCCGGGGCGGACGATCATCAGGACGACGACGACCGCCCAGAGCAGGTTGAAGATCCCGGTGAGCATCGCCAGCCGGGCGGCGGCGGGCCGCGCCACCACCTCGGCACCCTCGCGCTGCGCATCCCTGCCCGCCACCACCTCGGCACCCTCGCGCTGCGCGTCCCCGCCCTCCGCCAGAGCCAGCAGCTTCCGCTGCCCCGGAAGGATCACCAGCCCCAGAAGCGCCGCCGCGATCCCGGTCAGGACGAGCGAGACGATCAGCCACGCGTCGCCGAGGACACCCAGCTGGGCCCCGGTGGCGATCCCGAACACCGGTACGGCGATCCCCGCGAGCGCGTAACCGCGGCAGACCCGGTGCAGCAGCGCGGCGACCCCCGGCCCCTCGCCGCCGATCGCCCGCAGCGCCCGCCGCGGGAACATCGACGCGGCCACGGTGATCGACCCGACGGCGAGGATCGCCACGAGGACGTGGATGGACAGGAGCAGCTTGGTCACGGGTTCCTCCAGGGCGAGCGTATGTATTGGCTGCCAATACATACACTGCCTACTCCCCTCTTGTGTAGGCTGCCTACTCATGAAGGCGGATGCGGTGCGAGGGCACCTCGACGGGCTGCTGCTGGCCGTGCTGGAACAGGGCCCGCTGCACGGTTACGCGATCATCGCCGCGGTGCAGCGCCGCAGCGGCGGCGTACTGGAACTGCGTACGGGCACGATCTACCCCGCGCTGAACCGCCTGGAGCGGCTCGGCCTGCTGAGCAGCAGCTGGCAGTCGGAGGGCGAAAGGCGGCGCAGGTGTTACGAGTTGACGGACGCGGGCCGGGCGACGCTGGCCGGGGAGCGGGCGGCGTGGAGCGAGTTCACCGCGGCGATCGGCTCGGTCCTGAACCCCGGCACGCGGCCCGGACTCGCCACGTGAACGCCACAGGGCGCCTCGTCGAGGAGTACGCGGCCGACCTGTCCGCCGCTCT
Source organism: Streptomyces sp. NRRL S-920 (assembly GCF_000717945.1). NCBI lineage: Bacteria > Bacillati > Actinomycetota > Actinomycetes > Kitasatosporales > Streptomycetaceae > Streptomyces > Streptomyces sp. NRRL S-920. The sequence goes on from NZ_JODF01000028.1 coordinate 154,470, forward strand.
GCACGGCCCCGCCAAGGCCAAGGCCCGGCTGGTCGACGAGATACGCGACGGACTCGTCGACACGGCCGCGGCGCATGCCGAGACGGGGCTCCCCGAGGAGGAGGCCGCCCGGCGGGCGGTGCGGGAGTTCGGGTCCGTCGGCGAACTCGCCCCCAGCTGCCAGCGGGAGCTGACCGTCGCCCAGGCCCGGCACACCGCGCGGGCGGTGACGCTCACCGCCCCGTTCCTGATCGGCTGCTGGTACCTGGCGAGGACCGCGGGCCACGACCTGACCGCGTACCTGCCCCGCACGGCCCAACTGCTCGCCGTCCACCTGGCGTCCGTCGCGACCGTCGCCGCGCTGCTGGCCGCGGCGACCCTGGCCGCCACCGGCAGCCTCGCCCGCCGCTTTCCCACGCCACGCCGGCTCCCGCTGGTGGTCGCCTGGGCCGGCACCACCGCGAGCGGGGCCATGGCGGCCGCGACCCTCGCGCTCGCCCTGGCGGCGGCCCTCGCCGCCGACTGGCCGCTGCTCGCCTTCGCCGGCGCCCTCGCGGCAGCCGCCCACGCGACAGTGGCCACCTCGGCCCGGGCCTGTCGCCGGTGCGCCCGGCTGCCCGTCGCGCTCGTACCGGAGTGAGGCCGCGGGCACCTACCCCGCGTGCAGCATCAACCCGATCCCCACCACCATCAGCCCCGCCGCCACCAGCCGCGGTGTGCCGAACCGTTCCTTGAAGAAGAGCGCGCCGATCGCCGCGCCGACGATGATCGAGGACTCCCGGAGCGCGGAGATCGGGGCCAGGTGCGCCCGCGTCTGGGCCCACAGGACCAGGCCGTACGCCGCAACGGACAGGGCCGCGCCCAGCAGGCCCACCGCCGCGAACGGGCGGAGTTTCGAGGGCAGGTCGCCGCGCCAGCGGTACGCCGCGTAGAGCGGGACCGCGACGCCCTCCAGGATCATCAGCCACGCGATGTAGCCCAAGGAGGAGCCGGAGGCGCGGACACCGAGGCCGTCCACCACCGTGTACGCCGCGATGGAGACGCCCGTCGCCAGAGCCGCGCCGAGCGCCGGCCAGTCCGGGCGGCGCCCCGAGCCCCGTATGCCCCACAGGGCGAGGCCCGTCAGGCCCGCGCAGGACACCGCGATGCCCGCCGCCTGCCAGGCGTCCGGGACCTCGCCCGCGAAGAGCGCCGCGAGCACGGTGACCACCAGCGGGGCCGTGCCGCGCGCGATCGGGTACGCCTGGCCGAAGTCGCCGAGCCTGAACGACCGCATCAGCAGGGCGTAGTAGCCGGCGTGGATGAGCGCGGAGACGATCAGATACGGCCAGGCCCCCGCCGCCGGGACCGCGGCGAAGGGGGCCAGGAGCAGGCCGATCAGCGTGCCGCCGCCGGATATCAGCGTGAAGCCGACCAGCTTGTCGGTGATGTGGTGGGCGATCGCGTTCCAGCTGGCGTGCGTGACGGCGGCGAGCAGCACCGCCGCCGCGACCAGCGGAGTCACTTCGCGGTCTCGCGCACGTCCACCAGAGCGGCGCCCGCGTGGGCGATCAGTGCCTTGGGGGCCATCGGGAAGACGGCGTGGGGGGTGCCCGCCGCCGCCCACACCACGTCGTGGCCGAGGAGGGAGCGGTCGGCGAGGACCCGGGTCCTGGTGGCGTGTCCGAAGGGCGGCACGCCGCCGATCGCGAAACCGGTGGTCTCCCGGACGACGTCCGCCTTGGCGCGGGTGACCTTCTCCGCGCCCAACTCCCGGCGTACGAGGTCGACGTCGACCCGCGACGCGCCGTCCATCAGGACCAGGACCGGCACCCCGTCCGCCGCGAAGATGAGGGACTTGCAGATCTGGCTCAGCTCGCAGCCGATCGCGGCCGCCGCCTCCTGCGCGGTCCGCGTCTGCTCCGGGAAGCGGCGGGCCCGGCCGATCACCTCGGTCAGGCCCAACTCGCGCAGGGCGGCGGCGAAACGGGGATGGGCGGCGGACTCGGTGGAGGCGGCGGATCCGGTCGGCTCGGCGTACTCTGTGGCGCTCATGCCCGGCACGCTAGCGGTCGGTGTACGGGACATGCGACCGCGTATCCGCATGCCGGACACGGGGGGCCGCCTCGCGTCGGCCCCGGGGCGTGTCCGCGGGGGCCGCCTCGCGTCGGCCCTGGGGCGTGTCCGCGAAGTCCCGTCGTTCGCCGCCCCGCAGGGCGGGCGCCGCGGCGTCCGGTGCGTGCGTGCGCTCGGCATGGCGGACGGATGCCCTCGTACTGGCCGTACTCGGGCTTTCGGCCGACGCGGCGCGAGTGCGTGCCGGGCGTCGCGACGCAGGCAAGGTGGCAAGGGACTCTGCGCACACGCCCTACGCTCAGTCCCCGGCCAGCAGCATCGCCCGCACCAGCGGGCCCGCCGAATCCCCGCCGTGGCCGCCCTGCTGCACGACCGCCGCCGACGCCAGGTCGCCCCGGTACGCGGTGAACCAGCCGTTCGGCTTCTTCTGACCGTCGACCTCCGCCGAGCCCGTCTTCGCGCCCGTGTCGGAGCCGAGGCCCCGCATCGGCTTCACCGCGGTGCCGGACACCGCCGTGTAGTGCATGAGGTCCCGCAGCGCCGACGCCGTCGCCCCCGACATCCTGCGCGGCGCTGTCGCCAGCTCGCGGTCGTCCACGTCGGGCGAGACCAGGTACGGCTGCCTGAACGTGCCCGACTTCACCGTCGCCGCCACCGACGCCATGTTCAGCGGGTTCATCCGCACCCCGCCCTGCCCGATCAACGAGGCGGCCATCTGGGCGTGGCTCTGCACGGGGACCGCGCCGTCGAAGGTCGGCACACCGATCGACCAGTTGTCGCGGCCGAGCCCGAAGACGTCCTGCGCCTGCCTGGTCAGCGAGTCGTTCTCCAGCTTCTTGGCCTGGCTGATGAAGGCCGTGTTGCAGGAGCGCGCGAAGCTCGCCCGGAACGTGCCGTTCTTGATCTGGAACTTGTCGTCGTTCTGGAACTTCCAGCCGCCGTACGTCTCGTACTTCGGGCACGGGTGCTTCTTGTCCACCCCGGCGAGCTTCTTCTCCAGCAGCATCGACGCGCTGACGACCTTCATCGTGGAGCCGGGCGCGAGGGAACCCTGGAAGGCCGTGTTGAAGCCGGTCGGGTTGGAGTTGGCGGCGGCCAGGATCTCGCCGGTGCTCGGCTTGACGACGACCACGGACGCGAGCTTGCGCCGTGCCGTCTCCCGTTCCGCCGCCGACTGCAACGAACCGCTGAACGTGGTCCTGAGCGTCCCCGGGGTGCCGGGCGACAGGGCCAGCAGTGTCTTGTCGGGCCTCGACCTCGCGTCGTCCTTCTTCGCCGAGGCGGCCCCGCCCCGCGCGGACTTCGCGGCGTCGTCCCCGCCGTCCGCCCGGACCACCCGCAGCTCTACGCCCGCCGTGCCGCCGGCCTTCTTGCCGAACTTCTCGCGCAGCCCGTCGAGGACCGTGCCCAGCGACGGGTACTTGGCCGCCGTCAGCTCCCCGCCGTCCCGGTCCACCGCCTTGATCGGCGGATCGCCCGCCTCGCCGGTGACCAGGCGGTCGCCCGCCCGCAGCTCCGGATGCAGGACCGAGGGGCGCCAGCCGACCAGCGTCCTGCCGTCGCTCTTCCTGCGCACCACCGTCAGCTCGGACTCGTAGGCGAAAGGCTTGCTCCGCTTCTTGTACGACACCGTGGCGGCCGCCTTGAACGGCACCTCGGCGCTCGCCCGCCCGGCCGGTTTGCCGGGGGTCAGCCGGACCTTCGTGAGGTGGCCCTCCTCGCGGTAGGAGGTCAGCGCCTTCTCTGCCGCCGTACGGTCGTCCGTCAGCGCGGCGGCCCTGGCCACGTCGCCCTCGGCCCACGCCGCGAGGAACGCCCGCGCGGTGTGGCGCACTTCGGCGGACGTCGGAGGCCCCGAGGGCACCGGCTTCGCGTCACCGCCGGACCCGCCGGGCCCCGAGCCGCCGGAGAGCGCGAACGCGGTGGCCCCGACCCCGCACACGACGACGACCGCCGCCCCGCCGAGCACACCCGGATGCACCCGGGTGTTCCTGAATCCGACGCCCTTGCGCTCGGCGGCGCGCCTTCGCTTGCCCACAAACCCTCCGCAGCTCCCCGGAGCCCCCATGCTCCTCACCGGTTCCTCACCGGAAGGCCACCTTAGAGGCGTACGGAGAAGCCCTCGACCACTTTGCCGCCCGGCCGGACGCCCGCCCGGCGGACCCCCTACCCTTGCGGCCCCTAGGGCCTGTCCGGCGGATCATGCCGCGGCCGCGGGGTCTGGCACTTCCCCAAGCTCTCGGCTTCGCTCGAGCAGGGGAGACCCCATCACTGCGGC